>NZ_DASPHO010000056.1:0-15608 GCF_035629615.1 Hyalangium sp. | reverse complement strand
CTGATCGATGCGGTCCAGGCCCCAGGTGGCGTTGGACTGCTCCGTGGCGATGTTCATCACCGCGTCCTGCTCGACGAAGGCCACGCGCGGATCCTTGCGCAAGCTCTCCACGCGCGCATCGTCGATCTCCGCCACGAAGCCGCGCAGCGCATGGGTGTAGGTGCGGGCCACCCTCGCGCCATGCTCCTGGGCGAGGCTCGCGGCGAACCGCCCTACCTCCTGCGCCTGCATGCGCTCGGAGCCCTTGGACTCCTGGAGCACCACGATGTACCGATGGGGGATGAGCTGCTTGCCGGGGATGGCACGCGTCAGCTCCTGCTTCTCCTGCTTCGCGCTGCCGGAGGGTGACTCGGAAGGCTGCGGCATGGACTCGGTGCCACAGCCCGCCAGGGCCAGGCCCGTCAACACACCTGTCAGAAACTTCAGACCGAAATGACTCACACACGCCTCTTTCTTTTTCTGAGAAAGATTGTTTTTCTCAGTTCCCGGTGAATGCTTGTTCCACCAGGATGAGGCGTTTTACTAGGCGTGTCTGACATTCGCCTGCGATGCGCTCCCCGGTCCTTGGAGTCGCACCGCGAGCGGGCTCAGGCCTTCTTGCGGCGACCGCGCCCAGTCCGGGCCTTCGCTCCGGCTGCAGGAGTCACGGGCCGGTTGTGCCACTGGTTCTCCATGCGCCCTTCGATCTCCTCACGCATCCGCCGCGCGTGGGCCAGGGCAATGTCGATCTCCTCACGAACCCGCGCGGCCTGCTCCTGAGCGACGGCCCGGTACTCCGCGGTGTCCTTGCGCACCTGGATGCGCCCGGAGTTTGTCTTCGCCCGCCCGGCCTTGCTCTTCCCCGCTGATTGTTGCTTGCCCGTCTTCTGGGTCTCCGCCATCGCCGCCTCCAGAGTCCAATGCTCTCCGAAAGGTGGCTCCCCCCTCTCTTGCGTGGAACCCCCGCCTCTCAGGAGCCGTGCCCCGTGCCTGCTGGACAACCAGGCGCACTCCCAACCATCTACGAAAACCTTCGTTGACATCTACGAATAGCTTCGTATATTTCTCCCGATGCTGCTGGACGTCGAGGGAGCCATGAGCGAATCGAAGCTGCCGCGACCGACCGATGCCGAGCTGGCCATCCTCCGCGTCCTTTGGGCGCGAGGGCCCAGCACGGTGCGGGAGGTGCACGAGGCCCTCCAGGATGGGAGCGGCTACACCACCGTCCTCAAGATGATGCAGATCATGACCGAGAAGGGGCTTGTGGTGCGCGACGAGGCCCAGCGCGCCCACGTCTACAGCTCGCGCGTGACGCAGCAGAAGACGCAGCGCCAGCTGGTGACGGATCTGGTGGAGCGCGCCTTTGGCGGCTCGCCGGCCCAGCTGGCCATGCAGGCGCTGTCCACAAAGAAGACTTCCCCCGAGGAGCTGGCCGAGCTGCGCCGGCTCCTCGATTCTCTGGAGCAGGAGGTGGAGCCGTGAACGGTCTCGTCCTGGAGTCCCTGGGTTGGGCGCTGTTGCACCTGCTGTGGCAGGGCACGCTCGTGGCGGTGGTGCTGGCGCTCGCGCTGCGGGTGCTCGGGCGCCGGGCCGCTCACGCACGCTATGGCCTGGCCTGTGGCGCGCTGGTGATGATGCTCGCCCTCCCGGTGGCCACGGGCTGGCGTCACTACACCGCTGTGCAGGGCCAGCCGGCTGAGGCCGCTGTCGCGACGCCCTCGGCTCTCGCGGTGCCGACCGCTCGCACGTTCGCGGCTCCGACGATTCCCGCGCCGCACCCCTCCACCGTGGCGGCTGCGCCAGTTGCTGCCTTCGTCCCAGAAATCGCGCCGCTGCTGAGTCGCGCCGCTGCGTTCGTGGGTGAGCACCTGCCCTGGCTGGTGCTCACGTGGGGCCTGGGCGTGGCGCTGTCCTCGCTGCGGCTGCTGGCGGGATGGCTGCGCCTGCGCCGGCTGGTGCGCGCGGCCATTCCCGCGCCCATGGAGTGGCAGGCGCGGCTGGAGGCAACGGCCTCGCGGCTGGGGCTGAAGCGCGCAGTGCGCCTGCTCCAGTCCGCCACGGTGGACGTGCCCTCGGCCGTGGGGTGGCTGCGGCCCGTGGTGCTGCTGCCCGCCTCCGCGCTCACCGGCCTGCCCGCACGCCAGCTCGAGATGATCCTCGCGCACGAGTTGGCTCACATCCGCCGCTATGACTTCGTGGTGAACCTGGCGCAGACGCTGGTGGAGACGCTGCTGTTCTACCACCCGGCCGTCTGGTGGGTGTCCCGCGTCATTCGCGTGGAGCGCGAGCACTGCTGCGACGACATCGCGGCCGGCACGAGCGGCAGCCCCCTGTCCTACGCCCGGGCGCTCACCGCGCTGGAGGAGCTGCGCGCCCTGCCCACGCTTGCCCCGAGTCCAGCCCTGTCCGCACTGGGTGGCTCGCTGCCGGAGCGCGTGCGCCGGCTGGTGGTCTCCCCCGTCTCGCGGTGCTCCTCACGCTGGGTCGCGGGCGCCTCCGTCCTCACGCTCATGAGCAGCCTCGCGGTGGCCGCGCCCGTCACCGCCCTCATGCTGCCGGCCGAGCACACGCGCACCGTGCTCGCCGCGACCCCTTCCACCCCTGCGGCGCCCACCTCTGCGGCGCCCACGCCCCCCTCTCCGCCCGCCAGGGTCGCGCCGCCCGCTCCTGTGTCCCCTTCCTCCGCGCCCCTGCCTCCCAGCCCGCCTTCCCCCCCCGCTCCCGGGCACCTGATGGCCGCGAGCCCCCATCCCAACCCCAACCCCAACCCCCATCCGCGCCCTGGCAGGGACGATGACGACGAGGATGACCGCACCCGCGTGGGCGAGGGCCCTCTCTCGGTGGATCAGCTCGTCTCTCTGAAGGTCGCGGGCGTCACACCGGAGATGGTGGAGACGGTGAAGGGCATGGGCTACGAGCCCACGGTGGGCAACCTGGTGCAGTTCGGTCACGCCGGCATCACCCCCGAGTACGTGAAGGACATGAACTCCCGCTTCGGGCAGAAGGTGGCCGCTGATGACCTGGTGGCGATGAAGCACATCGGTGTCACCCCCGCGTGGCTGGAGGCAATGAAGGCCCAGGGCTTCACGAAGATGAGCCCGGAGGATGTGACTTCCGCGCGCGCCGTGGGCGTGGACGAGAAGTACCTGCGCGACTTGAAGGCCGCCGGCTACACGGGGCTGGGCCTGGAGGCGCTGACGCAGCTGCGCGCCGTGGGCGTGAAGCCGGAGACCATCGCCGAGCTGTCCAAGTCGGGCTACTCGAAGCTGGACGCGGATCAGTTGGTGGAGTTCCACGCGCTGGGCGTCACCCCGAGCTACATCCGCGCGCTGCGTGACGCGGGCCTGAAAGACCTGCCTGCGGACAAGCTCGTCGAGCTGCGTGCCCTCGGCGTGGACTCGGACTTCATCCGGCAGATGCGCGAGTCGGGCCTGGAGACCCTGGACGCGGAGGCGCTGATCCGGCTGCGCACCAGCGGCATCGACGCGGACTTCATCCGCCGCATGAAGCAGCCTCGGAAGTAGTCCCCCTCCCCCCTCTCACCCTGTGCCCAGGGCCGCGCTCCCACAAGCGCGTGCCCAAGGGCCGTGCCTTGCTCGAAGGAGTCCCAAGCCATGACCCGCTCACCGCACCTCCTCCCTCTCTTCGCAGCGCTCCTCGTGGCCGCACCCGTGCTCGCCGCCTCCACGCACACCGGCACCTGGACCGCCAGCGTCAAGGAGAAGGAGGCCCAGCTCGAGCTCTCGCTCCGGACCAAGGGCGAGCGTGGCGGCCAGATGGGCATGTCGGTGCCGCTCACGGCCTTTCAGGGCCTGTCCACCGCCGAGGGCAGCACGGCGCCCTTCCGCATGACGCGCGAGGCCGGCACCTTCTCGTTCGAGGGCCGCTTCGCTGGCGGTGAGGGCGCGGGGCACTACCAGTTCGAGCCGAGCGAGGCCTACGCCAAGGCCATGTCCGGGCTGGGCTACCCGAAGCTCACCCCGGACGATCAATTCAAGCTCGCCCTCTTCGAGGTCACCACCACCCGAGTCAAGGAGCTGGCGACGCTCGGCTACCGGGACCTCCCCCTCGAGGAGCTGTTCCAGGTCGGCATCTTCCAGGTGACGGCAGAGTACATCCGGACGCTCTCCTCGCTCGGGTATGGAAAGCTGTCGCTCGAGCAGCTCGTCCAGTGCCGCATCCACAACGTGACGCCGGAGTTCATCCGCGACATGAAGGGACTGGGCCTCCAGAGCCTCTCGGCGGAGGACCTGGTCAAGCTGCGCATCCATGGGATCGACTCGGACTTTGTGCGCTCCCTCTCGGGCGGCAAGAGGGAGGGTGACGCGCGCAGGAAACCGTGAAATGGAAGGCGCGCTCATGCGTTCTGAGGGCCGCTGCTGGTAGGCTCGCCCTGCCGCAGGGGGACGACTTTGAGGAACGGGAAGTCTGGAATGCTGTGTCATGGACTGGGGCTCGGCGTGCTGCTGTGCGCCATGGCCGCCAGCGCCGCGGTGGAGGGGCCTGGACGGGACCAGTTCATCCAGGCGGCTCCCGCAAGCGGTGATATCCAGGTGGACGGGAAGCTGGATGAGCCTTCCTGGGCTCGAGCCCCCGTCTTCGACGCCTTCGTGCAGCGCTTCCCCACCGCCGGGGCGGCTCCCAGCGAGCGCACCGAGGTGCGCATCCTCTTTGACTCGGACCGCGTCTACTTCGGCGTCATCGCCCATGACTCGAAGCCAGAGCTCATCGACCGGCGCCTGGGCCGGCGGGACAGCACCCTCCCCACGGACTGGGTGCACCTCATCATCGACTCCACGCACGACCACCGCACTGCGTACTCCTTCTCCTTGAGCGCGGGCGGCGTGCTGTCGGATGGGCTCTTCTACGACGATCGCACGTACACCACTGACTGGGACGCGGTGTGGGGCGGAGTCGCCGGCCATCAGGCGAACGGCTGGGTGGCCGAGTTCGCCATCCCCCTGTCCGTGCTGCGCTTTCCCGTGGCGGCCGCGCAGACGTGGGGCTTCTCGGTGCGCCGGGAGATCGCCCGTCTCAACGAGGAGCACGAGTCCGTGGACAACCCGCGCACCAGCAACGCGACCGTCTCGCGGCTGGGGCACCTCACGGGCCTGGAGGGGCTCAAGCCCCAGCGGGCGGTGGAGCTGGTGCCCTACCTGGCCACGCGCGGCATCCTCCGGCCGCAGTTCTCGGATGAGGCCGTGCCCCGCCCGCGGCTGCTGGACCCGACGTTGGATGTGGGACTGGATGTAAAGGCGGCGCTCACCAGCGATCTGGCCCTCAACGCCACCTTCAACCCGGACTTCGGCCAAGTGGAGGCGGACCAGCTCATCCTCAACCTGTCCACCTTCGAGGCCTTCTTCCCCGAGAAGCGCTCCTTCTTCACGCAGGGCCTGGAGCTCTTCCAGCCAGTGGGCCAGGAGACGGGCTCGGTGCCGCAGACGCTCTTCTACTCGCGGCGCATCGGCCTGGACACGCCCATTCTCGGCGCGGCGAAGCTGACGGGCACAGCGGTGAAGGGCCTGGAGGTGGGGGTGCTGAATGCGCTCGTCACCGGGCCCTGGATGGAGCATGACGAGGAGCGCCCGGACCGGCGCTGGCGCCCGCATGCCAGCCGCCCGCTGCACCTGGGCCCCAACAGCTCGCTGCCCGGCGGGCCGCAGCCCCCCACCAACTACCTGGCCGCGGTGGGGCGGGGCTCGGTGGGACAGAACTCGCGGGTGGGTGGCAGCTTCGTGGCGGCCACGCCCCTGGTGCGCGGCTGCACCCCGGAGGAGGCAGCGCTGGACGAGGAGGACCAGCCCGCGGAGTGCCTGGCCCGGGGCGGGATGGGAGCCGCGGCGGACTTCGACCTGAAGACCTCCAACAGCGAGTACGGCGTGCTGGGACAGGTGGACGCCAGCCGCAGCGTGGGCGGGCTGCCCGAGCGCACCCTGCGGGACGGCACGGTGCTGCGGCCCGGCTCCACCGGCTACGGCGGCTACCTGCGCGCGGGGAAGTTCGGCGGTGATGGCTTCCGCTGGCAGGCGGGCTATGACTTCTCCACGCCGACGCTGGATCTGAACGCCACCGGCTTCCAGCGCACGCAGAACGACCACTCGCCGCACGTCTGGCTGCGCTACCAGCGCCCCAACGGCATCGGGCCGTTCAAGGAGCTCCGCGCCAACCTCGGGGGCGGCTCGAGCTGGACGACGGACGGGCGCGGACTCCACCGGGGGAACTGGGTGAACTTCAACGGCATGCTGCAGCTGCCCAGCTACGACTACATCGGCCTGGAGACGGGCATGAACGTGGGCGGCTACGACATCCGCGAGCTGGACCGCACGGGCATCCCGCTCCAGCAGGAGCGCTCCTCCTTCCTCGTCCTCATCGGGGAGAGCAATGGCAACCGCGCGTTCCAGGCCCTGGGGTTCGTGGTCATCGGCCACCATGAGCGCGGCCCGGCCCCGGGTGCGTGGGGCTGGGGTGCGAACCTGACGCTCTCGCTGCGCCCGCACCCCGCGCTGGAGACGCGCCTGGAGGTGATGGATGACCGCACCGAGTCGGCCCCGCGCTTCGTGGACAACCTGGGAGATCAGCGCTTCCTGCTGGGGAGCCTGCAGTCCAACTACCTCTCCATCACCCTGCGACAGCAGTGGGTCATCCGTCCGAACCTGACGCTGCAGGGCTATGCCCAGCTCTTCACCGACTATGGCCTCTATGGCCCCTTCTTCGAGGCGTCGTCAGATGGGGCGCGCACCCCCATCCGGTTCTCTGCGATGACGCCCGTCGAGGCCCAAGGAGACAACTTCTACGACGTGGCGCTCAACCTCAACGTGGTGATGCGCTGGGAGTACCGGCTGGGCTCCACGCTCTTCCTCGTGTACACGCGCTCGCAGCAGGGGCTGCCGACGCCGGACGGCGAGACACCTCCGGCCACGCTGCTGCCCCGGCGGCTGTTCTCCGGCCCTGCCACGGACGCCCTGCTGCTCAAGTGGAGCTATTACTGGACGGTCTGAGGCGTGACCAGCCTGGACGAAGCGTTGGAAACCCGGTCGTTCTCTCCTGGAGGCTCCTGATGCCGCTCGCCCGCCTCGCCACGCTCGGACTGCTCGTCCTCGCCGCGTGCTCCTCCACGCCCAAAGCTCGGCCGCGCTCATCCCTGGTCCACGCCGAGGCGTGGCAGCCAGCACGGGGTGAAGAGGGCTCCTATGGCTTCTCTCCGGACCACCCCATCCACGTGGGTGGAGGCCCCGAGGGACAGCACGCGTTCCTGGAGGCGCTGCGCGGGCCCGAGGGCCAATCGCTGGCCTGGCGCCGGCTGGGGAGCTGCTGCGCGTTCGAGACCCCCAACGGCTTCATGGGCCAGGGGCTGCTGGACATGTACGAGGTCATCTACGAAGGCATGGAGCAGCCCGTCATCCTCTACCTGGACATGTACGACTCCGAGCAGGTCGCGGCCCCGGCCGGCTTCACGCTCTCCGACGAGGAGAGGCCCGCCGAGACGCCTCCCAGCAAGCCCAGGATCATCGAGCTCTGACGCCGAGCCTGGACACCGCAGCAGAAGAGCATGGAAGCCCGGCAACGAGAACCGCTGTCTTGGGGGTTGCAGCCGCGCTCCGTCTCTCGCAGCCTTGCCTGCCATGCGCCCGAACCTGCTGCCACTGCTGGTGCTGCTCTCCGCCTGCGCTTCCTCGCGCTCCTCGAGCTCAGGTGAGGCAGTCAGCTCCCCGCCCGCTCCGGCTTCCACCGCTCCTGCGCCTGTCCTGGCGAGTGGGCTCTTTGGGACGGAGCATCCCTTCGTGCTGCAGGCGGTCTCACCGGAGGGGCGCTGGTTGATCGCCTGTCAGGCCCGGGAGGACACGACGGGTGACGGCAAGATCAGCGTCGCCGTCGGGCACCACGGCAACATCCATGGGGACAAGCTCGAGCAGTACCTCTTCCTCGAGCCCGGGCCCGGTGAGCGCATCGACGACTTCATCAGCGCCGACCGTAAGGGACGCTTCATCGTGGTGGTCCGGGGCTCTTCCCTCCGGCTCATCGACACGCAGGCAGGCACCGAGCGCGAGCTGGCACCCCTCCAACCCAATGACCGAGAGAGGGATGATGCCCTCTTGCCTCCGCCCATCGCCCGCTTCTCTCGGGATGGGCGGCTGCTGCTCTTCCTGCGCAAGGAGGCGGGCAAGGTGGTCGCCATCGTGCGCGAGCTGGCCTCTGGCCGCGAGCAGGTGGTGGATGCAGGAACGGGCGAGCTGCGCCGTGCGTGGCTCGAACCCTCTGGAGCCTGGGCCCTGTTCCAGGTGCTCGTCGAGGACACGGACAAGGATGGGACGCTCCGCTGGCCTGTCGAGAGGACCTCCCTGGCACCGGCGCGGTGCCGCGGTCCCGTCATGTCCTTCAGCAGGTCGGGCTGGAAGGGCGACATTCCCGTGGCTCGCATTCGCCGCGTGGAAGAGGGCCCTCTCTATGAAGGGAAGGACGTGCTCGGGCCCGTAGGCCCGTCCATGCTGCGACGAGGTGCCCAGGGCGAGCTGCTCGTGGAGGATGCCTCGGGCCGACAGACCGAGTGGGTCCCCGCGGCGTGCAAGGGCCGCGTGCTGCACGCGGATGCCGAGCGCCAGCTCCTGGTGGTGGCCTGCACGGCCGCGGGGAATGACGCCCCCGCGCCCGTCGAGCTCCATGGCGCGTCGATCCACCAGCCGCTGGGCCTGAGCGTGGAGTCTCCCTTCAAAGACAACCTCTTCGAGGAGCCCTCGCGCTTCGTCCAGCTCAACAGGGCGACTCCGATCGCCTCGTCCCTCGCCGCCAAGGACCTGGACCCCCAGCTCGAGGAGGAGACTTTCATCGTGGATCTCGAGCAGCGCACCCGGCGCCCTGTCCTCGAAGAGCTTGAGTCCATGAGAGGCACCTGGGCGCTTCTCTCCGAGACCCTCGAGAAGGGGGAAGCGTGGGACCGGAGGAAGACCCGCGTGTCGCTGCTGAACCTGGCGACAGGAGCGCAGACCGTCCTCGCTGAGTCGCAGATCCGTTCGGACCTCACGGCCGGCCCGCTCGTCCTGTCCTCCGGAGTGCTGGTGGACCTGGATGCCGGGCGAATGCTCGGTCAGATCTCCGAGCCGGCGGGCTCGATGCTGGCCCTGGACTCTCAAGGACGCGTCCTGCGCAGCTCTGCGGCGGCCTCGGAGAAGCGCACACCCATCGAGGGAATCCCGTGGGGGCCCGTCCGCTGGGAACCCTTGCTCACCCGGTGAGCGCCTCCCCGGGTATGGCCTCTCCGGGCTCGTATTCCTGGGGGCCCTCTCCCCTGCTCGCCGGGCATCCCTGCTACTCCCCATTAACCTGGGAAGCGTGAAGTCTTTTCCGTCTGGTCACGTCGGGGGCTGTAGGAGTCCCGGAAGGTGGTTAGGTTCCCGCCCCTAGATGCCGTCCCGGGCCGAGCCGGAGGCCCTGGGTCTGGTTGGAGGAGGTAGCAAGCGATGGAGGCTCAAAAGAAGAGACGCTGGCCCTTTGTGCTCGGGGGCATCATCGCCGTGCTCGTCATCGCCGTGGCCATCGTGCTGTGGCGGCTCGACGCCATCCTGCTGCAGCAGGCACGCGCTCAGGCGGCCACGCTCTCGCAGCAGCTCGGGCGGCCGGTGGAGGTGGGAGACATCTCCACGAAGCTGTTCCCGCACGTGGGCGTGGATGTGGATGACGTCACCGTGGGCCCCGCCGAGGGCGAGGAGCTGCCGCTGACGCAGCTGAAGAACCTGGACGTGCGCGTGGCGGCCATGCCGCTGCTCCGCTCGCGGGGCCAGGACATCCAGGTGCTCAACGCCGAGGTGACGGGCCTCACCGTCAACGTCATCCGCCTCCCAGACGGCACCACCAACGTGCAGCGCCTCATGGACAAGCTGGCGGAGCAGCAGAAGCCGGAGGAGCCGCCCGCCGAGGAGAAGCCCCCCGCCGACCTGTCCGGCATACGGGTAGAGCGGGCCGCGCTCACCGACGGCACCATCCGCTTCGTGGACCGCTCGGGTGGGAAGGCGCAGGAGCTGGCCATCTCGGACCTGGACATCGAGGTGAAGGACCTGCGCGTAGGCCAGCCGCTGGAGGCAAAGCTGGCCGCGGCGGTGCTGGCGCAGAAGCAGAACCTGTTCGTGACGCTGGCGGCCGCGCCGTTGCCGCCCACGCTGGTGCCGACTCCAGAGCGGCTCACGCTGAAGGCGGAGAGCATCGACCTGGCGCCGCTCGGCCCGTACCTGCCGCCGAGCGTGGGGTTCCAGGCGGGCACGCTGACGGCGGACTGGAAGGCAGAGCTGGGAGGGGCGGTGCCGGGCGGCAAGGGGCCTACTCGGCTGGAAGGCATCATCCAGGCGCTCGGCCTGCGCTTCGCGGGGGCCGAGGGAGGCAAGGCGCTGGACGTGGTGCTGGACACGGACGTGAAGGCGGACCTCGCCGCGGGCGATCTGGCGCTGGATCGGTTCAAGCTGGACTTCGGGCCGGCGGGGATCAGCGGCAAGGGCCGCGTGAAGGGGATGCTGGGGGGCTCGCCCGCGGTGGAGGGCTTCGAGCTGACCAGCCATGGCCTCGACCCGGCGGTGCTGGCCGAGTACTACCCGCCGCTGAAGAAGCAGCTCAACGGCATGATCGCCGGGCCGGTGGGCCTGTCGGTAAAGGGCAGCGGCACGCAGGAGGCACAGGCGCTGAACCTGGAGGTGGATCTCACGCCGGTGCGCCTGCGCATCCCCGCGCAGCTCACCAAGGAGGCGGGGGCGCCCATGCGGCTCACCTCGCGAGTGACGGGAGCAGCGGCCAGCGGCGGAGCCCTGCGCTTCGACGCGAAGGCGAACCTGGACGGTGCGGACCTGCGCCCGGGCCTGCTGCTGAACAAGGGCCCCGGGCAGCGGCTCGACGTGGCCGCCGCGGGCACCTACCAGCCCACGAAGGAGGGAATGAAGGTGGACGTCGGCCAGCTCACGGTGAACGTGCTGGAGGACACGCTGGGGGGCGCCGCGTCGTTCGCGCTGGCGGGACAGGGCAAGAAGCAGACGACCACGTTCAGCCTGGACATGAAGAGCGAGCGGCTGAACGCGGACGCGCTGTTGATGAAGGAGGAAGAAGTTCTTGCGCGAAGCCCCGGTGCGCCGCCCGCGCCGCCGGATGATCCGACGCGCTTCAATGGGATGCGGGGCGACATCAAGCTCCAGGTGGGCTCGCTGCGCTACAGCGAGATGGACCTGTCCAGGATCGTGGCCCACATCACCATGGTGGACGATCTGATCAAGGTGGAGAAGTTCTCCTCGGGGGCCTTCGGGGGCACGGTGGTGGCCGACGGCACGCAGGTGAACCTGGGGCCAGTGCCCGAGAAGCGGGCCTTCACGGCCAAGGTGAAGCTGGAGCAGGTGGACATGGCTCAGGTGCTGGAGACGCGCACGCCGAAGAAGGTGATGACGGGCAAGTTCAACGGGAACATCGATCTGCAGGGTGTGGGCTACACGCCGGAGAAGCTGAAGGAGACGCTGCTGGGCGCCATCAACGGCAACCTGGAGGGCAGCACGTTCATGGGCGTGGATGTGCTCTCCAAGGTCTCCGAGCCGCTGGCCAAGGCGCTGCCCTTCGCGGCCAAGGCGCTCAGGAGTGAAGATGTGACGTCACTGGGCGAGAACCTGCCGTTCGGGGTGGAGATCAAGAACGGCGTGGCGCAGCTGGAGAGGCCCATCACCTGGACGCGGCCGGAGGCGGCGATGCGCTTCGAGGGGGGCATCCGGCTGGACGGCGTGCTGGATCTGAACGGCACGGTGAACCTCACGCCGCAGACCATCCACAAGCTCACGCTGGGGAAGGTGATGCCCACGGAGGCGATCCCGGTGACGCTGAAGCTGACGGGCCCGGCGTGGAGTCCCGAGGTGACAGGGCTGGATGTGAAGCCGGCGGTGACGGCCATCGCGAAGCAGGCGGCGGCGGGGCTGGCGGGGCAGCTGCTCGGGGAGAAGGGCAAGCAGGTGCAGCAGATCATCATGGGCGGCGAGCAGGCGGCGCGCGAGGAGGCCGAGCGCAAGAAGAAGGAGCTGGAGCAGAAGGCGGCCGAGGAGAAGGCGAAGCTGGAGGCGGCCGCCCGAGCCGAGCAGGAGAAGGCGAAGAAGAAGGCGGAGGACGAGGCCAAGAAGCGCCTGCGCGGCGTCTTCGGGAAGTAGCGTCTCGACATTCTCGAACAGTTGGCCATGGGGAATACCCCACCCACTTCGACGAAGCGCACTTTCTGGGGCGAGATGGGCCCTACGGAGGCGGATGGGAGGTAGGCGGGCGCGTCCGCTCCATAACGGGGGCGTAGCACGAGCCTTGCCATGCGTACTCGTCGTCACCACATGGCGGTTGAAAGATGTCTGCCAGACGCTTCCAGCAGCCTCCGGAGATGACCACTTCCCCGCTCCGTGGGCAGGGGGGACGCCGCTGCCCATCGAGCGGTTGCTGGTACGAAAGCCCGGGAGGTGCAGATGCCAGTGCTTCCTCTGAGCTCGGGTCATGCAGGGCGAGGAGCCACCTCGCCGGGCCTGCCTAGACGCGGAACTCGGAGACGATCTTCCGCAGCTGGGACACCGTGGAGTTGATCTGCCCCACCGCCTCCTCGGCGGTGGTGGTGGCCAGCACCACGTCACCCATCATCCCCGACAGCTGCGTCATCACGTCGTTCATCTGGGAGATGCCCGCGTTCTGCTGCGTCACCGAGGCGACGATCTGCCGCGCCGCCTTGCTGCTCTCCTGCATGACCTGGGTGATGTCCTTCAGCTTCTCCGCCGAGGTGAGCACCTGCTCGATGCCCGCCTCCATCTGCTTGCTGTCGCCCTCCGCGAGCGCCACCGCCTGACGGATCGCCGTGTTGATGTCCAGCAGGATCCTCCCGATGCGCTCGGTGCTCTGCAGCGACTGGCCGCTCAGGACCCGCATCTCGCGCGCCACCACCGCGAAGCCTCGCCCGCCCTCGCCCGCGCGCGACGCCTCGATGGCCGCGTTGAGCGCCAGCACGTTGCTCTGGTCCGCCAGGTCCTTCACGCTGCCGATGATCTCCCGCGCGTGCACGGCCTGCTCGGAGAGCTGGCCGATGTTGCCCACCATCGCGCTCACCCGCCGGCGGATCTGCTCCAGCCCCTGCGCGCTCTGCTCGATGGACTGCTGGCTGGCCACGGTGAAGGTGTCCGCCTGCTCCGCCACCTGGAGCACCATCTCCGCACGGCTGGAGGCCACGCTGGACGTCTGGGCGATCTCCGCCATCGTCGTGCCCGCCTCGGAGAGGCTGCGGGCCTGCTCGGTGAGGAAGCTGATCTGCTCCTGGCTCACCTTCGTCAGCCGCTCAGACGCGGTGGCCAGCTCGCCCACCACCCCCTGCAGGGCCACCGGCACCGCGCGCAGCCGCTTCACCAGCAGCTCCAGGCTGCTGGCCAGCTGGCCCACTTCATCCCTCGCGCTCACGTCGATGCTCACCGTCAGATCGCCCTCCTTGGCGATTCGCGCGGCCGTCACCGCCAGGCGCTCCAGGGGCTCGGCCACCTCTCGCACCATCCACCAGGACAGCCCGCCCAGCGACGCGATGCACAGCGCCACGAGCACGGTGATGAGCACCCGGCCACGCGAGCCTGCCCTGTTCGACCGGACGAAGGCGTCCGTCAGGCCGCGCTCCTGCTCGCTCACCATCAGCTGGAGCGCCTTCTGCATGGACTCGAAGCGCGTGTTCACCCGCCTGAGCGCCGACGGGGCCTTCGCGTCCACGGCCGTGCCCCCGTTCGCGTCCACGGTGGCGTGGAGCGCGACCGCTTCCTGCAGCTCCCGGTGGTACAGGACGAAGTCCTGCTGGAGCACCGTGAGGTGCTGGGCGCTCAAAACCGGGTTGCGGCGTGCGGCATCCAGGTCCGCGGAGAACCTGCGCGCCAGCGCATCCATGGGCTCGCTGCGGCTGGCGTCCTTCATCCTCACCGCGTCCTGCAGCTCGTGGTGAAGCGTCTGGAGGTCAGCCAGCATCGACTGGCTGTGCGCGAGCGCCGGGGCGTGGCCCTTCTCGATGAGGGTGTGGGCGTTGCCCGTCTTGATGCCGATCAGGATCGTCAGCGCGAGGATGGCCAGCAGGAACACGGCGGCCAGCCCCGGTAGCAGCATCATCTTTCGCTTGAACGTCAGCGTCATCGGCTCATACCTGGCACAGGGACCTGCGTCGCCACGGCGCGGCCACTCACCGTCGCCTCGCTCGAGAGAGTGAAGCGCATCCCCTCTCGGAGCGTGCTGCGCCAGAACATGTCTCGTTTCCTTCCAGGACCGCCGAGGCCGAGGCGCCGACAGTGCAGGGACACCCTACCCCGCAGGATAGCCACCCGCTCCCCCTACCACTCAAGGACTCCCCACCGCGTGTGCCAGTCATCCAACCCTCAGCACCACATCGACTTACAGGCCTGACAAAGTGGGTCACTGGGAGCAACCCCCTGGGTTGCCTGGAGGGCTTGCGCGCAACCAGGCGGTTCTCGTCAGGGGAGCACCTCCTGGCGCTGGCACCCGGGGATGGAGAGGACGAAGTCGGCCCCGAAGGCCCGCGCCGGAGTCTGGGCGCCGAGAGGCTTCTGGGCCAGCACCTCCTCCACCGCGCGCACGGCGGCGACGGCCGTGAAGGCGTAGCCCTCGGGGAGATCCAGCCACGCCTGGGCTCGCCGGCCGTCCGCAGCTCGGGCCTCGGCCCAGAGGTGGGAGCGGTTCTGGCTGCGCGCCACCGCATCCGGCCCCTGCACGCGGGACTCAATGAGGCGCTCGGCGGTGTGGCGGACGGCGTCCACGGCGAGCATGCGCTTGAGCAGCGGGTAGGTGAGGCGAAGGGCCTGGGCGGCCCCGCGCGGCAGGGCCATATAGGTGGTGATGTTGGGGATGCCGGTGGTGTGCCAGGCCGTCACCAGATCTCCCCAGGGGATGGGGGCCACGGTGCGCTCGGCATCGGAGAAGCGCACGCGGCGCAGGCCCTTGCCCATGGGCCATGGCTGGAGCGCACCGCCGCGGCGCACGCGCCCGCCCGAGGGGAGCTGCTCCAGCGCGGACCTGGCCGTGCCGGCGCTCGCCTGGCCAGTGGCCGCGATGGCCAGATCCAGCTCATGTGCGCCGGGCACGCGCTCGGCCACGTAGCGGGCCAGACAGTCCGTGGGCACCACGTCGAAGCCCACGCCGGACATGAGGGTGATGCCCCGCGCGCGCGCCTCCGCGTCGTGGTGGAAGGTGTTCTCGAAGACGGGGATCTCCCCGGTGATGTCCAGGTAGTGCGCGCCGGCGGCCAGGCACGCCTGCACCATGGGCTCGCTGGTGCGGACGAAGGGGCCCGCTGCGTGGAGCACCAGGGGCAGGCCCTCCAGCGTGGCCACCAGGCCGCGCACGTCCTCCAGCCCCACCACGGCCACCTCGAGCCCCAGCTGCTCGGCCAGCGGCGTCAGCTTCTCGCGAGAGCGGCCGGCGAGCACGGGCCGGTGGCCGCGGCGCAGGGCCTCTTCGGCGATGAGCCGGCCGGTGTAGCCGGAGGCGCCGTACAACATCCAGCGAGGGGCGGAGGACGGAGGAGCGCTCACGTCGGGACACCCTACCACCGCTCGCGCCGGGGCACCGAATCCCCTGGAGCCCTCCGTTACGGCGTGGCGCCTTGGAGCGAG
>NZ_DASPHO010000055.1:0-8930 GCF_035629615.1 Hyalangium sp. | reverse complement strand
TAGCACGCGTCCGCGGCCTCCACACCGGGGTCCACCCACCCACTGCCGCAGGTGTGCGTCATCCGCGCCGGCCCCTTGAGCTTCAGCACCGGCGCTGTCCGGTCGTCCACGTGCACCGTGCGGATAACGCTCACGGTCTGCCCTGCCCCGTTCCATGCGCTGTACTGCACCGAGTAGCTGCCCTCCGCCGCCGTGTTCGGCCCGGGCCCGTAGGCGTCCTGCCCCGAGTTGTACCGATGTACCTCCAGCGGCACGCCGCTCTCGTCCCATGCCTGCGCGCCCGGATCCATGTACACGTCCACCCCGCACTCCAGCGTCATCACGGCGTCCCCGTTAAGAGCCAGGGAAGGCGGCCCCCCGTCCGAGGGAAGCGGGTTGACGGTCACCGTGAAGGTGCAGGACGAGGCGGGATACGCGGGGTCGAAGGCCGTGGCCGTCACCGCGGTCGTCCCCAGAGGCAGGCGCTGCCCGAGCTCGTGGCTGTAGCTCACCGTGATCGGCCCGGTGACGCCCGGCGCGGGCGTGGCGGCAGACCAGAAGGCGTGGGCCACCCCTCCCGCGTCCGTCGCCGTCAGGGAGACAGGGGCGGGGCACCGGATGGGCGCCAGGGGATACACCCAGGGCTCCAGGCCCGTGGTGCCGTCATCGCCCGCGAAGTAGAGCGCCTTGCCCATGGGCACCACCTTTGTGTCCTCACCAATCCACGGCACCTGCACACTCGCGATAAGGACCGTGCCCTCCGCCGTGCCGTCGCTCCTCCACAGCTCGTGGGTCTGGGTGTCACGCTTCGTGGTGAAGAAGAGCAACCCGTCCGTGACCACCATGGCCGTGGGATCAAAGGACCCGCCCAGCCCCTTCACGCGAACGGTGCCGGCCTCGGTGCCATCCGTCTTCCACAGCTCTCCCGTCGAGACGGTGAAGTAGAGCGCGTCGCCCAGCACCCTCAGGTTCAGGGGGACGCCTGGGAGCTGGCCCCGGACGAGGACCGTGCCCTCCGCCGTGCCGTCGCTCTTCCACAGCTCGCGCGATATGCCCGCCCCGGGTTTGTACCGCGCGAAGTAAAGCGCCCCGCCCAGACCCTGTAGCTCGTTGATCCTCCCACTGGCCCCATCCTGGAGGCGCACGGTGCCGGCCTCGGTGCCATCACTCCTCCACAGCTCGTAGCCGCCGGCGCTGTCCCGAGCGCTGAAGAAGAGCGCGTCGGAGAAGGCCTCCAGGAGCCCGGGATTCGAACTTGCGGAGCCTGGGCGGAGGTCTTTGACGAGCCAGGTACCGGCCTCGGTGCCGTCACTCCTCCACAGCTCACGGCCATGGGTGCCGTCATCCGCGGTGAAGTACAGCAAGTCCCCGAGCGGTGTCAGCCCCTGCGGGTTCGAGGGCAGAGATCCCGGGTGGAGGTCCTTGACGAGCCAAGTGCCGGCCTCGGTGCCGTCGCTCCTCCACAGCTCACGCGAGGAGGAGAAGGAGCCGTCGCTCCCCTGAAAGAACAGCGTGTTGCCCAGGATGGCCGTCTCCGGCGGCGAATCCCCGATGTTGCTGACCATCAGCAGATCCTTGACGCGCCAGGTGCCGGTAGTCGTGCCGTCGCTCCTCCACAGGTCGGAGTCCGCCACGAAGAGGAGGGTGCCACTGGCGTCCGTCAGCCAACCGGGACCCGGGTTACTCAGCGGCTGGATGATGTCCTTGAGCAGCTCCGGTGCGGCCCCGAAGGCCGACACCTTCCAGAGCTCTCTCCCCTCCAGAGGAGAGATGGCGGTGAAGAAGAGCGTCCCAGCGACCGGGAGCATGTCCAGAGGAGCAGCGGATGCGGGCTGGTAGCGCACGTCCGCTACCAGCGCCGTGCCCTGAGAGGTCCCATCGGTCGTCCAGAGCTCCAAGCCCACCTGCCCATCGGAGGCGACGAAGAGGAGCTTCGTGCCGAACGCCGTTAGCTCACGCGGCGGCAGGCCGCTCGCGCCGGGCCAGAGATCCTTGACGAGCCGAGTTCCCGCCTCCGTGCCGTCGCTGGCCCACAGCTCCCGGCCGGAGGCGCCACCCTCCGCGGTGAAGTAGAGCGTGTCCCCCAGCCCCGTCAGCTCCTGGGGCATCGAGCTGGCCGTACCCGGGGAGATGTCCCGGACGCGCACGGTGCCTGCCTCGGTCCCGTCGCTCTTCCACAGCTCCCGGCCCGAGGAGCCATCGTCCGCAGTGAAATAGAGCGAGCCACCGACGAGCTTCAGCTCCTGGGGATCCGCGTCACCGGCGCCAGGCGCGAGGTCCTTCACGCGTAACGTGCCGGCCGCGGTCCCATCGCTCCTCCACAGCTCGAGGCCCGCGGCGCTGTCCCTGGCGGCGAAGAAGAGCGCGCCGTCCGCTGCCATCATCCTGCCCAGACCGGAGAACTCGCGGATCCGTACGGTGCCTGCCTCCGTCCCATCGCTCTTCCACAGCTCCGGATCCGGCGCGCCGAACGGATGATAGATGGCCAGGTAGAGCGTGTGCCCCACGGCCGTCAGGTCGAAGAGGTGGTCGCCCCAGCCGAAGGCCTTGACGCGCACGGTGCCCGCCTCGGTCCCGTCGCTCCTCCATAGCTCGTGAGAGTCCACCTGCTCGTGGGATTCCACCACCATGTAGAGCGTATCGCCCACGGCCGTCAGTTGGTGTTGGTGCTGGACGCCGTAGTCCTCGAAGGCTTTGACGCGCACGGTTCCCGCCTCGGTCCCGTCGCTCTTCCACAACTCCCGGCTGCTTCCAGAGGCCAGGATCAGGTAGAGCGTGTCGCCCACAACCTTCGATTCATAGAGGAAGGAGTTCGGGTCCAAGGCCTTGACGCTCACGGTTCCCGCCTCGGTCCCGTCGCTGTGCCACAGCTCTGTAACGCCGTCGAAGTAGCCATAGGTGGTGAAGAAGAACGTCTGCCCCATCGCCGTGATGCCCTCCGGGCCTCTCGCGGCGAAGTCCTTGATCCGAGCCGTGCCGGCCTGGGTCCCATCCGTCCTCCAGAGCTCGTCGGTCCCGCCATTGCCCAGCCTCGGGGCGCCGAAGAACACCGTCTGTCCCACGACGGTGAGCTGCTCGGGATTGAAGTCCGCAGTGCCGGGTGCCAGGTCCGCCACGAGGACGGGGGCCTCGGGCACGGCCAGCACCTGCCGGGAGACCTGGACGGGGGTGGAAGGGAGCGCCTCCTCGGGAGAGGAGGACTGGGTGCAGCCGCTGCCCGCTGCTGCGACAACCAGCGGTAGGAGCCATTGACGAAGGGACATGAGACCTCGTTCGGATGAGCACTCGATGGAGACAGCACCGTTCACGGTCTTCGGGCGTCGTGTCCCACCGAGCGCGAGTGACCGGGGGATGCCTGACTCAAATGCAAGGGACACGCCACTCGGCGGCGGCACGGGAGCGCCTTCGTGCGCTCGCACCGGCTGCGTCCCTTCCGTGACATGCGAAGGGCCGCCGACGTGTCGGACGACACGTCGGCTCGGAGCGCTCACGAGGCTCCAGCGATGCTCCACCGCTGTAGCAGCACTTCCGGCATCAGCGTCCCAGGCCGCTCAGACCGGGGCACGCGACAGCTGCGCTCTTCTGCTCAGGCCTGTCGGCTTCCAGCCCCACGCTCCGCGGTCTCGGTGGGAGCATGGGCGCCTGAGATGGGAAGCATGAGCGTGGCGGTGGCTCCCTGTCCCGGCCCGGGGCTCTCCAGCGTGAGCTGTCCGCCCATCAGCTGTGCCGCCAGGACGCTGGAGTGCAGGCCGAGGCCGTGGCCTTCCCTGCGGGTGCTGAACCCTTGGGAGAAGAGCCGCTCGCGTGCCTCGGGCGCGATCCCCTGGCCGTTGTCCTCCACCCTTATTCGAGGCAGCGGCTCCAGCTCCTTCGTCACCTGGATGCCCGCTTGCTGCAGGACGCTCTGCTGTAGACGCAGGGCCTCCTCCACGACCTCGGCCAGCTCACACTCCTCTGCCAGCAGCGTGGACTTCGCGTAGGTCTGCTGCAGGTGGACGATGGAGCGCACCCGCTCGACGTTGCCGACCATGTCCGTCAGGCTCTCCCGCAAGGCCTCCTGCTCCTTCGCCAGCCGGCCCGCCAGGCTCCAGAGGTAGCCCACCGTGTTGCGGCCGCGTGGATCCTGGGTGAGGAAGTCCGGCAGCTGGGTTTGGTTCTTCTCCAGCAGACTGGCCACCTGCTCGACACGGCCTACCCGCGAGGAGGCCAACACGTCGCGCATCTGCTCGGTGAACACCACCATGCTGGTCAGGGTGTTGCCCACCTCGTGCAGCACGTTGGAGGCGACCTCCGCCATGCCCACTCGGCGGGCCGTCTCCACCAGGCGCGCCTGCGCCTGCTTGAGCTCGCGCTGCCTCTCTTCCACACGCACCTCCAGCGCCTCGTTGGCTGCGCGCAGGGCCGTCTCGGCCTGCTGCACCTCGGAGTAGAGCCGCGCATTCTCCAGGGAGATGACGGCGTGCGAGACCAGGTGCTGCAGCAGGGTGATGCGGCTGGGGCTGAAGGCGCCCGTGGCCAGAGAGTTCTCCAGGTACAGCAGCCCATGGAGCCGCTGGTTGCGCGTCAGCGGCAGGCACAGCAGGGAGCGAGCATGGCTCTGGGAGAAGAACGGATCGGCGGAGAAGGGGTGAGGCTGGGAGGTGTCGTCGACGAGGACGTGCTCCCCGGTGCGCCTCACGTAGGAGAGCACCGTCCAGGGCAGCTCCTGATCCGCTGGCTGCCGTGGCACGGCCCTGGCTTCTCGCGAAGAGGCGTCCACCACGGCCTTCACCTGCAGCTCATCACCCTGCGACAGCACGAGCGCGCCGCGCTGGGCCTCCGCGCTCTGCAGGGCCACACTCATGAGGGTGGCCACCAGCTTCTGCAGGTTGATCTCACTGGAGAGGGCCTGCTGGGCCTTCACGAGGCTGAGCGCATCCCAGCCGGGTCGTCGGGCCCGTGTCATAGGCCGTGCTCTGGCCGCCCACGGACATGTCCGCCAGCCGAGGCCATTGCTCGTCCATGTGCCGCACCTTGCCCTCGGCTCCCCACTGGCTGTAGGCCTCGCGGGCCTGGCGCGGATAGAACGTGGCGATGGTGGAGTAGCCCCGCTCCTTGCAGTACGAGAACTCGCTCCGGGCCTTCGAGAAGGCAAAGGATCTGAACCCGAAGAACGTCGATGCCTGGGCCACGCTCGCCGATGTGCTCCTCGAGGTGAAGGAGTTCCAGGCGGCGCGCGACATCCTCGACCAGGTGCTGCCCGTTGAGCTCCGGGCCGTCCGGGGTCACTAGGGGTTCAACGAATGCGGCACTGCGAACGGGCCTACGATGCCAAGGAACCAAACAAAGATAAATATCGCGGCCATAATCTCGGGGATGAAACGGGCCCCTTTGGGTGGTCGTCCGTTGGGGGTCGTTGTAGCGCTGCCTCCAGCCGGGGCCTTGATCCCTGACGAGCCAGACACCCCGCGGAACACTCCTCGTTCCCCAAACGCGTCCGCTTCGAGATCCAGCAACAAATTAGTCCAACGATGAATCCACCAATTGCCGTTCGCTATGGCGCGTACCCATAGAGCACCAAGGAGCACACCCATTATGCTCATTCCCACCAACGGGACTACCGTCCAACCCGAGCCGACCCAAGCAATGCTGAGTGTGCCACGAGCATGAATCCAGAACGCGTCCAGAAAACCGTATGCTCGTATTGAAGATAACCAATAATGATCTGATACCGTGTGAGCGCTACCTTGTTCTCTTCTTCTGACAGTTCGCCAAGGCAGTCAGGAGTTGATGGGGCACGCCTCCCTCGAAATGACCATCCAAGGGAAAAGAAAAACCCAGCAACCCTTTCAGGTGGCTGGGTTTCTCAGGATGGAGGCGGTGGGAGCTGTCAGGGATCGAGCTGTTGCTGAACATGGACCAGGCCACCCGGCGGGCGGAGTATCTGGCACAAGCCCAAGCAATCACCCAGGCACTCCAGGCGTTCTCACTGGAGAGAAGTGGCCCCCTCTACAGCGTGTTCCTTTTGATGTAGTCCCACAGGTTGCTAGTGCGGTAGGCCAGGAAGTCCCAAGAATCCTGGGTTCCCCCGACGACACCCTCGAGCAGGTGGAGATCCAACTCGCGGAGAGAGCGGAGCTTCTCCTTCGTGTGCGAGGGCTTCTTCTCCTGGGCCTTGGCGGACTGGGACTTCAACTCATTGAATTTCATGTGACTCCCCCTGTGTAAAGGACCGATGGTGAATCAGTCCGGGGACCGGTGTACGCCAATCCCAGGGGTTGGCAAAAAACCGGCTCCATATCTCTCCACCGGCCCGGCAGCGCCGCCCTTAGAGCAGTGCTAACTCCCCCTCGGCCACTGCCCACCGTGTGTTCTCACGCCCGGTGCAGCGCCTTCTCACGAGGCGGTGCTGCCCTCGGCGGACGCGACCCTGGGCGGATGATCCGGCGGCATCACTCCCTTCCGCAGCGGCTTGTTGAACAGCCAGATGCCAACGCCCACGGCGATGCCGAGTCCCAGGAGGAGCGGGAAGAAACTCTCGGGCGACATCCTCCAGTAGACCTGGATGCCGAGGCCCGCGAGGAGGGTGCCCACGAAGGTCGACAGGAACCACACGCCCACCATCAGGGAGACGATGCGCACGGGCGCCACCCGGGTCACCAGCGAGAGGCTCCCGGAGAACACGTAGATCTCACCAATCGTCATCAGCACGGTGCAGACCAGGGCCCAGAGCAGGCCGCCCGCGCCTTCGCCCAGCAGCGAGGTGCCCAGGACCATCAAGAGGATGGACAGGAGGAGGATGAAACACCCCATGGCCATCTTCGCCACGGAGAACGGCGCCCTGCCTCGCTGGTTCTGCCAGGCCCAGAAGCGATCCAGGAGCGGCACGAGCGCGAAGAAGAAGATGGGACTCACGGAGAAGAGCCCTTCCCAGGAAGCCCCCCCCGCCGACTCGGACCTCTCTTCCACCCACATCTGCAGCGTGGTGTTCCGCTGCTCGTAGACGGCCCAGAACGCCACATTGAGCAGGCACAACACCCCGAGCGCCCACACCCGCTTCCACTCGCCGGGGGTCAGCGGCTGCTTTTCGACGACCTGGGTACCGCCGGCCTTGCGCTCCTGCAGCGCGTCCGGCGCGAGATGGTTCCGGCCGAGGAACTGCACCAAGAGGCCGATGCACATGCCGACGCCCGCGGCGAGGAAGCCGTAGCGCCACCCATAATGGGCCGCCAGCAGGCCGCAGACGAAGGTGCAGAGGAAGGTCCCCAGGTAGACGCCCATGTAGAAGATGGCGAAGGCCCCGTCGCGGCGGGCATCCTCCGGCGCGTAGAGGCTGCCCACCTGTGTGGGGAGGGCCGGCTTGAACAGACCGCTGCCGATGATGAGCAGCAGCAAGGCGATGAAGAACAAGCTGTCGGCGCCGAAGAGCACGAACTGCCCCAGCGCCATGAGGATGGCACCCACGTAGACCGACTTCTTCTGGCCCAGGTAGCGATCGGCGACCCATCCGCCGAGCACGGGAGTCAGATACACCAGGCTCGTATAGAGGGCGTAGAGCACCGAGGCGGTGGACTCCACGCTGCACTGCTGGGTGGCAATGCCCTGTGCCAGGTCCGCCGCCAGGCCTGCGTCCTGGTTGAGCAGGCGCTCCACCCTCTCCCGCACACACGGCTCGAGCGCCTGCGGCCCGCTGCACAGTCCACTCCCCCTGTCCGCTCCTTCCTCGTTTCCTGCCTCGCAGCTGCCTGGGGCGCCTCGCTCGCCTCCTCCGCTCCCTCTTGGGGGAACAGAAATGGCCGCAGCTTCGCGCCCGGAGCAAAGACGCCATGGAAGCGGGGCCCGGCCCGAGATCTGGTCCTACGGTCACCGGAACATCCAGTCCGCCGCGCTCGACCCTCGAGGGCGGTTGTGGACGGTCGAGCACAGTCCGCGCGGCGGTGATGAGCTGAACCGTCCCGAGGCGGGCAAGAACTACGGCTGGCCGGTGATCACCTACGGCCTCGACTATTCCGGCGAGCCGATCGGCCAGGGGATCACGGCCCGCGAGGGGCTGGAGCAGCCGATCTACTACTGGGATCCGGTGATCGCGCCGGCGGGCATGGCGTTCTACACCGGCGACAAGTTTGCTGGGTGGGAGGGGAACATCCTGATCGGCGGGCTGGTCAGCGAAGGCATTGTGCGGTTGATCATGGACGGAGATCGGGTCGCCGCGGAGGAGCGGATCCCACTCGGCGCGCGCATCCGGGACGTGAAGGTCGGCCCGGACGGGGCGATCTATGCCGTCACGGACGAGAAGGATGGCCGGATTCTCCGTCTCCTCCCTGGCCGCAGGTGAGCTCCCGGCTCTGAAGCTCGAAGCTGCCCGCAACTCGAGCCAGAATAATATGAACAATCCTATGCACCTGGCGCCCTGGGTGCCCTGCCAGAAGTGCTCCGCGCCATTAGAGGTGATGCAGTCGATGTTCTCGGCTTTCTTTGCCGGGGAAGTGTTGACCTGCGCGAACTGTGGTGAAGCCATCCACCTTTGGGAAGTCGTGTCGAAGTGGATCGGCAAGAAGTTTGCGTTCGGATCGGCGCTTACGCTTGCAGGTGCACAAGGCACGATCGTGTCAGTGCAACTCAAGCCAGCCGAAACCCAGGAGATCGACCTCACCAAAGCAGGTGTTCCAGAGGACGCTGAGGTCGTAAGCTTGAATCTGACTTCGGGTGGCAGTGCTCTCCCGATGGTGGTTCATGGCAACGACATCATCCGAGACCCATTCCCGCCGAAGTTCTACGTGTTCGGACGTGAACTTCCAGATTCTCCGAGGAAGCGCGGGGAAGGGCCTTTGTATGTGCACGCGGTTTGGTTCGTTCGACGCGAGGATGACACCGTCGTTCGGCATCTAATTGACGCCGCTCGCCAATATGAGGCACGACGGTTTGATGCCGTCGTGGTTCCGGCGAACATCGCCGCAGAGGCTGCGATCACG
>NZ_DASPHO010000054.1:0-23613 GCF_035629615.1 Hyalangium sp. | reverse complement strand
AGCACATGCTGGGGGGCCCTCGGGAGCTGGTTCCAGAGCCCGAGGCCCGCCGCCAGGTGGAGCAGGAGCAACCCCGAACCCCATGCGCCCAGCAGGGCCAGCCAGCCACCCAACGGACCGAAGGCCAGCCAGTAGCCATGGTGCAGCCAGGGAAACCCGAGCCACACATCATGGACGAGCGCCTGTGCCAAGAGCAGCCCGGGTGCATGAAGGAAGAGCCAGCGGTGTGAGGGCCGGCGCTGCGCCAGTCCCATCACGAGGCCCCACAGCGCGTACGGCAGCGCGATCAGCAGCAGGAAGCCACCCACCACGGCGGCGCCAACGATGCGCTCGCCGAGCGTCAGCACATAGAGCACATCGGTGAGCCAGTAGAGGCTGCTGCCCGCCATGAGCAGGCCGAACACGGAGCCCGCGAGCAGCCCCGTGCGCGGTGTCTCGCTGCGGCCGAGTGCTCGGAAGTAGCAGGCGAACCCGCCCACGAGGCCCAGCACGTTGGCGGGGAAGACGAGGATCAGGTGCGCTGACAGGCCCACCAGCAAGCCGCCGGCCCCCGCCCACAAGCAGCTCCTCCCTGCCGCCGGCAGCGCCCCCATGCTTATCCGCCGGGGACTAAGTCATCGGGGTTAAGTCTTTTCAGGGGGGGGCTATGCCGAGGCCCGATTTCTCGGCCTGGGCGGCGACCTCCCCCTGACGGAACTTTCTCCTCGTGACTTAGCACCCAGGCCTCACCCGGATCCATCGGCCGTAGTGGTCGGAGTGGGTGTAAACGGGCCACTTGCGCTGGTTGCTGTCGATCGTCCGCCACGCCGGAGCCCAGCCGCTGTACGAGATGGAGGTAGGCGAGCAGCCGCCGAACGCAGAGGTTGTCCCCACCAGGACCGTGTCGAAGTCGCCCTTGGCACCGGTGGCCATGCCATTCGGGCCCGTGTCAGCGGTGGCGCCGGGCCAGTTGGACTGGAAGCCGGCCGTCTCGTGGCCTCCCATGAGGGCGCCCCCGAGGGCGTAGTCATACGGATCGAAGAAGGAGCTCTGGGCCGCGGCCTGGACGAGCAGCTGGTAGCCCTTGGAATAGCTGTTGTTGCTGGCGAAGTCGGCGTTGAAGTCGCCACCGAAGAGGATGAGCGCGGGGGGATAGCTGGCCTTGTTGGCGTTCACGCGATCTCGCATGAAGGCCAGCGATTGCTTCATGTTGGAGAGGCGCGAGCTGTCAGAGGTGGCGTCCCCGTCGAGGTGGCTGTTGCTCCCGTAGGTGAAGTGGGTGTTGAAGACGTAGTAGTAGCGCCCCTCTTTGGCGAAGATCGCGCCCCAGACGCCCTTCTCCTTGTGCACGTCGGCGCCGTTCACGGTGGTGAAGGGCTGGAGCGTCAGCTCTTTCACCAGCGTGGTGCCGCTCTTGTAGAACATCACCAGGCCGCTGCAGTCGTTCTCGATGGCGCCTTCGCCTGAGTCGTCACAGTAGTAGCCTGCCGGGGTCAGCATCTTGTAGCCGCGGGCGGTCAGGTCCGCCTTGGGACCATCCTCGATGATGTCGTCGTAGTCCCAGGCCTCCTGGTACAGGACGACGTCCGCGCACTTCGTCACCTTGCCCAGGCTCTGCTCCATCTCGTCTCCGAAGTCGGTGACGAATGGGACGTTGTGGAAGATGTTGTAGGAAGCCACCGAGAAGAACCCGGAGTCGCTGCAGGTCTCGTTCAGCTGCCAGGAGCGGGTGATCGAGGGATTGAAGTAGTCGACCTCGCTCGCGGCGTCGAACCACTCCTTGGGACGGTTCGAGTAATAGGCGTCGAACGCAGGCGTGCCCTCGGCCCAGGCCTGAGCGGCGAACATCAGCACGAGCGCGGCAGGCAGCACACCCTGGCGCCACGGGTTCTTGCGAGACTCCATCTGCGGACTCCTTCGGGACTGCGATGCGGGTTACTGCAGGCGGTACTTCTTGAAGAGCTGCTGGTCGATCTCCGCCATCCGTTGATGGCGCTGCTCCGGAGTAAGCCCCGCTCCTGCCAGCTGCTCCAGGAGCTGATCACGCTCCTGGTTGAACGCGCCCAGGCGCTCGCTCCGGTCTCGCTCTTCCTGCTGATGCTCCAGGTAGCGCCGTGAGACGTCGGAGCCCGCGTAGCGCTCCAGCACCGCCTGCTGCTGCTCGGGCCCGAGTGGACCGGCAGTCTCGTGGAGCCGCAGCGCGTGCTTCGCCAGCTCCATGGGCTCCACGACGGATGCGAGCCGCACGCCATGCTCGCGCTCGATTCGCTGGAGCATTCCCTCGTAGGCAGCGAGCTTCTGTTCAGTGGGAGTGCGCGTGTCGTGGACGAGATCGTCCACCTGGAAGGGAAGGCGGAGCACCTCATCCGCGAGCCCGAAGAGGCGCTGATCGAGCTCTGGGCCAACGATGCCCCGGCGAGCCTCGCGGAAGCGCTCGGTGGCGGCGCGGAAGGCCTGGGTACTCGCGACGGCAGGCTCTGCCAGGACGAGTCGCTCGTAGGCCGCGTCCACCTGCTCCAACAGGTCCCAGAACCGAGCCTGCGAGATGCCTTCCGGGAGGCCGAGGCGCTCCTTCAGCACCGAGAACAGGAGCTCTCGGCACAGGTCAGCACCGCTCAAGGCCTGGAGCCCGAGCCGCTCCCGCTCGGCGGCGAGCTCCTCCTCGTGGCCGTGGACGAGCCCGCAGCGCCTGTCGAGGAGGCTCTTCAGGATGCGGCCCGGTGCCAGGGCGAAGTCCCCATGCGAGGCGGCACGCTCATAGGACTGACCCAGCGCATGCCGGGCCTTGGCCACCAGGAGCTGAACCTTGAGCTGCCGCGCGTCGGGCGCAGCCGTTCCCGCCGGAACCTGGAGCGGCCAGGCCGCCTCTCGCGGAGCTGGGGGCTGCACCACGACCCCTGCCAAGGGGGGGGTGACCGTCTCTTGAGAGACCAGGGCCTCTCCGGGCGCAGCGAACCTCCAGGCCAGCAGCCCCAGAAGCGCGATCCCCACCAGGGTTCCCGGCACTCTCAAGTGGCCCCTCCCGGTTCAAACGAGATTTTCCAGGCACTGATGCTTAGCCCGAAAATGTCGTTTTACCGGGAGTGCGGTGCCGCTTCAAGGGGGGGAGTGCTGCCTGGGTCCACTGGGAGGAGCTCAGATGCGGTGGATGGACATCATGTTCGTGCTGCCGGGCTCGTTGAGCGGCACTCCCGCGACGATGACCACCGGCTGTCCTGCCTTGCACAGCCCTTGGTCACGGCACAGCCGGCGCACCTGCGTGAGCATCGCGTCCGTGCTCTTCAGCCGGCCCACCTGAATCCCCGTCACGCCCCAGTAGAGCGCCATCCGGTTCACCGTGTCCGGGCTGGGCGTCAGGCCGATGATCTGGGCCCGCGGCCGGAACTCGGAGACCAGGCGCGCGGTGTGGCCTCGCTCCGTGTAGGTGATGATCGTGTCGATGCCGAGCTGCTCGGACGCTGCCACCGCCGCCGCCGCGACGCCGGTGGACAGGTCATCCTTCCGGTCAACCAGGGAGGGGCGCAGCCCCAGGCCTACCCCGCGCTCCGTCTCCTCCACGATCCGCGCCATGGTGGCCGCCGCCTCGATGGGGTACTTGCCCGCCGCCGTCTCGCCCGAGAGCATCACCGCGTCCGCTCCGTCCAGGATGGCGTTGGCCACGTCGGACACCTCGGCGCGCGTGGGCCGCGAGTTGCCCACCATGCTCTCCAGCATCTCCGTGGCCACGATGACCAGGCCCCCCATCCGGTTCACCTCGGCCACCGAGCGCTTCTGGATGCCTGGCAGCTGCTCCAGCGGCATCTCCACGCCCAGATCCCCGCGGGCGATCATCACCCCGTCCGCCGCCGCGGCGATGGCCTCCAGGTTCGCCACCGCCTGGGGCTTCTCGATCTTCGCAATGAGGGGCGTGTTCCGCTTGGCCACGTGCTCACGCGCCAGCCGGATGTCGTCCGCCGAGCGCACGAACGAGAGCGCCACGTAGTCCACGCCCAGCTCCTGGCCGAACGCCAGATCCACCGCGTCCTTCTCCGTGATCGTCGGCACCGAGATCGCAGCGCCCGGCAGGTTGAGCCCCTTGTGGTCCTTCAGCAGGCCGCCTATCTCCACCTTCGCGGTGACGTCCCGGCCCGCCACCCGGAGCACCCGCAGGCGCACCCGCCCGTCATCCAGCAGGATGGCGTCCCCTCGCGACACATCCTTCGGCAGCGAGAGCACCGGCGTCGGGATGACCGCCCCCTGGCCCAGGACGGCGCGGGTCGTCACCGTCACCGTCTGCCCCTCCCTCACGATGAGCTGACCGCCCTCGAATTTGCCGAGCCGGATCTTGGGCCCCTGCACGTCCTGAAGGATGGCCACGGGCAGTCCCAGCTTCCGGGACAGCTTGCGGATCGTGTTCACCCTCCGTCGATGGTCGTCATGCGTCCCGTGCGAGAAGTTGAGACGTGCGACGTTCATACCGGCGCGGATGAGCCCCTCGATGATCTCCGGGGTGTTCGAAGCGGGGCCGAGCGTGCAGATGATTTTCGCCTTGCGCATGGGCTTGGCATCCTAGGCGGTGGCTGGCCCCCTTGACAGCCGAGATCTCGCAAGGCGAATGTGCATCCCGCACGGGCGCCCAGAGTGGCTGGGCGTTCGTGTCTCTGCACTCCTGCCGTTCGAGGAAAGTGAAAGCCCGGCTTCCCTGGGAGGGGGGGCCGGGCTTTCCTGTGTCACCCTCGAGCAGAAGGCCGGGCTAGAGGCTGATCTCCTTGCCCTTCGGCCGAGGCGCGAGCGGAACCGGCCCGGGCTCGACTGGCTCGCCGCTGCCGCCAACGCCGGGGCCCTGCTCGTGCAGCGTCTCGATGTCCTCGCGGCTGATGCCCGCCTGGGTGAGCACCTTGCGCGTGACGCGGATGCGGGCGTTGCCGTCCAGCGCCATGGCGATCGAGTCCGCTGGGCGGGCGTCCAGCTCCAGGCGCTTCTTGCCCTGCTGGAGGAACACACGGCCCGTATAGATGTCGCCGCGCAGATCGTCGATGCGGACCTCGGTGACCTGGGCGCCCAGCTTGGACACCACATCGTCCAGCAGATCCTGAGCGAGCGGCTGCGGAGGCTCCAGGTGGGCCAGGCGGAAGGCGATGGCCACGGCCGCCGCCTCGTCCACGAAGACCGGGAGGACGATCTCACCGTCCTCGGTGGTCAGCACCACGGCGTGGGTCTGGGCTTCCACCAGCGGCACCACGTCCCGCACCACGAGCACAATGAGCTCCCTGCAGGGGCCCGGATCGGCGCCTTCTTCAGTGACGCAGGGCTCGGGGCCAGCCAGTCGCGGTGGTGCGGCAGACGCCGGCAGGGAGGAGAGGGTGGGGAGGAACAGCAGACCCACCAGTGCCAGCACCACGGCGGAGAGGGGGGCGAGAAAGAGTCCGGCGCGATTGGGTGTTTTCACACTTCAAACGTACGCACCCCATCCCCGACGGCGAGGGCAGAAACCGTGCCCGCCTGCTCTACGGCCTGGCTCTCAGCCCCCCGGGACGGAGAGCAGTCAGGCGAACAGCCCGCTTACTTCTCGACGTCCTCGTCATCGTAGTCCTCGTCGTCCTCGACGTCCTCGTCCTCATCGAAGTCGAGCTCGTCGTCGTCGTCCTCGGACTCCTCGTCGTCCTCCTCCTCGTCATCCTCCTCCTCCTCGAGCTCGTCCTCCAGATCCTCGGACTCGAGCGTCATGCTGACGGCGAACTTCTTGCCCATCACGGCGATCTGCGCACGCATCTCCGTGAGCGCCGCGACGAAGTCCTCGGAGAGGTTGGCAGGCGCCTTCGCATCGCAGTGGGGGCAGACCAACTTCTCCGTCCCCTCGATGAGATCCTGCGCGTCGAGCTCGAAGCTCGCCTCGCACTTCTGACAGGTGAAGTCGATGCTCATGGTCGTTGCGCGGAATACATAGCCGCCTAGTCGCCTGTCAACGACGGAGACGCCTCCGTGCGTCGGGATGTCATGGTCCCCCCCGGTGGGTTTCCTGTAGCCTCCCCCTCCCATGGAACAACCCAAGACGATGGTGCATGTGCTCCACGAGCAGGCCACGCGGCACGAGCACCGGCCGGCCCTCTGGAAGCGGCGCGGCAAGACGTATGTGCCCACCTCCTGGCGCGAGTATGCCCAGCGCGTCACGCGCTTCGCCCTGGGCCTGCAGGCCCTGGGGTTCGCGGCCAAGGGGGCCCTGGCCATCCAGAGCTTCAACCGCGAGGAGTGGCTGGTGGCGGATCTGGCCGCCATAGCGCTCGGGGGAGTGCCGGTGGGCATCTACACCACCAGCAGCGCGGATCAGATCGAATACATCCTCCAGCACAGCGAGGCGGAGTTCTTCCTGGTGGAGAACGCGAAATACCTCGAGGGGGCGCTGAAGTTGCGCGAGCGGCTGCCCCGGCTGCGCCACATCATCGTCATGGATCCGCCCGAGACGCTGCCGGAGGGCGTGCTGCGGTACTCGGATGTGCTGGAGAAGGGCACTGGCGCGGACGAGGGCCCCTACTGGGAGCGCGTCAACGCGCTGGAGAAGGAAGGGCTGGCCAGCCTCATCTACACCTCGGGCACCACGGGCAACCCCAAGGGGGTGATGCTCAGCCACCACAACATGGTGTGGACGGCGGAGAAGCTCCTCAAGGCAGTGCCCTTCGGCACGGATTCCAAGCGGGTGCTGTCGTACCTGCCGCTCTCGCACATCGCCGAGCAGATGCTCACCATCTACGCCCCGTTGATGCTGGGGGTGCAGGTCTTCTTCGCGGACTCCCTGGAGTCGGTGCCGCAGAACCTGAAGGAGGTGCGGCCCACCTTCTTCTTCGGCGTGCCCCGGGTGTGGGAGAAGTTCAAGGCGAAGGCGGAGGAGGGCTTCCGCACCCAGCCGGCGCTCCGGCAGAAGGTGCTGGGGTGGGCCCGCGGGGTGGCCACCGAGTACCACACGCTCGCGCTGCGCCACGAGAAGGTGCCCCTGACGCTGGAGGCGCAGTACCAGCTCGCCCGCCGCCTGGTGTTCTCCAAGCTCCATGAGCGCATCGGCTTCGATCAGGTGGAGTTCTTATCCGTCGGCGCGGCGCTCATCAGCCGGGAGGTGCTGGACTTCTTCGCCTCCATCGACGTCATCATCCGCGAAGTCTGGGGCATGTCCGAGGTGACGGGGCCTGGGACGCTCAACACGAAGGAGGCCACGCGCCTGGGCTCCGTGGGGCGGCCCCTGGTGGGCGTGGAGGTCCGCATCGCGGAGGATGGGGAGATCCTCGTTCGGGGCGGCAACGTGTGCCTCGGCTACTTCAAGGAGGCCGCTGCCACCGCGGAGCTGCTGCAGGAGGGGTGGCTCCATACCGGAGATGTGGGCGTGCTGGATGGCGAGGGCTTTGCCCACATCACCGGCCGCAAGAAGGAGATCATCGTCACCTCGGGTGGCAAGAAGACGGCGCCCTCCAACATCGAGCTCATGCTCAAGAGCGTCTCCCCCGTGAGCCAGGCCGTCGTCATCGGCGAGCGGCGCAACTACCTTGTCGCGCTGCTGACGGTGGACGCGGAGAAGCTGAAGGCTCTGGCCCGGGAGAAGGGGTGGCCCGAGGAGCCTGGCACGCTGGTGCGTGATCCCCAGCTGCGCCAGTACCTGGAGCAGGCCATCGAGCGCGACGTCAACCCGAAGCTGTCCAAGTTCGAGACGATCAAGCGCATCGCCATCCTGCCGGAGGACTTCTCCATCGACGGTGGGGAGATGACGCCCACGCTCAAGGTCCGCCGGAGCGCGGTAGAGAAGAAGCACGCCGCCCTCATCGAGTCCCTGTACGCCGAGGGCTCCTCCTCCTCCGAGGCCAAGGCAGGCTGAGGCAGGCGCGGCCCCAAGCAAAGGGGCGGGGGACCGGAGTCCCTCGCCCCTCTCGTGCTTCAGGCCGCGGCCCAGTGGGCCGGGACTACTTGGCGGCGCGCTTCTCCATGGGGACGTACTCGCGGCGCTTGGAGCCCGTGTAGATCTGGCGCGGACGGGCGATCTTCTGCTCCGGATCCTTCACCATCTCCTCCCACTGCGCGCACCAGCCCACCGTGCGCGGGATGGCGAAGAGCACCGGGAACATCTCCACCGGGAAGCCCATCGCCTCGTAGATGAGGCCCGAGTAGAAGTCGACGTTGGGGTACAGCTTGCGCTTGACGAAGTACTCGTCCTGCAGGGCGATGCGCTCCAGCTCCACGGCGATGTCCAGCAGCGGGTTCTTGCCCGTCACCTCGAACACCTCGTCCGCCACGCGCTTGATGACCTTGGCGCGCGGATCGTAGGACTTGTAGACGCGGTGGCCGAAGCCCATCAGCTTCTTCTCGCCCTCGCCGCTCTTCACCGCCTTGATGAAGTCCGGGATCTTCGAGATGTGGCCGATCTCGCGCAGCATGCGGAGCACAGCCTCGTTGGCGCCGCCGTGCAGCGGGCCGTACAGCGCACCGATGCCCGCGCTCACCGCCGAGTACGGATCCACCTCGGAGGAGCCCACCGTGCGCACCGACGTGGTGGAGCAGTTCTGCTCATGGTCCGCGTGCAGGATGAAGAGCAGATCCAGCGCGCGCTCCAGCACCGGGTGCACCTTGTAGGTGGCCGTGCCGATGCGGCGGATCATCGCCAGGAAGTTGGCGACGTAGGACAGCTCGTTGTCCGGGTAGATGTACGGCAGGCCCATGCTGTGCCGGAACGAGAAGGCGGCAATCGCCGGCATCCTGGCGATCAGCCGGGTGATCTGGATGCGGCGGCTCTGCTCGTCCTTGGTGTGCTTGGCGTCCGGGTAGAAGCCGGAGAGCGCCGCCACCGTGGAGGCCAGCATGGACATGGGGTGCGCGTCGTAGCGGAACCCGTCCATGAAGGTCTTGATGTTCTCGTGCACGTACGTGTGGTGCGTCACGAGGTGGATGAACTGCTCGAGCTCCTTTGGGGTGGGCAGCTCGCCGTTGAGCAGCAGGTAGGACACCTCCAGGAAGGAGGACTTCTCCGCCAGCTGCTCGATGGGGAAGCCGCGGTACTCGAGGATGCCCTTGTCGCCGTCGATGAAGGTGATGGCGCTCCTGCAGTTGGCCGTGTTCAGGAACGCTGGGTCGTACCCCATGAGACCGAAGTCTTCGTCACTGACCTTGATCTGCCTCAGCGCGTGAGTGCGAATACTTCCGTTCTCGATCGGCACTTCGTACGTCTTCCCGGTCCGGTTGTCCGTGATCGTCAGCGTGTCCTTGGGCATGAGCGGGAGATTTCACAGGGAGCAGAGTGCTTTCAACAAAAAAGAGTGGGGTGCGCTTGCCTCGGACAGTGTGACTTGAACCCTCATTCAGTTAGGCGTACACCCATCCGTTCGACCTGTCGCCAGAAGCCCGGGAAGCTCTTCTCCACGCACTCGGGGCCGGTGAGCGTCAGGGGCACGCCCGAGAGCACGGAGAGGGTGGCGGACACCATGGCGAGCCGGTGATCGCCACGGCTGTCCATGGCGAAGTGGGCGGGCGGGGCGGGCGGAGGGGTGAGGGTGAGCGTCTCGCCCTCCAGGAGGGTGGATCCCCCGTAGGCGGCGACCAGGGTGCGGATGCCCTCCAGCCGGTCGCTCTCCTTGAGGCGGAGAATACCCACATCCGTCAGGGTCGAGGGGCGGGGTAGCACGCAAGCGAGCGCGGCCAGGGTGGGCAGCAGGTCCGGACACTCCTTGCCGGAGGCCACGAGCCCATCACGGGCCTGCCCCTCCATCCGCATCGTGAGGTCCGGCCCGGGGACAGGGGCGAGGCCCGCCGGCTGCACCAGCCGCAGGATCGCCTGATCGGGGTGGGCGCTGGAGGGGTCCGCGCGCTCCACGCTGCCGCCCGTGCGCCAGGCCATGAGGAGCAGGTAGCCCAGCGAGGACCAGTCTCCCGGCATGGGCGGGGCGCTCGCCGAGGGCTGGTGCGCCGTCACGGTGAACCGCGAGGCGCTCTCCTCCACGGTGAAGCCGAAGCGCCGCAGCCAGGAGACGGTGAGCTCCAGGTAGCCCGCGCTCGTCAGCGTGCCTTGGATCTCCACACTCCAGGGGCGGTGCTCGCGCAGGAAGAGCGCCGCGCTGCCCAGCAGGAGGCTGGAGGCATACTGGCTGCTCTGGTCGCCAGGAACGCGGAAGACGGGAGTACCCGTCCGGATCGGCGCGCGGATCTCCACGGGCCAGGGCTTACCCTCGGTCAACGAGAGGCCTGAGGGCCCCAGGGCTTCCCGGAGGGAGTCGAAGAGCGGGCCGTGGGGGCGCTCGCCCAGGCGGGGAGTACCCGTGAGACGCACATGGGCCCCCGGGGTCACGGCGGACTGCGTGACGAGGATGCGGAACGGAGCGCCTCCATCCGCGCAGTCCACCTCCCGGACGGGGCCGGGAGGAAGGCGCAGGGCCTCTACGCCGCGCGTGAGGACGCGGACGTCGGCGGCGAGATCGGCTTCGGGCTCGGACTGGAGCGCGGAGAGGGGCCAGTGGCCCGTGAGGTGCGCGAGCACCAGTGCCCGCTGCGCGTCCGACTTGGACACCGGGGGCGTGAGGCGCGCGGGGCCGAGGTGGCTGGGATCGACGTGGAGCTTGCTCATGGGCGGAGTCCCTGCTTCCAGGCGGGCCAGAGGTTGCGCCAGGTCGCCTCGGGGACATCCCTGACTTCAAAGGCGCCAATGCTGATGAGGAGCACCATGCGCAGCTCGCCCGCCGTTCCGGCCTTCTTGTCGGCGGCGATCAGCTCCACCACGTCCCCCAGGGGCGCGCGGTGCAGCAGGGCGGCGATTCGCTCACGGCGAAGCACACCTGGCCCGCGGTACAGCGCCTGCTCGACCGCCTCGGCGACGGGCACCGGAGTCACGCCCATGGACCGGCCGACATCCAGCGCGCAGAGCATCCCCAGTCCCACCGCATCACCGTGGGACAGCTTGAACCGGGACAAGCTCTCCAGGACATGGCCAAAGCTGTGGCCGAAGTTGAGCACCCGCCGCAGGCCGGTCTGCTCGTAGGGATCCCGCGCGCAGACGCTCTCCTTGAGGCGCCGTGCATCTTTCACCAGCCGCTCCAGCACCGGGGCCTTGCGGATATAGCGGTGGAAGCGGGGCCCGTCGAGGCAGACCACCATCTTCCAGGCCTCGATCGCGCCTTCTCGGAGCTGAGCCTCGGAGAGCGAGGAGAACAGCTCCGGGCAGATCCACGCCTCGTCCGCGTAGTGGAAGACCCCCGCAGGGTTCTTCACCACGCGTCCTTTCAAGGTGAGATCCACGGCGCCCTTCCCGCCGAGGCTGCTGTCCACCGCCGCCAGCAGGGTGGTGGGTACCTGCACCAGCCGCACCCCTCGCTTGAGCAGGTGCGCAGCCACCGTCGCCACGTCACCGAGGGTTCCTCCTCCCACCACCACCAGCGTCCCCGAGCGGGGCAGGGCGAGCCCTCCTGCGAGCACCTTCTCCAGGGAGGCGAAGTTCTTGGCCTTCTCCCCGCCGGTGATCTGGACAATCGCGCGAGGGTTACGCGCCTCGAGGGCTGGGATCAGCCCCGAGTGGAACCGCGCCACGGTCTTGTCCACGACCGCCACGCTGCCTTCGGGCAGGCGCTTCGAGAGCTTCGGGAAGGGGCCCCAGTAATCGACTGCGGGCTTGTACGCGCCGGGAGGAAGGAAGCTCATGCGGTGTGGGGGAAGGCGTTCATCTGCAGGACGAGATCGGCGATCACCAGCGACACCATCGCCTCGAGAACGGGGACCGCGCGCGGCATGATGCACGGATCATGGCGCCCGCCCTTCGCGTGGTCCGCGAGTGTGGCGGGGGGCTTGAAGAAGGCGCGCACCTGCATTGGCTCGCCGTTGGCCAGGCCGCCCTGGATGCCGCCGTACATCTCCTTCTTCGTGTGGAAGACGCTCCCCGGCTGTTCGATCCGCGCGAGCAGATCCGGCGGGCCCCAGACGACCCCCGTCACTGCCCCCACGCTTCCCAGCGCCTGGGCGATCAGCGCCTTGAGCTTGCCGAAGATGGGTTCGCCCAGGCCCACTGGCAGGCCCTCGACGCGGATGTCAATGGAGCCTCCGAGGCTGTCCCCGGCCTCCTTGGCCGCGAGGATGCGCCGCGACATCTCCTCGCGCACCACGGGGTCCGCGCAGCGCGTGGGGTGCTCGTCCACCTGAGCCCGCGTGAGGCCGGACGCAGGGACCGCGGCGATGAGGTTGCCCACCTGGGACACCCAGCCCACCGTGCGCACCTGTGGCAGATCCCGGGCGAGGTAGGCCTCCGCCACCGCGCCGCCGATGACGCGGCAGAGCGTCTCGCGCCCGCTCGTGCGCCCGCCGCCGCGGTGATCGCGGTGCTTGTAGCGCTCGCGCCAGACCGCGTCCGCGTGGCCCGGCCGATCCTCCGCCTTGAGCTTCTCGTAGTCCTGCGAGCGCTGGTTGGTGTTGCGGACGATGGCCGCGAGGGGCGTGCCCAGCGTCTTGTCCTCGAAGACGCCAGAGAGGATCTCCACCTGATCCGCCTCGGCGCGCGCGGTGGTGATGGCGGACTGGCCGGGGCGCCGGCGATCCAGCGCGAGCTGGATGTGCTCCCGGGTCAGCGGGACACCGGCCGGGCAGCCGTCGATGATCGAGCCGAGCGCCGGCCCATGGCTCTCGCCAAAGGTGGTCAGCCGGAAGAGGGTTCCGAAGGTGTTCATGTGGCGGTCTCCCAGAGTTCGCGCTGCCGCCGAGCCTGCGCGATGAACCACGCCGCGCCCAGCATGACGGGTGTGCCCCCGCGGCGCGAGATCTCCTTGGCGACGCGGCGGCCCGGAGCACCGTAGGCGATGACCGCCACGCGCGCCCGGTCAAAGCGCAGCTCCTCGGGCGGCGGCACCCGATCCGGCCACGTCCAGACACCGGCTCCTGAGAGGGGCTCGCGGATGTCCGCGCGCTTGAGGATGCGCAGCTGGCAGCCCATGTCCCCCGCGATGGCGCGGAGGGCAGCGGTCGAGCCTCCGTCTCCGAGGACGAAGGCCTCTCGGGCCTCGAGCCGCTTCAGGATGGCCCGCGCACCCTCGACATCGGTGTTGAAGGACTCCCAGCGATCGCCCCGGCGGACGAGCGTGTTGATGGCTTCCAGCGAAGCGCGGGCATGCCGGGCCAGGCGCAGCTTGAAGGGGCTCGTGACGGCGAAGCCGGCGTAGTGGGGCAGCAGCGAGTCGACCAGCTCCTCAACGGGAGCATCCTCGGGGATGTCGATGCGATCGAAGGGCTGGCGGTGGATGCGCGGCGAGCGCGAGTGGACGATCGACGTGCCCAGGATGCCTCGGCGCAGGCCAGGGGCTCCTCCTGGAGCCCGAACCTCGCGGATCACATCATCCAGGAGCCGTTGCCCGGGCGCTGCGCTCCATCCTCCTCCCGCCGCCACATAGTCGAGGGCATTGCGCCGGGCGAGCACGCCGCGGATGGGGAGTGCCACAGCCCCCATCCCGAGCACCGTCACGCGCCCGGCGCCAAACCGCTCGATGAGCCGGGCCTGCGTCTCCAGGAGCTCCTGGGCCCGCGCGGGAGGCCCGAGAGGCTCGACGTGCTTCACCCAGGCCGTGGTGGGCAGGTCCTGCTCCCACAGCCGGAGGGCCTCGACGGTGGAGAGCGGACGCTCGGCATGGTGCGAGGCCACCAGCTTCGACGAAGGCGCATCCACGGAGACCGTCACATCCCGGTCCACGTAGGTGGCGGTCTCCACCCAGAGCGAGGGGAGGGGACGGCCCCGCTCGGACACGAGCAACGGCAGCACCTTCCCCAGGGCCAGGACCTCCACGGCCTCTGGCGAGTGCAGATCCGTCCGCACCTCGAGGATGTTGGCGCCCCGGCGGCGGACCTCCTCGGCGAAGCGCACGGCCTCGGCGCCCTGGACGGTGGGGGGAAGCGTCACCACGCGGAGGGCAGCGGTCATGGACTCACCTCGCGCCAGAAGGCCCGCAGGAAGTCCACCAGGGGCACGGTGGGGAGACGCGCATGCAGGGCTTCGCGCTCGTAGAAGACAGAAGCGATCTCCTCCAGCAGAGGGACACCCGGCCGGAGCCGGGGCCGGGACGTATTCGTCATCAGGCGGTCCCGGTACGTCTCGAAAGAGACCGGGATGATGAGGGTGAACATTCCCGCCAGTGCGTCCGGGTGGTGGGAGAGGAACCCGCCTCCCACGGCCACCAGGCTCCCCGGAGGCAGTGCCAGCAAGGCCTGGCGCTCGGCAGCTCGGAAGGCGGAGGGATCCTCGACCACCCAGGTCTTCAGCGAGCGCCCGGAGGAGCGCTCGAGCTCCGCATCGAGATCCAACGTGGGGCGCTCCAGCAGCCGGCCCACCAGCGGCAGCAAGCGCGTCTTGCCTGCGGCGCGGTGGCCCGCGATCACCACCGTCTGCCCCGCTGCCGGGCGGGCCGTGGGTCCTGGGCGGGCGAGCGCTTCCCTCAGCCTCGAGCTCAGCCTGTGATCGACGGAGTCGAGGATCTGCTTCAGGATCTGGCGCCGCGCGTCAGCGGACCGTTCCGGCATAGACGTAGGATGTCCCAAACGTCAGCGGATGGGCTACCCGTTCCTGGAAGGCTCCTGCCTGATCCATGAGTGCCACGAATTGCTCGCCTGAGGGGAAGGCTGCCGCCGTGCGGGGCAGGTACTCGTAGGCCGCCCAGATCGCCCGTGCCCGTGGCGCAGTCGAGGACGCGATCCCCCTCCTTCGCCCCGCTGAGTCTCACGGCGGCGCCGCGCCACAGCCGGTGGACTCCGAGCGACATCACCTCGTTCGTCACGTCGTAGCGCGTGGCAATCGAGGAGAACATCTGACGGACTTCCGTGCTCATCACGCCCCCAGAGCCTGGGCCGGGTTCTCCGGCTTCCAGAGATGGCGATCCATGGCATGCAACACCGGGGGCAGCCGCCGCATCAGCTCCTGGAACCGCTCGGGTGTGAGGGCCTGCAGCCCGTCACACAGTGCGCGCTCCGGCCACGGGTGCACCTCCACCAGCAGCCCATCCGCCCCCGCCGCCGCCGCCGCCAGCGACATGGGCACCACCAGCGCTGGATCCCCTGTCGCATGGGAGGGATCCACGATGACGGGCAGGTGCGAGCGCTGCTTCACATAGGCCACCGCCGCCAGATCCAGCGTGTTGCGCATGGCCGTCTCGAAGGTGCGGATGCCCCGCTCGCACAGGAGCACCTGCTCATTGCCGCCATCCAGCACGTACTCGGCCGCCAGCAGCCACTCCTCGATGGTGGCAGCCAGCCCGCGCTTGATCAGCACCGGCTTGCGCACCTTCCCCAGCGCGCGCAGCAGCGCGAAGTTCTGCATGTTCCGCGCGCCTACCTGGAGGATGTCCGTGTACTCCACCATCAGCGGCAGCTGCGAGGCATCCATCACCTCGCTGATGAGCGGCAGCCCATGGCGCCGGCCCGCCTCGGCCAACATCCGCAGCCCCGGCTCTCCCAGCCCCTGGAAGGAGTAGGGGCTGGTGCGGGGCTTGAATACGCCGCCTCGCAGCACGTGGGCGCCCGCCGCAGCCACCGCCGCGGCCGTCCGCTCCGTCTGCTCAGCGTCCTCCACCGCACAGGGCCCCGCCATCACCACGAAGCCCGGGCCGCCGATCTCCACCCGGCCTACAGAGATGCACGTCCCCTCGGGGCGCGCATCTCGCAGGACCCGGTTCGGCCCTGCCTTGGGGGGCGCATTCTCCTGCGCAGCTTCCTCGGTCCGCCTTCCACCCACATGGCCTCCGACAAGGAGTTCACATGGTTTTGAACTCCTTGTGGATGTATATCCGGAATCGCGTGGAAGACAACCTGAGGTGCTGCGCTCCCTGCTCACGGCCACGCGCTGAGACCTCTGAGGACGCCTCCCCGGCCCCACGTCATGGAGCGGGTGGGACATTGGCGTGGCCACGCAGAACCGTGAGAACATCCGCGGGCTGCGGCTCCCTGGCTGGTTGAGCAGGCCTTCGCGCCTTTCGCAGACCGCGCGCTGCCGGAGCCTGTGCGAGGGGAGTTCACATGGTTTTGAACTCCTTGGGCATGTATATCCGGAATTGCGTAGAAGTCACCTTGGGGTGATGAGCTGATGACCACGTACAATCCCGCCAAGGGGCAACGCTGGGTGGCCAGGATGATGCTCCTGGACTCGGCGGATCCGCTTGCGGGAGCGAGCCTGCTCGGTGTGCCCACGCTGTATTGGGAGCGGCCGTTGGCGCAGGAGGCCGTTGCGGGCTGGGGTGAAGCCGCGGTGATGGAAGCGCGAAGCGCTGCTGAGGCGAGCGAGGTGCTCGGGACGCTCGCCTCGCAGGTGGAGATTCGGTGGCTGGGAGAGGCCCCCATGTGGCTGCCCGGCCCCTGGTTCGGCGGCATGCGCTTCGCTGCGACTGCTCCCTCGGACGCGGACTGGGAGGCTCACGGCTTCGCGCGCTGGACGCTGCCCGAGGTGCTCGCATGGAGGACTGGGAATGCCATGGCAGTGGCTGCGTTCGCTCCGGAAGAGCTGGGCGGGGACGATCTGGTGCGCTCGCGGCTGGAGCGGGTGCACGCGAGCTTTCCAGCCGGTTACCGCCATGCTCAGGGCGGACCCGTGGCGCTCAAGCTCTCCTCTTCGCGGGAGGACTTCAAGGCGCGGGTGGAGCACGCGCTGGAGGCCATCACCGCCGGGCGGTTCCAGAAGGTGGTGATGGCGCGGGCTGTAGAGGCCGAGGGCGCTCGCCCGTTCGATCTGGTGGATGTGCTGGCCCGCCTGCGGGAGCAGAACCCGCGCTGTGTCACCTTCCTCTTCCGGACGCCGGCAGGCCTGGCCTTCCTGGGCTCCACGCCGGAGACGCTGTGCCGCGTCGAGGGGCGGGTGCTGGAGACGGAGGCCTTGGCGGGCTCTGCGGCACCGGGACAGGCCGAAGGGTTGGACGGGAGAGACAAAGAGCGCCGCGAGCACGATTCGGTGGTGCGCTACATCGTCGCGGCGCTGCGGTCCATCGCCAAGCACGTCACCGCGGATGCCGCGCCTGCACTGCTGACGCTGAGGAACGTGGTGCACCTGCGCACCGGCATCCGCGCCGAGCTGCACGAGGGGGTGACCGCGGCGCAGGTGGTGGGGGCGCTGCACCCGACGCCCGCGGTGGGAGGTGTCCCGCGGGAACACTCCCTGGGCTTTCTGCACGAGAACGAGGCGCTGGATCGAGGCTGGTACGCGGGGCCCGTAGGTTGGATCGGAGCGACCCGGGCGCATATGGTGGTGGCGCTGCGCTCGGCGCTGGTGCGGGGTTCGCATGCCCGGCTCTTCGTGGGGGCTGGGATCGTCCAGGGCTCCAGCTCGGAGGCCGAGTGGCGCGAGACGGAGATAAAGAGCCTGGCCATGCTCCGGGCTCTTGGAGGGGGCGATGTCCAACGCGAACCTTAACCAGCTCTGGGCGCTGGCCCTGCTGGAGGAGCTGGTGCGCGGCGGCGTCCGTCACGCGGTGGTGTGCCCGGGCTCGCGCTCCTCGCCGCTGGCGCTGGCGTGTCAGCGCGTGGAGGGGCTGAAGACCTGGTCCGTCATCGACGAGCGCAGCGCCGGCTTCTTCGCGCTGGGCGTGGCCAAGCACTCGCGCGCGCCGGCGGTGCTGGTGGCCACGAGTGGAACAGCGGGGGCGCACTTCTATCCGGCCGTGATCGAGGCGGCCATGTCCCACGTGCCGCTCCTGGTGCTCACCGCGGACCGGCCGCTGGAGCTGCAAGGATGGGGTGCTCCGCAGACCATTCCCCAGGCACGTCTGTTCGGTGAGTTCGCCCGGCTCTTCGCGGACCTGGGGCTGCCCGAGGCCAGTGACGGGGTCCTGACGCACCTGCGCGCCACCGCCTCCCGGGCCGTGGCCGCGTCCCTGCGCGCCCCTCGTGGGGCCGTGCACCTCAACGTGCCTTTTCGCGAGCCGCTGGCGCCAACTCCCGAAGACTTTGGCGAGGACCGCCTCTCCACGCTCGCCCGCGAAGGCCGCCCCGGGGCGCTGACGACGGCCATCACCCCGCCCGCGCGGCAGCCGGCGCCCCACGCGATCGATGAAGTCCGCCGCCGGATCGCCAGCGCCGAGAAGGGAATCATCGTCTGTGGCCCGCGGGACGAGGAGGACGGCTTTGCGGAGTCCATCACCGCGCTCTCGCACGCCACCGGCTATCCCGTCATTGCCGAGGCCACCTCGCAGGCCCGCTATGGCGGAGGCGCCGGGACGCTCTCCTTCTATGACACGCTCCTGCGCCACCCGCCCTTCGTCCAGGCCCACCGGCCGGAGCTGGTGCTGCGCTTCGGTGGAGGGCTGACGCCCAAGGGGCCGCAGCAGTGGCTCGACGCCTCGGGAGCGCACATCGTCCTGTTCAGCGACGAGGGCGCGCTCTTCGATCCGTCCCACCGGGCGGCGCAGGTCATCGAGGGGTCGGCCGTGGCCGCGTGTGAGGCGCTCTCCCGGGGGGTGTCCCGAGGCCTGGGGCGCTGGGCCCAGGGCTTCCTCCAGGCCGAGCGCATGGCCCGGAATGCCCTGGAGGCTGCGTTCACCGAGCACTCGGCGCTGACGGAGCCGCGCGTCGCTCGCGAGGTGGTGGCCGCGCTCCCCTCTGGGGCGAACCTCTTCATCTCCAGCAGCATGCCGATCCGGGACGTGGACGCCTTCGCGCCCGGGAGCGCCATGCCGCTCCGGGTCCTCGCCAACCGCGGGGCCAACGGCATCGACGGGATCATCTCCAGCGCGCTCGGGGTGGCCGCAGCCTCGGGGCGTCCCACGGTGCTGCTCACCGGGGATCTCGCCTTCCTGCACGACGTGGGAGGGCTGCTCACCGCGTACCGGCATGATCTCTCGCTCACCGTCGTGGTGGTGAACAACGACGGGGGCGGCATCTTCTCCTTCCTGCCCATCGCGAAGGCCACGGAGCACTTCGAGCCGCTCTTCGGCACTCCGCACGGGGTGGATCTCTCGCACGCGGCGGCGCTCTATGGTGCGGACCTCCACCGCCCCGATTCGCCCCCGGCCCTCCGCGCGTCCGTGAAAGTCGGACTCGAGGGCGGGCTGCATCTGGTTGAGGTTCAAACGAACCGGACAGACAATGTGGAGTATCACCGGCAGCTCTTCGCGCGGATGGCGGCCGCGCTCGGAGAAGGTCCATGGGCGTGACCCTGGCATACAGCACCTGGGGAGAGGGGCCTCGGCCTCTTGTCCTCCTCCACGGCTTCACGGGTAACCGTACGGCCTTCGATCACCTGCGCCCGTGGCTGAGCAGCGCGGTGAAGGCCGTCGCGGTGGATCTGCCGGGGCACGGAGAGACGCCGCTGCCCCAGCGCAAGGGCCGCGACGGCTTCATCGAGACGGTGGACGCGCTGGTCGAGCTGGTGGAGAAGCTCGGGGTGTCCTCGGTGGATCTGCTGGGCTACTCGATGGGGGCCCGGATCGCGCTCGGGGCGGCGCTGCACCGGCCGGAGCGCTTCGGCCGGCTCATCCTGGAGAGCGGCTCTCCCGGCCTGCGCCGGCGCATGGAGCGCGCGGAGCGGCGTGAGACGGACGGACGGCACGCCTCCTTGCTCCGGTCCCAGGGCGTGGACGCCTTCATGGAGCGCTGGGAGGCCCAGCCCATGTTCGAGAGCCTCAAGAAGCTGCCGCCGGAGCGGCTCGAGGCGCTGCGAGCCCGCCGCAAGTCCTGCAACGCGGAGGGGCTGATCGGCGCGCTGGAGTGCCTGGGGCTCGGGTTCCAGCCGAGCTACTGGAAGGAGCTGTACCGCCAGCGCCTGCCCACGCTGCTGCTCTCCGGGAAGCTGGACGAGAAGTTCACGGAGATCGCGCGCAAGATGGCGACGGAGCTGCCCGTGGTCTGGAGCCATGCCTTCACGGACTGCGGGCATGCACCCCACCTGGAGGCGCCCGAGGACTACGCGCGCGAAGTGCTCTCCTTTCTCCACACACCCTGGTACGAAGCGCCGCAGTTCGAGAAGCCCCCTGTGAGCCCTTCATGAAGCCGAGGTTTCCGTGCCGTCTCTGAGCCCGCCTGCTCCTGTGCTGGGAGCCGAGGGCCGTCCCCGCCCCACGCTGAAGGCCTGGGTCATGGCCATCCGCCCCAAGACGCTCACGGCCTCGCTCATGCCGGTGGCGGTGGGGACGGGGCTGGCGTTTGGCGCGGGGGTGGGCCGCTGGCTGCCGGCGCTTGCGGCGCTCGTGGGGGCGCTGCTCATTCAGATTGGCACCAACCTCACCAACGACTACTACGACTTCAAGAAGGGCGCTGACACCGCCGAGCGCCTGGGGCCTGTGCGCGTCACCCAGAGCGGGCTGATCTCACCGGGCACGGTGCTGGCCGCCGCGCTGGGGTGCTTCGGGCTGGCCATCCTCTCCGGCATCTACCTGGTCTGGGTGGGAGGGTGGCCCATCGTGGCCATCGGGCTGACCTCGGTGCTGTGCGGCTATGCCTATACGGGCGGGCCGCTGCCGCTCGCGTACCACGGGCTCGGGGACATCTTCGTCTTCGTGTTCTTCGGGCTCGTGGCGGTGACGGGCACCTACTACGTGCAGGCGCTCACCGTGAGCCCGGCGGCGTGGTGGGCCGCCATCCCCGTGGGAGCGCTGGGCACGGCGCTCCTGGTCGTCAACAACCTGCGTGACGCGCACACGGACGTGAAGGCCCACAAGCGCACGCTCGTGGTGCGGCTGGGCACGGGCGCCGGCAAGGGGGAGTACCTCGTGCTGCTGGCGGCCGCGTTCGCCACCCCCTTCATTCTGTACGGGCTCGGGCTGGCCAGCGCGTGGGTGTTTCTCGCACTCCTGAGCCTTCCGCTGGCGGTGGGTCCGCTGAAGCTCGTGCTGGGAGCCCAGGGCGCGGCACTCAATGCGGCGCTCGGGGGGACAGCGCGCCTGCAGCTCGTCTTCGGGCTACTCTTCGCCTTGGGGTTGTTCCTGAGGTGAGGACCTCATGCACATCACGGAGACGCGGCTAACGCCCTCGAGGCTGGAGCTCGTGCGTCCGTTGAAGACGGCACGGGCGACCTACACGATCCGGCAAGGCTTCCTGGTTCAGCTCGTGGACGAGGAGGGGCGGGTCGGCCAGGGCGAGGCGATGCCGCTGCCGGAGTTCGGCACCGAGGCTCTCGACACGTGCGAGTTCGTGCTTCGCAGTCACTTGAAGGCCCTGCGGGACCAGGTGCTCAGCGACAGCCTGGATGCCATCGAAGAGTCCTTCATGATCCCCCGGGGAGATCCCTCGCAGTGGAGGGGTGTCCACCTGCGCGTGGAGGAGGATCTTCCTGAGGCTCCCTCCGCGGATCATGCGGTGGAGCTGGCGTTGCTGGATCTGCTCGCGCAGCGGCGGGAGATCCCGCTGAGCAAGCTGCTCAACCGGGCCGCGCGCTCGGAGGTCCTGGTCAATGCGCTGCTCACCTCGGAGACTCCGCTGGAGCTGGCCGAGGAGGCGCGCCGGGCGGTGGCCGAGGGCTATCTCACGCTCAAGCTCAAGGTGGCCGGACGCCCGCTCGATGAGGATGAGGCGCGTGTTCGGGCCGTCCGCGAGGCCGTGGGGCCCGAGGTGAACCTCCGGCTGGACGCGAACGGGGGCTGGTCAGAGCGGGAGGCGCACCAGGCGTTGGAGCGGCTGGCCTGGTACGGGCTGGAGCTGTGCGAGCAGCCCGTACCGCCGGAGGATCTCCAGGCCTTGTGGCGGCTTCAACGGCGCGTGCAGTTCCCCTTGGCCGCGGACGAGGCGCTCGCGATCCCCTCGGCCATCTCCGTGTTGCTGGGGACCGCGGGGGGCATGCCCGCGGCCAGGATCTTCGTGCTCAAGCCGATGGTGCTCGGGGGGCTGCTGCCCACGCTGATGTTCGCCCGTCAGGCCGCACGGCAGGGGTTGGGGGCGTTCGTGACGAGCTCGCTCGACGGCATCGTGTCACGGGCGGGAGCGGCCCACCTCGCGGCGGCGCTGCCTTGGGGGAAGCTCGCCTCGGGCCTGGGGGTGGGGCGCCTCTTCAAGATCAACGAGGACGATCCGGCGGAGCGGGCCTTCCGCCCGGTCGGAGGCCGCATCGTCCTGCCAGACGCGCCAGGCCTTGGGCTCCCCAAGTGATCGCTACCTGTCCCATCCGAGAAGGGGCCTCTCGCAGGCCAGACGCAGAGGCCCTGGCGTTCGCTGGCCGTTCATGGACGTACCGGGCGCTGGACGTGGAGATCGGCCGTTGGGTGGCCGCGCTCCAGGCGCGAGGCATCACGGCAGGGGATCGGGTCGCGCTGCTCTCAGCCAACCATCCGGCCTGTGTGTTCCTCTTCTTCGCTCTTGGCCGGTTGGGGGCGGTGCTCGCTCCGCTCAATGCCCGGCTCACCAAAGCGGAGCTTGCGCCACTCGTCGAGGACGTTGCCCCGCGCCTGCGCCTGGCCCTGAGCTCCCTGGCGGACCACCTCCCTGGAGCCGAGCCGTTGGAGACCTGGGCGGATGCCGTGAAGACGCCGGCACCCACGTGTGAGCCGCTGGCGGAGTCCACCGCGCGCGTCGTGCTCTTCACCTCCGGGACGACGGGCCGGCCCAAGGGCGCGGTGCTCACGGAAGGCAACTTCCGCGCGTCGGCGCGGTGCTCGGAAGCGAACCTGGGGACGCACCCGGCGCCGCGCTGGCTGGGCACGTTGCCACTCTTCCACGTCGGCGGCCTGGCGATGCTCACGCGCTGCGCCTACGACGGGGGCTGCCTCCTGCTGCACGATCGCTTCGACCCCGAGGCCGTGAACCGGGCGATCGATACCGAGGGCGCCACCCACGCGAGCTTTGTCGCCACCACGCTGGAGCGCGTCCTCGATACGCGAAGGGATCTCCCGTTGCCCGAGTCGTTCCGGCTCGCGCTGATCGGCGGAGGCCCGGTGCCGGCGCCGCTGCTGGCACGAGCGCGGGCGGCGAGGCTGCTGGCGCTCCAGACCTATGGGCTGACGGAGGCGTGCTCACAGGTGACGACCGAGCGCCCCACCGAGGCCGACGGCCGCACGGCGGGGCCAGCGCTGCCCGGGCTGGAGGTGCGCATTGTCGGGCCCGAGGGAGCGCTCCTGGGAGCGGGGAGGGAAGGGGACATCGAGCTCCGCGGCCCCACGGTGATGGCCGGCTACCTCCACCGTCCGGAGGCCACACGCGAGGCGTTCCGTGATGGCTGGCTGCGGACGCGGGACGTAGGGATGCTGGACGAGCGGGGGAGGCTGACGGTGCTCTCGCGGCGGACGGATCTCATCGTCCGCGGAGGGGAGAACCTCTACCCCATGGAGATCGAGACAGTGCTCGCCGCGCACCCGGCGGTGCAGGAGGTCGCGGTGGTGGGAGTGGCGGACGCGCGCTGGGGTGAGGTGCCCGTGGCCTTCATGGTGCTGCGCGCCGGGCACGCGATGCCAGGAGATCTCGACGGCTGGTGCCGCCACTCACTGGCGGGCTTCAAGGTGCCGGCGCGCTTCCTGTCGTTGGACGCGCTGCCACGCAACGCCATGGGCAAGGTGGAGCGCACGGTGCTTCGGTCCTCTATCGTCAGCCTTTCAGGGGGTGGTGGTGATCCCTGAGGTGGGCGGTGCTCGTGGGGTTGCCCAGCCTGGCCATCTCTTTCTTGGTGGCATCGCGCTCGTACTTCCACGGGTTGAGCTCGAGGTTGATGTCCCCGGGGCATTGCACCGCGTCCACCCACTCGGTGTTGAAATAAACCTTCCCATT
>NZ_DASPHO010000053.1:0-25138 GCF_035629615.1 Hyalangium sp. | reverse complement strand
ACCAGCCTCGCTGCCAGGAGCTGGCGCCCATTCCACGCAGGCGCCGCACGCGCTCGGGGATGGGCGGGTGCGTGGAGAACAGCGCCATCACCGCGCGGCCCGACAGCGGGTTGACGATGAAGAGGTGCGAGGTGGCCGGCGCCCGCTCATAGGGCATCAGCTCCGCGCCGCGCTCCAGCTTCATCAGCGCGCTCGCCAGCGCCTCCGGGTCACCGCTCAGCTCGGCGCCCGTGGCGTCCGCGCCATACTCGCGCGAGCGGCTCACCGCCAGCTGCAGCAGCGTGGCGGCGATGGGCGCCACCAGCAGCAGGCCCAGGCTGGAGAACGCGCCCGCCACGCCGCCGCCCTCATCGTCATCGCTCCGGCTGAGCAGCGAGCCACCAAACCAGAAGAGCATCTGCGCCGCGTAGCTGATGACGCCCGCGAGCGTGGCGGCCACCGTGCCGATGAGCGTGTCCCGGTTGGCCACGTGGGCCAGCTCGTGCGCGAGCACCCCTCGCAGCTCGCGGCGATCCAGGAGCTCCATGATGCCGGTGGTCACCGCCACCGCCGCGTGCTTGGGGCTGCGGCCCGTGGCAAACGCGTTGGGCGTCCGGATGGGCAGCAGGTAGAGCTTTGGCTTGGGCATGCCCGCGCGCGCGGCCAGCTCCTCCACCATCTCGTGCAGCCAGGGCGCCTGCTCGCGCGGCAGCGGCTGCGCCCCGTGCATGGCCAGCGCGATCTTGTCGCTGAACCAGTACGAGACGAAGTTCATCACCACCACGAAGAAGCCCGCCAGGGCCAGCCCACGAGGGCCGCCGAGTCTCTGGCCGATCACCAGCACGAGCGCTGTGAGCCCGGCCAGGAGCACCGTTGTCTTGAGCACATTGCCCAGCCGGTGCCAGCCGCTCCCTCGCAGCGGCGTCCTCCCGCGAGGGGCCGTGTCATAGGTAGTGCCGTAGGAAGTCATGGTGGAAACGTAAACAGGCAAGGGGGGCCGTCAACGTTCGCCGCCCGCCTCAGAGGTAGAAACGATCAACGACGCCAGCGGTCCTCTGGAGGATGGCTGTCCAGCCTACCCAGCCGTCGATTGTCTGCCTGTCTGCTATAGCCTCACCCCCCAGCGCCGCCAGGGAGCCCGTGCAGCCGTGCACCGTACACAGCCCGGACTCGCGCAGGTGCTCCCGCAGCGCGCGCAGGGTGGGCATGCCGCGCTTCTCGAAGCGATCTGTCACGTCCTCCCGGGGAGGTGAGAAGTCCGGCTCGTCCAGCCGATCCTGGAGGAAGCGCTCCAGGGCCCACCAGAACAGGTACACCTCGGCTTGACGCCCAGTGGCCACCGCCGCCGCAGCGATGGACAAGCCCTGGTGGACGCGATCGTAGTCTCCAGCGTGTAGGAATATGACTACCTTGGAGGGCGGGGGGCTCACAGGACCTGCTTACCGCTGGGGACCGTGGGCCGTCCATTCGAGCGCGGCTGCCGACCGTTCACCCCTCCTTACCTTGCGCCGACCCTCCCCCCCTTGCTAGAAAATCTACCGACCATTCAGGCACTTAGCTGCACTGGCGGCTGGGACGAGGGCACCGGTTCTATGGATCACGAGACCACAGGGAACCGGAAAGATGCCCACCTCGATTTGTGTGCCACGGGAGAAGTTGAGCCTGCTCAGAACAGCACCCTGCTGGAGTGCGTGCGGCTGGTGCACTGCGCGATGCCCGAGATGGCGGTAGAGGACGTGGATCTCTCCACTCCGTTTCTTGGAAAGCGCTTGCGCGCGCCGCTGCTGGTGACCGGGATGACGGGAGGCACCGAGCGGGCTGGCAAAGTGAACCGGGACCTTGCCGAGCTGGCGGAGCGCCATGGGGTGGCCTTTGGGGTAGGCAGCCAGCGCGCCATGGCTGAGTCCACTGCGCGCGCTCTCTCGTATCAGGTGCGGGATGTGGCCCCGACGGTGGCCTTGGTGGGCAACATCGGGCTGTACCAGGCGGTGCAGATGGGCGTGGACGGTGTGCGGCGGTTGGGAGATGCCATCGGCGCGGACGGCATGGCGCTGCACCTGAACGCCGGCCAGGAGCTCACCCAGCCCGAGGGGGATCGCGACTTCCGCGGCGGCTATCCCGTGGTGGAGGCGCTGGCGAAGGCCTTCGGAGATCGGCTGTTGGTGAAGGAGACCGGGTGTGGCATCAGCCCGGAGGTGGCGCGTCGGCTGATGGAGCTGGGCGTGCGCAACATCGACGTCTCCGGGTTGGGTGGGACGTCCTGGGTCCGGGTGGAGCAGCTGCGCGCCTCGGGCATGCAGGCGCAGCTGGGCGCCGAGTACTCGAGCTGGGGCATCCCCACCGCTGCTGCCACCGTCTCCGTGCGCCGGGCCGTGGGGCCCGAGGTTCGGCTGGTGGCCTCCGGTGGCATCCGCACGGGGCTGGAGATGGCCAAGGCGATCGCGATCGGCGCGGACCTGGCAGGCATGGCGCTCCCCCTGTTCCGGGCCCAGCAAGAAGGCGGGCTGGAGGGCGCGGACAAGGCCCTGCAGGTGATCCTGGCGGGGCTGCGACAGGCACTCGTTCTCACAGGCAGCAGAAGCTGCGCTGAACTGCGACGCAAGCCGGTAGTCATGACAGGCGAGTTGAAGGATTGGCTTGCGGCACTGTAGTGGAGCGCGCGCTCTCCTCCGCGCTCTTGGTTTGGTTGGGAAGGTAACGACATGTCTGACACCGTGACGTCCAGGCTCGCTGGGTTCCACAAACTGCCAATGGAGGAGCGCCTCGCGCAGCTCGGCCGGATGTTCCGCCTGGGTGAGGACGAACTGCAGATGCTGCGGGGTGTGGGGACGCTGCAGCCGGTGCTGGCCAACCAGATGATCGAGAACGCGGTGGGCACGTTCTCGCTGCCGCTGGGACTGGGCCTGAACATGATGGTGAACGGGCGCGACTACATCGTGCCCATGGCCGTGGAGGAGCCCTCGGTGGTGGCGGCGGTGTCCTTCGCGGCGAAGATCGTCCGGGAGTCGGGCGGCTTCATCGCCGAGGCTGACACCTCGATGATGATCGGCCAGGTGCAGGTGACGCGGTTTGGCGATCCCACGGAGGCCTCGCAGAAGATCCTGGAGGCCAAGGAGCAGATCCTGGCGCTGGCCAACAGCTTCCACCCGGCCATGGTGGCGCGGGGCGGCGGAGCGAAGGACGTGGAGGTGCGCCTGCTGCCAGCTCCCGAGGGCCCCCGAGGCGAGCCACTGCTCATCGTCCACCTGGTGATCGACACGCAGGAGGCCATGGGTGCCAACCTGATCAACACCATGGCCGAGGGCGTGGCGCCGTTCATCGAGCAGATCACCGGCGGCAAGGTGTACCTGCGGATCCTGTCGAACCTGGCGGACAAGCGGCTGGCGCGGGCCATGTGCCGGATCCCGGTGCCGCTGCTGGCGGACTTCGAGATGCCGGGCGAGGCGATCGCCGAGGGGATTGCCCAGGCGAGCCGGTTCGCGCAGGCGGATCCGTACCGGGCGGCTACGCACAACAAGGGCGTGATGAACGGGATTGACTCGGTGGCGATCGCGACGGGGCAGGACTGGCGGGCCATCGAGGCGGGGGCGCACGCGTTCGCCTGCCGCGAGGGGCAGTACCGGCCGCTGTCCACGTGGTACCTGGAGGAGGGGCACCTGGTGGGGCGCATCGAGCTGCCGCTGGCGCTGGGCACGGTGGGCGGACCCATCAAGGTCCACCCGGGAGTGCAGGTGGCGCTGAAGCTGATGCGGGTGGGCTCGGCGCGCGAGCTGGCCATGGTGTTCGCGGCGGTGGGGCTGGCCCAGAACTTCGCGGCGCTGCGAGCGCTCGGGAGCGTGGGCATCCAGAAGGGGCACATGGCGCTGCACGCGCGGTGCGTGGCGGTGACGGCGGGCGCGCGCGGGGACTGGGTGGAGAAGATCGCGAACGAGCTGGTGAAGGCCGGGCACGTGAAGGTGGAGAAGGCGCGGGAGATCATCGCCGCGCTGTCCGCCGACGAGGCTGCTGCGGCGACAGGCACGACAGGCTAGGGTGCCCCTCACCTTTATGGATTCACAGGCGGCGCCCCTGGTGGGCTTTGGTGCGGGCAAGGTCATCCTCCTGGGCGAGCACAGCGTCGTGTACGGGCACCCCTCGCTGGCGGGCCCGTTGAGCCTCGGTGTGACGGCGCGTGCGGTGAAGGCTGGCAAGCCCCAGCTCGCGGTGCAGGGGACGCTGAGCCGGGCGCAGCGGATGTTGCTGACGGGGGCCTTCCAGCGCGCGGTGCGCCTGTGCGGCAGCCCTCGCGTGAAGGTGTCGCTGGAGTTCGAGCTCCCGCTGTCCATGGGGCTGGGGAGCTCGGCGGCGCTCTCGGTGGCGTGCTCGCGAGTGCTGCTGAAGGCCTCCGGGCGGGAGGACTCGCCGCGCGAGGTGGCGCGGGTGGCGCTGGAGATGGAGCAGGAGTTCCACGGCACGCCTTCCGGGGTGGACCACACCACGAGCGCGGAGCAGCAGCTCATCCTCTACAAGCGGCTGCCGAACCAGTCCTCGGGGAGGGCGCGGGTGGTGAAGAGCCCCCGGCCACTCAAGGTGCTGGTGGCGCTGGCGGGCGATCGCAGCCCCACGAAGAAGACGGTGGCGGCGCTGCGGGAGCGGCAGGCCCGCTGGCCGGCGCGGTACGGGCGGCTGTTCCAGCAGATGGGCACGGTGGCCACGGAGGGGGCGAAGGCGGTGGAGGCGGGGGACCTGGAGGCGCTGGGGGACGCGATGAACGTCAACCAGGGCCTGCTGGCGGCGCTGGGACTGTCCTCGCCACCGCTGGAGGAGATGGTGTACCGGCTGCGCGCCATGGGAGCCCTGGGCGCGAAGCTGACGGGGGCGGGAGGTGACGGCGGCGCGGTGATCGGGCTCTTCCTCGAGCCCGAGCCAGCGGTGGCGAAGCTGCTGCAGCTCGGGGTTCCGTGTTTCAGCAGTCAGCTCGCGGGACCGCGAGCGCTGTGAGTGCTCCCATGAAAGCAACTGCCCTGGCGCATCCCAACATTGCCCTGGTGAAGTACTGGGGGAAGCGGGACGACGCGCTCATTCTTCCTCATCAGCCGAGCCTGTCCCTGACGCTGGCGCCCATGTCCGTCACCACGACGGTGGAGTTCGGCGCGGCGTCGGACCAGGTGGAGATCAACGGCCATACCGCGAAGGGCAGCGAGCGCGAGCGCGTGCTGCGGGTGCTGGAGGCGGTGCGGGCCGAGGCGAGCGGCAAGCTGGGGCACGCGAGGATGGTGTCGCGCGGAGACTTCCCGGCGGCGGCGGGGCTGGCGAGCAGCGCGGCGGGCTTCGCGGCGCTGGCGGTGGCGGCGCGGGCCGCGGCGGGGCTGCCGGCGGACCCGAAGGCGGCGAGCCTGCTCTCCCGGCTGGGCAGTGGCTCGGCGTGCCGCAGCGTGCAGGGTGGGTTCTGCGAGTGGCGGCGCGGCGAGCACCCGGATGGGTCGGACAGCTACGCGGTGCAGCGCTTCGATGCGGGGCACTGGCCGGAGCTGCGGATGGTGGTGGCGATCCTGAACCGTGACGAGAAGGAGGTGAAGTCGCGGGACGGGATGAAGCACACCGTGGAGACGAGCCCCTACTACCCGGCGTGGGTGAAGGACGCGGAGGCGGAGGTGCCTCGGGCGGTGGAGCTCATCCAGCGCAAGGATCTGGAGGCGCTGGGAGAGCTGTCGGAGCGCAACGCATGGCGGATGCACGCGACGGCGCTCGCGGCGGATCCACCGCTCTGTTACCTGCACGCGAACACGTTGGGGCTGATTGAGCACCTGCGGGAGCAGCGGAAGAAGGGGATGCCGGTGTGGTTCACGCTGGATGCGGGGCCCAACCCGGTGCTGCTAACGGACGCGGCGCATGAGGTGGCGGCCGAGGCGCTGGCGCGGGCCTGTGGCGCGGAGGACGTGGTGCGCTGCGTGCCGGGCGGAGACGCGGAGCTGAAGCGCGAGCACCTCTTCTGATGGAACGGGCCCTCTCCGCACCGGGGAAGCTGTTCGTCTCGGGTGAGTACGCCGTGCTGTGGGGCGGCGTGGCGAGGGTGGCCGCGGTGGCGCCTCGGACGGCGGCCCTCGTGCGGCGGCGGGCGGATGCGCGGGTGCACGTGTGCCTGGAGGAAGGCACGCTGAAGGGCAGTACGACGCCCAAGGGAGTGCGGTGGGAGGGAGCGGTGCCGGCGGGGTTCATGTTCGTGGCGCGGACGCTGGACGAGGCGCTGCGGGCCCATGGCCGCCAGAGCGTGGGCTTCGAGCTGGCGGTGGCGCCGTCGGCCGTGGGGCCCGGGGGCTTGAAGCTGGGGATGGGCGGGAGCGCGTGCGCGGCGGTGCTGGCGGCGGACGCGGCCCGGTACATCCTGGAGGAGCGCTTCGATACGTTGAAGCTGGCGCTCGTGGCACACACGTTGGGGCAGGGTGGGAAGGGCAGTGGCGGGGACGTGGCGGCGAGCTTCGCTGGCGGCGTGCTGCGCTACCGGCGATATGACGTCTCAGCGCTCATGGCGGCGTCGAGCGTGGGGGGCTTTCGGGCCGCGCTGATGGAGGCTCCTCCGGTGGACGTATGGCGGTTGCCTCCGCCGAGGCTGGCGATGGCATACGCCTTCACGGGGGAGAGCGCCTCGACGCGGGTCCTCATCTCCCAGGTGGAGGCGCGGATGGACGAGGCGGCCCGCAAGGCTTTCGTGGCGCGCTCGGACTCGCTCGGGCACGAGCTTGAAGAGGGGCTGAGCGGCGGCGACTTCCGAGCATTCAAGGAGGCGGTGACGGCGCAGCAGGCGCTGTTACAGGAGCTGGGGCCAACCGAGACGGAGCAGATGCGACGGATCCTGGCGATTGCGTCGACCTATGGCTGCGCGGGGAAGCAGTCCGGAGCGGGAGGAGGGGACGGCTGCATCCTCTTCGCCCCGAGCGCGGAGTCCCGCGCCGAGCTGATGAAGGGCCTGGAGGCGCGGGGCTTCCACTCGATGACGCTCGACGTGGAGCCAGGGCTGCGCGGCGAGGCTCAGGCGGACTCCAGGCTGCGCGCCTGGCTCGACGCGCATGCTTGACAAGGCTGCCCCTCTCTCGCCCTGACCGTGGAAGCACACGGTAGCCTGCCAGGTCCGCGCGCGGCGTCCCGGCGGTGCCCATGTACATGGAGCCGAAGATGAGATCGGGATGGAAGTCCTGCGCGAGGACCAGCAGGGAATGGGAGTGGCACTCCACATTGGCGTGAGCCATGAGCCCGAACCTGAGCGCGCAGCAGCCGAGGCGACGCGACAGGCACTTGCTTGTCAGGAGACTCCTGTCCTGGCGCTCGTCTTCGGGAGCGAGCAGTACGACCCGGTGGCGCTCGCCGCAGCCCTCTCTTGCGAGCTCGGAGCCGTTCCCTGGGCCGGGTGCTGCGCAGCAGGCGTCATCGTGGGTGAACAGCTGCTCTGGGAAGGGCTGGCGGTGGGAGTTTTCGTCGGGGATCTCCAAGCGGGCATCGGGGTCGCGGGTCCGGTCAGTCAGGAGCCCTTCCAGTCCGGGCGCCGGGCGGTCGAGCAGGCCCTTCAAGGGTTCTCCGCTCCTAGAGCGGGACACCACCGCGGGATCCTCCTCCTCACCGACGCCTTCAGCGGGAACGTGGAGCACGTGGTGCAAGGGGCCATCCGAGAGGCGGGTGGGGGAGTGGCCTGGGCGGGAGGTGGGGCCGGTGACAACCTGCGCTTCCTGCGCACCGCCCAGTTTGCTGGCCATGCCTATCGGGATCATGTCGTGGCGGTGGTGCTGGAGGCGGATCGCCCCTTCGGGGTGGGGCTGGAGCATGGGTGGCTGCCCTATGGGCCGCCCGTGCTCGCGACGCACACCCGGGGAGAGGCCGTGGTCGATCTCGACTTCTCCAACGCCTTCGGCGTGTACCGGGCCACCGCTGTCCGCCAGGGGGACGAGGTGAGCCGGGAGGACTTCGCCCGCTTCGCCATGTTCCACCCCCTGGGGATCCCCTGTGCCTCGGGGAACTATGTCATCCGCGATCCGATCTCCGTCGAGCCCGATGGCGCCTTGCGGTGCCTGGCCGAGGTCCCGGATGGCTCGCTGCTGCGGGTCATGCAAGGCAAGCCCGAGACCCTCATCACTGCCGCGCGCGACGCGGCCTGCACCTCTCGAAGGAGGGCGGGGGGCGAGCTGGCGTTCTCGCTGGTGTTCGACTGCGTCTCCCGGGCTCGCGTCCTCGGCCCACGCATCCTCGAAGAGCTGTCCGTCATGAGCCAGGTGCTGGGCGCCGAAGTGCCGATGTTGGGGTGCCTCACCTTCGGGGAGGTAGGGGCCCAAGGGGTGGCTCTTCCCCAGTTCCACAACAAGACCACGGTGGTGTTGTCACTGATGGCCTGAGGTACCGCCTTGCCCGTGCTCCCCTTCTGCGCCGTTCCCGCATCGGACGTCCAGCCCCCGGAGGAGGCGGTCTCCCTCGCGAGTGTGCTGCAGGAGCTGACGAGCGCCGCCCTGGACCTCTTCGACCCCGAGGGCCTGCTCGACGACTTCCTCCAGCGGCTGACCCTCCGGCTCGGGTGTCTCGCCGCGCTCTGCCTGGAGCTGTCCCAGGAGGGCCGGGTGCTGTTGCTGGGCTCCGCGGGGCTGTCTCGTGCCTCGCGCGAGCTACCGCTCACCGTGCAGGTGGAGCCCCAGGGCAGAGCGCGTCTCTCGGAGGTGAACTGGGGGGCGCTCTCCTTCCCCTATCCCGAGCTCACAGCCACCCCCTTGGGGTTGTGGCAGTTTCCCTTCACCACGGCACCGGAGGAGCAGTCCCCGCCCGCGGCGCTCCTCCTCTTCTTCGAGCCTTCCCAGCGGGTGTCCCAGCAGTACTTCGGGCTGGTGGCGCGGCTGATGAAGGTGGTGAGACGGGCTCTGCACCACCGGGGCCTGGATGTCCGGGTCCGCCAGAGCGAACAGCGCCTCATCGAGCAGAAGAGGCTCCTCGAGGCTGAGGTGGTGGACAACGCCCGGCTGTACGAGGAGGCGCAGCAGGCCATCCGCATCCGCGAGGAGTTCCTATCGGTGGCGGCGCACGAGCTCTTTACCCCGCTCACCTCGCTCCGACTCGCGGCCCAGAGTCTCCAGCGCACCCCGAGTGCGCAGGCGTGCCCCTCCCGCTCCCTGTTGCAAATCATCGACGGGCAGACGCGGAGGCTGTCGCGCCTGGTGTCCGAGCTGCTCGACGTCTCGCGCATCCAGGCCGGGGCGCTCGCCCTCGAGTTCGACGAGATCGATCTCGGGCAGATGACACAGGAGGTGGTCGAGCAGTTTGGCCCCGAGCTGGAGCGCTCGGGCACCCCGCTGAAGCTGAAGGTGGAGCCGGGGGTGACGGGCTGGTGGGACAGGCTCCGGCTCGAGCAGGTGCTCCAGAATCTCCTCTCCAACGCGGTGAAGTACGGCGAGCGCAAGCCCATCGAGGTGCAGGTGAAGGCGGAGGACGGGATGGCCTGTCTCGTCGTCCGGGACCACGGGATGGGCATCTCCCCGGAGGATCAAGCTCGCATCTTCGGGCCCTTCGAGCGCGCCATCTCCTCGCGACACTTCGGGGGGCTCGGCCTGGGGCTGTACATCGCCCAGCGCATCGTCTGGCAGCTCGGAGGCAGCATCCGCCTGCACAGCGAGCCAGGCCAGGGAGCCGCCTTCACCGTCGAGCTGCCCCGGGCTGGCGGTTCCGCCCAACGCACCCTGCCCACGGGACCCGAGGCGCTCCACTAGGGGAGTGTCCGCGTCAGAACATGTGGCCGTAGTTCATGTAGAGGCGCTGTCCGCCCGTCTCCGTGGACAGTGCGTAGTCCACGCGGATGACGGCCGCGCGCCGTGCCACCCGCAGCCCCGCGCCCGCCCCCGGGTGCCACTCGTGCCATGCCCCATCCGTCACGCCCGGGTGCCACACCCGCCCCAGGTCCACGAACGCCGCCGCGCCCAGCTTCATCGGCTGACCCAGGATCCTCAGATCCAGCGCGTGGAAGCGCAGCTCCGAGTTTGAGAACACCTTGATGTTGCCCGCGAAGCGGTTGCGCTCGATGCCGCGCACGCTGCTCATCCCGCCTACGCCCTCGGTGAAGTTCACCCCGCCCGTCGTGCTCCACTCGAAGAAGGGCACCTCGCCGAAGAGCATGTCCAGCGACAGCCGCTGCGCGAAGATGAAGCGCGAGCCCAGCCGGAAGTACCGCCGCTCGCTCAGCGTCACCCCTATGTACCGGTAGCGGCTCCCCGTCGTGTGCCCCGACAGGCGGAGGGCCAGCTCCTCTACCCCGCCCGTCGTCGGATCCGACTCATTGTCGCGCGTGTCCCAGAGCGCTCCCGCCAGGAGCTGTCCTGTGGGCCCCCCCTCGATGCCCAGCGGCTTCTGCTGCTCCAGCATCGAGGCCTCATAGGGAGAGACGCGCGTGTGCCGCCACGCATAGCCCGCGTAGGCCTGGAACGGATGCTCCTCTCCCAACGGTCGTCCGCGCAGTCGCAGCCACGCGCCCGGTGAGCCCTTGTCGTAGTTGTACCAGGCGTCCTTGACGTCCCCCGCAAACTCTGGCGCCGAGCGGTTGCCCGCACCGTAGAAGGGACTGCGGAACTCTCGCTTGTACTCGAACCGCGCCTCCACGCGCAGCGGACCCAGCAGCCCCGGCCCGTCATAGCGCAGGTAGTGGTTCTGGACGCCGCGGCTCGTGAAGAACACCTGCGCGCCCAGGCCGTGCTGGTACGGCTCGTGGCCCTCGCCGTAGAGGTACATGCCTCCCACGACGCCGTAGCCCACGCCGAAGTCCGAGTTGAAGCTCAACAGCGGCAGCGCGATGCCGTCCACGCTGCGGTCCTTCGCGGCGGGCTTCTGAAGCGTGGTCGTGGCAGGCGCGGCGCTCACGAGGGCGAGCACGAGTGAGGGGAGCAACATGCGAACCTCCGTCATGCCCCAAGGGGCCAGGACTCTCCAACTCTCTCCGAGGCCGGCGGCTCTCGCCTGCTCGCACTCCAAGAGGGCTCACGCGAGCGGGCGGCTACCGACTCCTCGCATGCTCATTTTCGCTCTCCAGAGCGGGGAGACGACAACGTGAGCCAGGTCCTCACCTCAGAATTGCAGGCGTGGGCAGGTACGCTCGCTCGGCGGATAGGGCGGAAGGTTCCTCCAGTCCGGTCGAAGCGGCAGCGGCGATTGCTGGTCGTCCATCTGGACGGCGTGCCGAAGGCGCTGCTGGAGGAGGCCGTCCAGACGGGGCGCATGCCGTTCTTCTCCCGGCTGGTGCGCTCGGGGGCCTATCACTTCGAGGAGGCCTTCTGGGGCTCACCCGCATCCACTCCCTTCTTCCAGGCCGGGCTGCTCTACGGCATCGAGCATCCGAACCTGCCGGCCTACTCGTGGTTCGACCGGGAGCTGGGCCGCAAGGTCCAGATGAACACGCCTCGGGATGCGCTCCACATCGAGCAGCGGCTCGGGCGGCGCAGCGAGGACAGCCTGCTCTCGGGCGGCGGGCACACGTACTTCTCCCTGTTCCAGGCGGGCGCGCACAACCGGCTGTGCATGAGCACGCTCGCCAGCCTCAAGGTCATGGCACGCTCGCTGTCCTCCGAGCTGGAGGGCCTGCTTGTCGCGCGCACGGAGAACCCGGGGCAGTATCTGCGCTCGCTGGGAGCGGACTCGTGGCGCGCGGTGCGGGAGATGTGGCGCTGGGCCCGGGCGCTGGGGGACTGGCGTCACGAGAGCGCCTTTCTCTTCAGCCGGGTGATGCTGCAGCGGCTGGGCTGGAGCTTCGCGCACACCAAGGCGCTCGTGGACATGGTGCGCGGCGTGCCCGCCATCTACCTCGTCTTCGGCAACTACGATGAGGTGGCCCACCGGCGCGGGCCTCGCTCCGAGCAGGCGATCGCGGAGCTGTACCGCGTGGATGCCTACCTCGCCGAGCTGTATGCGATGGGGCGCGCCGTCGAGCACCCGTACGACATCGTCTTCCTCACCGACCATGGCCACGTGGGCAGCCTTCCCTTCGAGCAGCGCCAGGGGCAGCACCTGGAGGCCATGCTCCTGCGGGGCGTGCCAGTGCCCCTGTCGCTGGATGTCGAGCGCGGTCTGCTGGATGGGCGCCCGGCGGGGGCCACGCGGCCACCTCGAGGGACGGAGACGCCCGTCGTCGTCGAGTGCGGCAACTTCGCGCACGTGTACCTCACGCGGGATCCCACACCGCTGGAGGCGACCGAGCTGCTCGCGCACCACCGGGAGGTGCTGGCCCGGGCCTCGCGGCACCCGGACATCGGGATGGTGGCACTGCGGCGCGGCAACTCCGCGGTGGCGCTGGTGAGGGGCCAGGTGTACGGCCCGGACGAGGTGGTGAACGCGCCGCTCGCCGAGGAGTTCTGCCGGCGAGCCGTGGCGGACTACCTGCGCGAGCTGCCTCACCTGCGCACCGCGGGGGATCTGGTGCTCTTCGGCGAGGCGGTGCGGCCCGGCGCCACCGTGGGCTTCGCCTGGGAGTTCGGCTCGCATGGGGGGCTCACCCGCACGGAGACGCGCAGCACGGTGTGCTGGCCGAGTGACGCACCCATCGATCTCTCCAGCCTCAGCCACTGCGTGCGCCTGCACCAGCGGCTCTCGGAGGCCTACCGTGCCTGAGGCGCGGGCGGGGACACGGCAGCGGGGGGGGGCGATCCTCCATGTGCTGTTGGGCATCCTGGGGGTGGTGATCACCGTCGTGCTGATCTCCACGGTCTTCTTCCGCTGGAACCTGGACGGGCCCGGCTCGCTGCTCGTGCCGCGCTTCCCGCTGCGGGAGTTCTTCCGCGAGCTGCCCGGTCACCTGGTGTGGCTCATCCCGTTCATGCTGCTGGCCGCCTCCGTCATCCCACTGCGCGCTCTTCAGTGGCAGCAGACGCTCCAGCGGCGGGTGCCTTTCAAGGAGCGCTACCACCTGGTGGCGATCGGCGCCTTCACGCACAACGCGCTGCCTGGGAAGCTGGGCGATATCATCCGCTCCTTCCTGCTCTCGCGGACGCAGCGGCTGCCCTTCCTGCAGAGCCTGGGCTCGGTGGCGGTGTGCAAGCTGCTGGAGTTCGCCGCGCTGATGCTGCTGGTGGCCCTGTCCTTCCTGGGGCCCTTCGGCAAGACGATGGCTCACTTCGAGAGCGCCCTGAAGGTGGCGGTGTCCCTGTGCGTGGGGCTGGTGGCGCTGGTGGTGCTGTTGGCCCACTACTCACGGCCGCTCGCCCAGGCCCTCCATCGCCAGCACCGGCTGCCGCGGCTGCAGCACCTGCTCCAGCACGTGGCGGATGGGCTGGGCACCGCGCGCAGCTTCCGGGGCATGGCGGTGGCGCTGGTCTACTCCACGGGGCCTGTCCTGGCGTCCTCGCTGGCCTATGGCCTGGCCCTGCAGGGGCTGGGAATCTCTGGGGGACTCTTTGGCGGGGCCGTCGTCCTGGGCGCCATCGCGCTGGGGCAGGCCATGCCCGGCGTGCCAGTGGGCATGGGGCTCTACTACTTCGTCACAAGCTGGGCGGCGCGCAGCCTGGGGGCCTCCGAGGCGGATGCGGCGGCCTTCTCCACGCTCACCCACCTGGGCACGGTGCTCAGCCAGGTCACCGTGGGAGCCATCTCCGTGCATCTGCGGAAGCTGCGCCTCAAAGACTTGCGGCGCGGCGGAAGCCTGGCTCGCGAGGCTGCGCACCACGTGGCCCACGAAGCCGTCGAGCCCGTGGCGCCGTGAGGGCTGCAAAAAGAAAAAGGGCCCCGGCGGTAAAGCCGGAGCCCTTGTTTCTAATGCCCAGGAGAGGACTCGAACCTCCATGCCCTTGCAGGCGCTAGACCCTGAATCTAGTGTGTCTACCAATTCCACCACCTGGGCAGGTGGGGTGCTGCCGTGGGGGCGGACATATAGGGAACCGTCGCGCCTCCGTCAAGCGGAACCGACTGCTACAACATCACTTCTTCAGCGGCCATTTCCCCTCCGCCTCCAGCTGGTGCCGCAGGGCTGGGTTCTCGTCCATGAACGCCGTGAGGGACTCCTCGGTGATCTCCACCTGGAGGTCCTCCGAGCCCACCTCCGTCTGGCAGCTCAGCCGGGAGTAGGACCGCACGTCGAACCCCATGTCCAGCCGGTCCATCTCCGCGTCCGACTGCTCGGAGAGGGAGTCAAACCCCTTGCGAATCCACACGTGGCACGTGGAGCACCCGCACACCCCACCGCAGCTGTGGCCCACATGGGCCCCGCCATGCTCCGCGGCCTCCAGCAGCGTGACCCCCGGCTTCACCTCCACGGTGATGTCGTCCAGAGGGCTCTTGAAGTGGACCTTCGGCACCTCAGTACTCCTCCACTGAATGCCCTGCCACCACCTTGCGGATGGCCTGGTCCATCACCCGCTCGACGAAGGGCCGGGAGACCTCGTCCAGCGCGTGGATGGCTTCCTTGATGGCGTGGGAGTCCTCGCCCTTGGCCAGCTCGCGCACCTGGGCCATGGCCGCCTCGATGGCCGCCTGATCCCCGTCCTGGAGCAGGTCCCCATGTTCCCCGAGCTGCTTCGTCGCGTCCGCCAGCACCCGCTCGGCCTCCACCCGCTGCTCACGGAGCTGGCGCAGCTGGATGTCCTCCTCCGCATGATCGATGGAGTCGAGCAGCATGCGCTCGACCTCCTCGTCCGTGAGCCCGTGGCTGGGCTTCACGGTGATGGCCTGGGTGATGCCGGTGCTCTGCTCCTTTGCGGCGACGGAGAGGATGCCGTCCGCATCCACCTGGAAGCGCACCTCCACGCGGGCCATGCCGGCCGCCATGGGCGGGATCCCCGAGAGCCGGAACCGCGCCAGGCTCCGGCAGTCCTCCACGGCCTCGCGCTCGCCCTGGAGCACGTGCACGTCCAGCCCCGTCTGCCCGTCCTTGAATGTGGTGAAGACCTGGGCGGCCGCGATGGGGATGGTGGAGTTGCGGGGGATGAGCTTCTCGACGATGCCCCCCATCGTCTCCAGCCCCAGAGACAGGGGGATGACGTCCAGCAGCAGCACCTCGTCCTGGCGGTTCACGTTGGTGAGCAGATCCGCCTGCACCGCCGCGCCCAGCGCCACCACCTGGTCCGGGTCGATGTCGCCCAGCGGCTCGCGGCCGAACACCTCCGCCACGAAGCAGCGCACCGCAGGCACGCGTGTGGCTCCGCCGACGAGGATCACCCCGTCCAGCTCCGCCGCCGTCACCCCCGCATCCTTCATCGCCCGCCGGCACACGATGCCCGTCTTCTGCACCAGCGGCTGGATCCAGGCCTCGAAGTCCTCGCGCCGGATGAGCTGGCGGTGTCCACCCGCCATGAGCTCCACCTCGGGCGCGTCCGTGAGCGCCTCCTTCGTCTTCCGCGCCGCGGCGAGCACCTCTGCCACGAGGGAGGGGGAGGGAGAGCCCTGGCCCATTGCCTGAAGCACCCGCTGGGCGATGGCGCGGTCGAAGTCATCGCCGCCCAGCGCCGAGTCCCCGCCCGTGGACTTCACCTCGAAGATGCCATCCACCAGCTTGAGGATGGAGATGTCGAAGGTGCCGCCCCCCAGGTCATACACCGCGAAGGTGCCCTGGCTGCCCTTGTCCAGGCCGTACGCCAGCGCCGCGGCGGTGGGCTCGTTGAGCAGCCGCAGCACCTCCAGCCCGGCGAGCCGGCCCGCGTCCTTGGTGGCCTGGCGCTGGGCATCGTCGAAGTAGGCGGGCACGGTGATGACGGCCTGCTCCACCTTGCCCGCGAAGTGGGACTCGGCGCGGCGCTTGAGCGCACGGAGGATCTCCCCGGACACCTCAATGGGCGTGACGGGCTGACCGCCCGACACCTCGAAGCGCACCACGCGGCCAGCTCCCTCCGAGAACTTGTGGTGGCCCAGCTTGCGCGTCTCCGGATCGTCCGGGCTGCGGCCCATGAAGCGCTTCACGGAGCTGATGGTGTCGGTGGGGTGCTCGGCCGCCAGCCTTCGAGCGCGAGCGCCCACCACCACGCCCCCGTCCTTGGCGTAGTTCACCACCGAGGGCAGCAGCATCGCGTCCCCCTCATCCACCGGGAGGCACCGCGGCTTGCCCTGGATGACGGAGGCCACCAGCGAGTTCGTCGTGCCCAGATCGATGCCTACCGCGTACCCCTTGGGCTTCAGGGGATCGTGGATCTGCAGATAGCCGTTGTTGCTCACACCACCGCCTCCTCCTCGAACTCCTCTACCTGTTCGAGGAAGCGCGTGAAGTACCGCACCCGCCCCAGCGCGTGCGATGCCTTTTTCACCAGCTCCTCTTCCCGGTGGTCCTCCAGGTGCAAGGCCCGCAGGGCGTCCGCGGCCTCGTGCAGGGCCTCGCGCTGGCGCGCCGTCACATCCACCGCCATGGCCTGGGCCCGCGTCAGGTCCTTCGTGTGCATGGCCCCCTCCAGCTCCTCGCGCAGCTCGATGACCTCCTCGAGGAACTCCTGGGGCATCTCCTGCTGCGTGCCCGCGTCCTCGCGGTCCAGATCCACGCCATGCAGCTTGAGCAGGTAGAAGGCCCGGCGCGAGGGGTCCTTCAGCGTCCTGTAGGCCTCGTTGAGCGCCGTGGTCTGCTCCAGCGACAGGCGGCGCTCCCGCGCGTCCGCCTGGGCGAAGCGATCCGGGTGCAGCTTGAGCGACAGCTCGCGGAACTGCCTCTCCAGCGAGGGGATGTCCACGTCGTAGCCAGGGCGCATTGCAAAAACATCGAAGTGGGTCGCCCCTGGGGGCCGCGCGGAGATCTTCCCGCAGGCCGGGCAGAAGGGCCGTCCGCCCGTCTCCTTCTCACAGTTCCAGCACTTCACGGTGTCCTCACTCCTCGCGTGCGAAAAAGGAAAAGGGGCTCGGTCTCATGCCGAGCCCCCTGGAAATGTCGGGCGTCACTCGTCCATGCACGAGGAGGGGGCCGCCGGGACAAGGGCCCGGCCGCTCTCCTGGGCTGGGAGCGTCTGGGCGGGCTCAGACGGTGAAGCTCTCGCCGCAGCCGCACGCGCTCTTCACGTTCGGGTTCTGCAGCTTGAAGCCGGAGCCCATCAGGGTCTCCTCGTACACGACCTCCGTACCCATCAGGTACAGGTAGCTCTTCGAGTCCACGAAGATGCGCACGCCCTCGCGCTCGAAGATCTTGTCCCGCTCGCGCGGCTTCTCCGCCCACTCCATGGAGTACTGCAGGCCCGAGCAGCCGCCGCCCTTCACGGCGAGCCGCAGCCCGGCGTCGGGCGTCTGCCGCTGCTCCAGCAGCAGGCGCAGCCGCTTCACCGCGCTGTCGCTGAGGAGGATGCCCTTACCCGCTGGCTTGCCGGTCGGCACGGGGGCAGACGCCGCCTGAGGTTGCTGGGTTTGTGGGGTCGTCTGTTCACTCATCACGGCACGTCTCCTCGCTCTGCAGGGCTTCGGTCAAGACGCAGTCTGCTTGCTCTGCCGTGCCTCGCGCTTCTTCTTGAAGTCCTCGATGGCGGCCTTGATGGCGTCCTCGGCCAGCACCGAGCAGTGGATCTTCACCGGAGGCAGCGACAGCTCGCGCGCCACATCCTTGTTGGAGATGGTCATCGCCTGGTCCACCGTCTTGCCCTTCACCCACTCCGTCACCAGCGAGCTGGAGGCGATGGCCGAGCCGCACCCGAACGTCTTGAACTTCGCGTCCTCGATGACGCCCTCGTCGGTGATCCTCAGCTGCAGGCGCATGACGTCGCCGCACGCCGGGGCGCCGACCAGGCCCGTGCCCACGTTCGGATCGCTCTTGTCCAGCGTCCCGACGTTGCGGGGGTTCTCGTAGTGCTCGATGACCTTGTCGCTGTAAGCCATGTGGATTCGACTCCTCTAGAAACCTTTTAACGGACCCGGCGCGACGGCAACAGACTGCTCGCTAGTGTGCCGTCCACTCGATGCTCTTCAGGTCGATGCCTTCCTTCGCCATCTCGTAGAGGGGGCTCATGTCCCGGAGCTTGCGGACCTTGTCCACTACCAGCCGGGTCACGAAGTCTACCTCTTCCTCGGTGTTGAAGCGTCCGATGCCGAACCGGATGGAGCTGTGCGCCATGTCCTCCTCCACGCCGCACGCTCGCAGGACGTACGAGGGCTCGAGCGAGGCGGAGGTGCACGCGGAGCCTGAGGACACCGCCACGTCCTTGATGGACATCATCAGTGCCTCGCCCTCCACGTAGGCGAACGAGATGTTCAGGTTGCCCGGCAGCCGGTGCTCCAGCGAGCCGTTGATCGTCAGCATGTCCAGCTGGCTGAGGATCCCGGTGCGCAGCTTCTCGCGCAGGCGGAAGATCCGTGCCGACTCCTCGGCCAGCTCCTCCCGGGCGATCTCCGCCGCCTTCCCGAAGCCCACGATGGCCGCCACGTTCAGGGTGCCGGAGCGCATGCCGCGCTCGTGCCCGCCGCCGTCGATGATGGGGGCGATGCGCACCCGCGGCTTGCGGCGCACGTACAGCGCGCCCACGCCCTTGGGGCCGTACATCTTGTGCGCGGAGATGGAGACCAGGTCGACCTTTACCTCGTCCACGTGGAAGGGCAGCTTGCCGATGCCCTGCACCGCGTCGCAGTGGAACAGCACCCCACGCTCGCGGCACAGCTTGCCGATCTCCGCGACGGGCTGCACGGTGCCGATCTCGTTGTTGGCGAACATCACCGACACCAGCACTGTCTTGTCCGTGATGGCCGCCGCCAGCGCCTCCAGGCTCACCCGGCCGTCCTTCTCCACGTCCAGGTAGGTGACGCGCGCGCCGCCCGTGGGGCGCGAGGCCCAGCGCTGGTACTGCGCGTCCTCTTCGATGCGGTACTTCGCCGACAGCTCGGCCAGGTTGTCCTGGGTGACGTCCGTCTCGGCGAGCTGGGAGAGCCGCAGCATCTTCAGCTCGTCCAGCCGCTCCTGCCGGATGCGCTCCAGGCGCTTGCAGGTGTCCAGGACGGCCTTGTGCTCGGTCTTCAGGGTGATGATGTGGTCGCCCTTGTCCTTGTAGAACTCGAGCACGCCCTTGATGGCCAGGTTGTCCGACTCGGTGGCGCCTGAGGTGAAGACGATCTCCTTGTCCGAAGCACCGATCAGCTCGGCCACCTGCTTGCGGGCCTTGTCCACCGCCGCCTCCGCCTTCCACCCGAAGGCGTGGTTGCGCGACGCGGCATTGCCGAAGTCCTCGCGCAGGTACGGCAGCATCGCCTCCAGCACCCGCGGATCGAGCGGCGTGGTGGCGTGGTTGTCCATGTAGATCGGCAGCTTCATTCTCGAAGAACCTTCCCGCTGGCCTACATTATCCCACCAATGTGGACCAAGATGGTCTCATATAAAGCGAGAGTGTGGTGGTCAAGGGAACATAAGAGCGAGCCGACCAGCATCCCACGATGCCCCCGAGGGGCACCTCCGACTGGTTGGAGGCAGGCAGTAGGGGTGCACCTCCAACTGGTTGGAGGCAGCCAGGGGCAACTTTGCCCAGTAACCAGCCCAGGATAGGCTTGTCCGCTATGCCGCTTCCCAGGCGGGAGGACGAGGACCCTTCGAAGCGCTCCCTGGGGAGGGTGTGGGCGGCTGTACTCTGCCTTGCGTTGGCGTGTACGAGTACTCGTCTCTACTACGTCCAAGGTGAGTTGCCCACACTTGAGGGGGACAAGAATCTCATGGTGGGACTCGGGCCATGGCCGAGCGTGCCTGCCGTAGTCGCAGATACGGCCGATGTTCCCGATGACTTGGTGCTGCCCACGCTCAAAGCCTTGATGACCTTGCCGGGAGCGGCGGATTCCTGCGCTTTAGAGGGCCGACCACGCGCCGATGCGACCGAGTATTGCGTGGCCATCTACAAGACACCGCAGGATTGGCGTGTGACGTGGCCCATCCGCAAGTTGGTTGATGCACATAGTGCATGCAAGCCTCCTTTCGGGGGAGTCGACGACGCTGACTTCGGGCGGAACATGATCGTCTTTGGCTACGCCCACAACCATCCCTGCGGGCTCTTTGCGAGCAGTGCCGATTTGATGAGGTTTCCCGCAGTCAGAACGCCTGAAGGTGCGTGGGTGATGGTGGGGTACGCGATGACTCCTAACGGCGAACCGGCTCTCGATGCCCAAGGACAGCGGATTCAGGCGTGGGCCTGGTTGGCTACTGGCCATCTCGAGGAACCACGCTTCTACAAGTGGAACCCAGCGGGCGAGGTGTTCAGGTGGAGAGAGGACAAGAAACATTGGGAGTTTCAGGCGATCTGTCAGCCCCAGTCCTCCAGCATCCTTTCTCCTGATCAAGCGATCCCGCCGCAATGCTCTCCCGAGTTGACTGATTGGTATTAGTGCTTCCTTTGGAAGGCCATATGCTGAGACCTCTCCACTTTGTCTTGCTCGTTTCGCTCTTGATAGATGGAGGGGCCAGTGTGCCTCGATCCGGCGCCTCATCAAAGGACGCGGGAACGGATGCGGGTCCAGCTGGTTCCTCTGCATCCCAAGCGGATGCTGGGACGGGTGCTGCTCCAACCAGCGATTCAGGAGTGGGGGCAAAGCCAGTTGTGCGCAAGGCCGTCATCGCGGGAGGCATCCGCTGGCCCGATGAGGTGCGGACACTGTCAACGCTGGACGCACCTGCTGTTCTTGCCGCCCATGCCGCGCTTCAGCAGTTGCTGGCTCGTTTCGAAAAGGAGGGGGTTGCGGGGAGTTGTGGTTACTCGGCCAAGGGATTGGAGTTGGTCGTTGGTGAGGGAGGCGGGATGTATATTGTCCGCATCAATCAACGCATGGATAAATGCGGATGGGTGGTGCCACCTGGATTCAGCACCGAGATGGATTGGTTCGAGTTGTATGCCGTCTCGTCAGAGGGGAAGGTCCTGGCCCGCTATCCGTACACGCCGTGAATTAGGGAGTACGAGGCGCCGCGTTACTGGAGATCCATGGCCGCAGCGCCAACGGAATATCGTGCACCGTCATGCCCGCTGAACCACGCCCAGAGGCGATCACCTTCAATCAGGATGCCGCCGGGGTAGATGTACATGGACATATAGGTTCCGGGTGCTATCTGCCAGACCGGGTTCGAACCCAACTTTGTCCAGGAGCTTCCGTCCCATGAGGTTGCTAGCCCCACCCTCCAAGAGGTTCCATCATAGCCTCCATAGAACATGTAATACATACGGCCTATCCTTATAACCGACGGGCGGCCTACTTGAGAACTCTCCCAACCCGATCCAGGACTGAGGATTGGGTTCGCAGCGTCTCGTGTCCAATTCGTGCCGTCGAGAGAGGTGGCGCGGCCAATTCGCTCGGTGGAATCGCCTGCCGAGTACCACATCGTGAAGGTGCCACTTTCATAGGTGACACTTGTGGCGTTGATGCTGCCCAAGTCCCACCCTGAAGTGGGAACGAGGACAGGACTGGAAGGGTTCTTCGTGAAAGAGATCCCGTCGCTAGAGGTCGCCAGACCGATAGAATTATTGCCCTGATAGAACAGATACCAAGTCGAGCCATCCGAAACGACCCATGCTCCGAACACGCTCGTGTTATCCCAGGCGGACCCGGTGCCGCGTGGAACGATAGGGTTGCTTGCGTGCTTGTTCCAATTGAGTCCGTCTGTCGAGGTGGCCAGGCCGACGCCCGCCCAGTTGCTACCATTATGCCCGGAGTAATACATCCGGTAGGTGTTTCCCACCTTCACGACAGTGCCCCCGTAGACTCCAGTCGAGTCCCATGCCCCCGAACCTCCTGGTGCAAGCACGGCGCTGTTCCTCAAGCGTGTCAGCATGCCAGTGGGACTTGGGCCTGGAGCGTAGACGCCTGTGCTGGAAGGCCGACTGCTGAGCGCGGCCAGCGTGAGCGGCGCGGCCTGAGTCCCGTCGCCCGTCAGACCCGCGCCCGCCACCACGGTCGTGAGCCCCGGGTCACCCTTGTCGCCCTTGTCTCCGTTAGGACCCATCGCCCCGGCGGGTCCCTCTGTACCCTGTGCGCCCCGCTCTCCTGGTGGCCCCTGAGGTCCTGTTGGACCAGTCTCCCCGGCCGTTCCCCTAGAGCAAGCCAGCGCTCCCACCAACGCACAGATCCAGAACACACGCTTCATTTCGCTCCTCGTTCATGCCAAGTCGTCCTAACGAGGGAGCGACAGTAGGAGAGTGCTTGCAACCCAGGCTGTACCACTCTGGGAGTACCGCTTTAGGGCCGTGGGCCGCCGCTGCCCCAACTTGGAACAGCGCAGCGGCTCCGGGACTGCACTGCCTTGGCTCAACCGGCCTGCCCTGTTCCGAGCCAACCGCGCCGGAATGGATCGCCCGCATCCGGTAAGTGCCTGGAACCACGTAAAGTGGGACTTGGCCGCATCTCTGCAGTGTCCTCCCCGCGGAGGGCGAACGAATGAGCGCCAGCGAGAAGCAGAACCGAGGCAATCGCAGCAATGGAGTGGAGAGCACCGAGTCGCGGATGCAGGTAGTGAAGGAGGGGCCTCCAAACGGCGTGAATGGCACGCGCTACGAGAACGGCTGGCGGGCAGGCAAGCCCGAGGAGGATCCCGAGAAGATGAAGAAATGGGGCCTCATCAGCGCGCGCCCCAGCGAGTTCCTCATCCACATGCGCCGCGGCCGGGTGCGTGAGATCTCTGGCCAGGGCGCCAGCTGCTTCAAGTTCCCCGGCGACGCGGTGGCCATTGTCCCCACCAGCGTCCAGCGGCTCCAGTTCACCGCGGACCAGGTCACCAGTGAGAAGGTGGGCGTCTCCGTCACAGGCCTGGCGGTGTACCGGATCGTCGATCCGCTCGTGGCGTTCCGGATGTTGAACTTCTCGTTCCCCGAGCGCGCCTCCGAGAAGCTCCAGGATCTGCTGCGCGAGATGTTCGTCGGCGCCGCGCGCCGCCTGGTGGCCAACCTCTCCGTCGAGGAGTGCCTCACCCGGCGCAAGGAGGGCATCGCCACCGAGCTCATGCGCGAGATCGCCCCCGTGGTGTCCGGCCGCGGCCGGCTGGATGACAGCACCGACGCCGGGTGGGGCGTCGTCATCGACACCATCGAGATTCAAGACGTGCGCGTCCTGAGCTCCACCGTCTTCGAGAACATGCAGGCGCGCTACCGCCGGGAGCAGGAGCGGCAGGCGCGCGAGGCCGAGCTGGCCAAGGAGCGCTTCCTGCGGCGCGAGGAGGCGGAGACCGAGCGCGTCATCGCCCTGACGAAGCTCGCAGCGAACGAGGAGGTTCGCCAGAAGCGGACCGTCACCGAGGAGCAGTCCAACCTGGAGCAGCTGGCCTCCGAGGCCCACGTCACCGAGGCGCGGCTGGCGCAGGAGCGCGCCCTCAAGCAGGGGGAGGCGGCCGCCGAGCGCGAGGTGACGCTGGCAAAGCTGAACGCGGAGTATGAGCTGCGCCAGCGCAAGCAGCAGGCCGAGGAGGCCGCAAAGCTGGAGCTGCTCGCCACCGAGGCCCGTGTGGCCGAGGCGAAGCTCCTGCAGGAGCGCAACCTCAAGCAGGGCCACGCCGCCGCCGAGCGGGAGCTGGCCCTCAGCAAGCTGAACGCCGAGCTCGAGCTGCGCCAGCGCCGGGAGGAGGCAGAGGAGGCCGCAAAGCTGGAGCAGCTGGCCAGCGAGGCGCGGCTGGCCGAGGCGCGGCTGGCCCACGAGCGCGCCATGTCCGAGACGCAGCTCGCTCATGAGCGCGCCATGGCCGCCGCGCAGTCCGAGGCCTCGCTGGAGCGCCTGCGCCAGGAGCAGCAGGCGGAGATGGAGCGCATCCGCTACGAGCAGGAGGCGGTGGGCGCCCGGCACGAGGGACAGCTGGAGGCGACGATCCAGGAGGTGGAGCGGCTCAAGGCCCAGGTGCAGGTAGCCCAGGCGCGCCGCGCCATCGCCGAGGCGGAGCTGGCCATCACCGAGCTGGAGACGAAGAGGCTCACCGTGGCGCAGGAGCTGGAGCTGAGCCGCGCCAAGGCCATGCGCGACATCGAGAACACGCTGAGCCCGGAGGTCATCCAGATGACCCTGGCCAACCAGCTCCCCCAGGTGGCCGCCGCCTTCCAGCAGAAGATGGGCGAGGTCCACGTCACGGCGGTGGATGGGGCCAATCCGTTCGGTTACATCGCCGCGGCGGTGGAAGGGGTCATGGGGCTCGCGCGTTCTGCTGGCCTGAAAGTCCCCAGCCCCACCCAGCAGGCGCAGTAACCGGCCCCCGGTTCGGCGTATATAAGGAGGGCCAGGGAGCACAGGAGGTCGTCCGCCGTGAAGAAGGTCGGGATTCTCGCCGCAGTGTGCGGCATCGCCGTGGTGGTCGCCCCCTGGCTCATGCCCACTGGCCCGGGCTTCGGGCTGGACGCAGCGCAGTTCCTGGCCTCTGGCAGCTTGCTCGTGGGGGCCGCCGTCGTCTTCCTCGGCGGCCTCCTCACGGCGATGACGCCCTGCGTCTACCCGCTCATTCCCATCACCGTCTCCGTCTTCGGAGCCCGCAAGGCGGAGGGGCGAGGCAAGGCGCTGGCGCTCACCTCCTCGTACATCGTGGGCATGGGGGTGGTATTCAGCGCGCTCGGGGTGCTGGCGGCCAAGACGGGGCAGGCCTTCGGCTCGCTGCTGGGCAACCCTGTCGTCGTCACCGGGCTGGCCGTGTTCCTCCTGGTGCTGGCCAGCTCCATGTTCGGTGCCTTCGAGCTGGCGCTGCCGCCGAGCATGCAGCAGCGGCTGACCTCGGTAGGCGGCGCGGGCGTGGCAGGCGCGTTCCTCATGGGCAGCGTGTCCGGCTTCCTCGCGGCGCCGTGCACCGGCCCCGTGCTCACCGGCCTGCTGGCCTTCGTGGCGAAGACGGCGAACACCACGCTGGGCGCAGGGCTGCTCTTCATCTACGCGCTGGGCATCGGCGTGCCCTTCTTCCTCATCGGCGTCTTCACCGTGCGCCTGCCTCGCGGCGGCGTGTGGATGGAGTGGGTGAAGAACGTGCTGGGCATCGTGCTCGTGGCGCTCGCCCTCTCGTACCTGAGGGACGCGTTCCCCTGGGCCCGGGAGACGGTGAAGGACGCGGCCGCTCAGCTCGGGCGCATGCCGGGGGCCTTCCTCGCCGGAGCCGTCGCCGCCGTGGGCGTGCTCCTGGGCGCTGTCCACCTCTCGTTCAAGGCCGGGGCGCGTGAGTTCGCCATCAAGGCCGTGGGCGTGGGGCTCGTCGTCCTCGCCATCACCGTCCGAGTGGGCGTGATGGAGACCCCCTCCGCTGGGGCGCTCTGGGTGAAGCTCGGCTGGGTGGCTCCTCCCAAGGCCCCTACGTTCGAGTGGCAGCACG
>NZ_DASPHO010000052.1:0-7723 GCF_035629615.1 Hyalangium sp. | reverse complement strand
CCGGCACGACACCGATCCCTCGAAGCTGCTCGTGCAGGCGCGCGAGGAGTTCAAGGGGCCGGTGGAGGTGGCCCACGATGGGCTCACCGTGGAGCTGCCGCTGAGAGACTGAGGGCGGCTACTGCACCTTCTGAGCGGCCTCGGCCTCCCAGGCCTTGGCCGTCTCGGGGTCCACCTTCTGGAGCAGCTTCCACTCCAAGGCGTAGTCGCGCGTCAGCCCGGTGGCGTTCGTGGCGGGGGGAGGCTCGCCGCCCACGGACTGGTTGTTGTTGTTGGGATCGTGGGCGCCCTGGGCCTCGACGCGGTTCTGCTTGAGGAACTCCACAGAGCACTGGCCAGGGCCCTTCTCGATGCCGCGGATGAGGTAGCGCGCGTAGGAGGTGCCCAGGGAGGAGGGGGCGCCCTGCATCATCCAGTCCGTCTGCATCTCGAAGCCGCCCTTGGCCTCCATGACGGAGTAGCCCTCTTCGGTGAGGACCTCCTTGGCCTTGGGCCACACCTCGGCGATGGGCAGGCGGTAGACGTGGGTGCCCGCCTTCTCTTGGAGGTATGTCTCACGGCGGTTCGCGGCGCAGCCTGTGGTGAGAGCGAGAGCGGCCACCACCAACAGCGCGGTGGACCCGAGCGGGGACTTGGAAGGCGTCATGGTTCGGCTCCAGGGTTGAGAGAAACACCCCCTTTCAAGCACGGGCCTCCTCCGGAGCCAAGCGGCACGGTATCGATGTCCAGCTCGCCTCGGCCACCGGAGCTGCCAGGACGTCATTCGCCGTACACGCGAGGTGCATCCTCCTGACGCATGGCCCACCCCGTGCCTGCATGTTCCCTATCAGTGATGACAATCCCACCCTGCGTACGCCAGTGATGACGTACCTGATCTTCGGCGCCATTGCCTTGTCTGGATCTTCCTGCAGGGCGCGGGGTTGGACGGGGCAGCGCTGGCTTCATCCCCATCTTCTTCTTCCTCCACATCATCTCCGTGCCGGCCTGGGTGGTGCTCATCTACTGATTCGTCCTCCAGGTCATCACCGGTCTGCCTCAGCTCAACACGGTCCGCCCAGAGGCCTCGGGCGGGGTCGCGGTCTGGGCCCACATCGGCGGCTTCGTGGCAGGCCTGGTGCTCATCAAGCTGTTCGAGAACCGGCAGTACACCTCGCAGCGCACCACGTGGCGGCACCGGCTCCACCCGGACCACCCGTGACGGGCGCATCGACGCCGTAGCCAGCACCGCCCGGGTGCGCCAGAGTGCCGCGCCCGCGCCCCGGCGTCCGGGGTGGGACCATGACAGGTGTCTCGATGCAAGGTGTCCGGTGTTCCCTCGTGGCGGTGCTCCTCCTGGCGTGCGTGCCCGGCTGTACCCGGCGCGCTCCCGACACGAAGCCCCCTCCTTCTTCCTCCACCACGGTGTACCTCGCCCGCCATGTGCAGACGCTCGACCCGGCGCGACCCGCCGCCGAGGCGCTCGCCGTGCGAGACGGCAAGGTGCTGGCGACCGGCTCCCGAGACGAGATGATCTCCGCTGCCGGCAGCGAGGCTCGCGTGGTGGATCTCGGGGAGGCGACGGTGGTGCCCGGCCTCACCGACGGCCACGGACACCTGGCGGGGCTGGGCCGCGCGCTCTCAGCCGTCACGCTGGTGGGGGCCGACTCCCGGCAGGAGGTGCTCTCGCGCCTGAAGGCCGCGCCCCGATCCGCCTTTCAGGGAGACTGGCTCATCGGCCAGGGGTGGGACCAGAACGACTGGCCGGAGAAGGCGTTCCCTGCCCGCGCGGAGCTGGATGCGGGCTGGCCCACCACGCCCGTGGCCCTGTCACGCATCGATGGCCATGCCCTCTGGGCCAACGGCGAGGCCCTGCGCCGCGCGCGCATCACCCGCGACACGAAGGATCCGCAGGGTGGACGCATCCTCCGCGGCCCTGATGGCGAGCCCACCGGCATCCTCGTGGACAACGCCATGGACCTCGTCTTCGCGGTCATGCCCCCGCCCACCGACGAGCAGTTCGAGGCGCAGCTCACGGCGGCGCTCGCCGTCTGCGCGCAGAACGGGATGACAGGTGTCCACGACGCGGGCATGGACCTGCGCACCTTCAACCTGCTCAAGCGCTGGGACGCCGAGGGCCGCCTCCCGCTGCGCGTCTACGCGATGGCGGACGGCATCGGCCCCGAGCGTGAGAAATACCTGGAGCTGGGGCCCTTCCAGGGCAACCGGCTCACGATGCGAGCCGTGAAGCTGATGCTGGACGGAGCGCTGGGCAGCCGCGGCGCGGCGCTCCACGCACCCTACAGCGATGAGCATGGCCAGAGCGGCCTGCTCCTGCTCAACCCCGAGGAGTACGAAGCCCGCGTGCGGGCCTTCATCGGCCGCGGTTTCCAGACGGCCACGCATGCCATCGGCGACCGGGCCAATGCCATCGTCCTCGACACGCTGCTGCGCGTTGCGGGCCCCGAGGGTGTACGCAAGGGACGCCACCGCGTGGAGCATGCCCAGGTGCTGCGCCTGGAGGACATCACGAAGCTGGGCGCCAACGGCTTCATCGCCAGCGTGCAGCCCACGCACGCCACCAGCGACATGCCTTGGGCGGAGACGCGCGTGGGGCCCGAGCGCATCCGCGGCGCCTATGCGTGGCAACGGCTCAAGGCCGCGGGCGCCACGCTGGCGCTCGGCAGCGACTTCCCGGTGGAGCGTCCGGACATGCTCGCGGGCCTCTACGCCGCACGCACCCGGCAAGACGCGGCCGGCCAGCCTCCAGGCGGGTGGCTCCCCGACCAGCGCCTCAGCGGCGAAGAGGCGCTCGAGGGCTTCACCGTGGGCAATGCCTTTGCCTCGTTCGCGGAGGACCTGCGCGGCCGGCTCCAGCCCGGAATGGACGCGGACTTCGTCGCGCTCTCTGTCGATCCGGTGGACGCGCAGCCCTCGGACCTGCTCACGGCCCAGGTGCGCCTCACCGTGATTGGCGGAGACACGGTCTACAACGCTGCTCCCTAGGAAGGAGTTGGGCGCTCTCATGCTCTTCCTTCTGGCCGCCGTAGCCTCCCTGACCCTCACAGCCTCCCCACCGCCGTTCGGGAATGCCCACCATCCCGTCACTCGCGAGGTGTCTCCCTCCACCCCCGTGCAGCGCGAGGTGCCCGCGGGAGACTTCCTCCTCGTGGCCTACGGCTTCTACCGGACCGTCGTGACGCCCATCGATGGACCGCGCTGCTCGCACCGTCCCACGTGCTCGGCCTACGCCCGCGAGGCGATCAGCCGGTATGGCGTGGTGGGGTTCTGGCTGGCCTACGACCGGCTGCTGCGCGACGCGCATTCCTCCTCGGTGCGTCAGCTTCCCGTGGCCCTGCGACAGGGACGGATCGTCTTCCTGGACCCGCTGGAGGAGAGCACGTTTTGGTTTCCTTGATGCTTCTGGCCCTGGTCCTGGCGGGAACGCCCGAAGCGGAGCAGCAGCTGGGCTTCGCCCGCTCCCTGGATGGCGACGGCGACTATTACCGCGCCATCGGAGAGTACAAACGCTTCCTCTATCTGTATCCGGACTCTCCCCTGGCGGACGAGGCGCGGCTCGCCATCGGCCGGGCCTATGTCCACGGAGAGCAGCCTGACGCCGCTGAGGCTCACTTTCTCTCCCTGGCGGAGCTCTCCCCGGAGTGGCAGGCCCGAGCGCTGCTGGAGACGGGCTGGGCACGCTATTCCGCGGGCCGTTCCCAGGCCGCGATCTTCTCTCTCCAGTCCTTCCTCCGGCAGTACGGGGCCAGAGACGCGGCCGACGCCGACCGCGCGCGCTACCTGCTGGGCTGGGCGCTGCTCACGGAGGACAAGAGCGAGGCGGCCGTGGGGGCTTTTGCAGCAGTCGCGTCTCTGCCCGAGAAGGGCCAGCTCACGGAGGCCGCGAAGAACTGGAGGTCCTTGCCCCGTAAGTCGCCCTTGCTCGCGGGGTTACTCTCCGTGGTCCCTGGCGCGGGACACCTCTATATCGGAGAGCCCCTGGTCGGACTCGCGGCCCTGGGATGGAACGGTCTGTTCTCCTTTGCCCTCTATGAGTCCATCCGCCGGGATCAGGTGGGCGTTGCGGTGCTCCTCGGTGCGCTCGAGCTGATCTGGTACACGGGCACCATCTTCGGAGCCGTCAGTGGCGCGCAGAAGTACAACCGGGATGTGCGACTTCAGGCGCTCGATGGGCTCCGTACGCGGTTCAACGACCGGCCGGAGACCTGGCCTCCAAGCCCCACCTCCCGCTGAGCGAGCCTGTCCCTCCGCTCCAAGCCCCACCTGGAAGGTAGTACGCTGGACGCCCGAGCGGGATCGCTCAATCCGGTGCGCCTGGCTTCTTCCCGACTTTGCGCAGCCGGGCGTAGAGCTTGATCATCGTGTTGGTGCGGCAGAACGTGAGGTGCTGCGCACGCTCGTAGCCCTTCCGCGCCACCTCGACCTTGATGGGCTTGCCGGGCAAGCAGTCCAAGGTGAGCGACACTGGCGTGTTCCCCTGGTCGTTGCCATCCACCCGGACGGAGACGCCCCCGGGCTCGGACTCGACCATCAGGATGGCCGCCCCTTCGAAGGACGCCGTCTGCTCGGTGATGATCTGCCCCGGCTTCGCTGCCGGCGCAGGCGTGTCGAGGACCGGCGCGAGCGTCGTGTAGGTCGGCTGGGTGAGCATCTCCGTTGTCGGCGCCTGGAACGAGCCGTTGAGCTCCGGCAGCACGAGCAGCACCGCCGTCATCAGCCCGAACCCCGCAGCACCCAGCCGCAACGCCGCCGCCACGCTCCAGGGCCCGCCCTCCGTCGAAGGCAGGAAGGTGCCCACCTTCTCCCGGACCGGCTGATGCACGGACACCGTCCCCGTCGCCCGCGGCGTCCCCGTGGGCCGAGCCTCGGGCTCAGCGGAGGCCTCGCCAGGGAGCCGGAGGTTGGAGAACCGCGACTGGACGTGCTCGGCCTCCTGGGTGCGGCCCATGAGCGAGTCCTTCATCTCGTCACGGGCCGGCTCTCCCTCGGCCGACGGCCAGTCCTGCTTGGGCTCCTTTGCGTTGCTCACGTGGCTCCTCCCCGCCCTCAGGCTCCGCCGCCGACGACCCGGAACACTTCACGCAGCGTCGTCGCCCCGGCGCGCGCGCGCTCCACCCCCGCCGCCAGCAGCGGCACCATCCCTTCCTTCATGGCGATCTCCTGCAGCTGGGGCGACGGCACCTTGGCGTTGATGGCTTCGCGGATGGCCGCGGTGACGACCAGCATCTCGTAGATGGCGGTGCGGCCCAGATACCCACCGCCGCCACACTTTGCGCAGCCCACCGCGCTATAGAAAGTGCCCCCAGCCAGCCCCGCCGAGTCCAGCCGGACCACATCCTCGGGGCTGATGGGCGAGGGCGTACGGCAGTGCGGGCACAGCGCGCGAACCAGCCGCTGAGAGATGGTCGCCACCGTGGCGGACGCCAGCAGGAAGGGCTCCGCCCCCATCTCGATGAGCCGGTTGAACACGCCCGAGGCCGAGTTCGCGTGGATGGTGGTGAGGATCAAGTGGCCGCTCAGGCCCGCCTGGATGGCCGTGCGCGCCGTCTCCGGATCGCGGATCTCGCCCACCATGATGACGTTGGGATCCTGGCGCAGCACCGAGCGCAGGCCCTGGGCGAAGGTGAAGCCCTGCTCGGCGTTGACCTGTGTCTGCGCGAAGAGGGGCACGTCGAACTCGACGGGATCCTCGATGGTGGCGATGCGCGTGAGCTCGCCTCGCGACTCCTTGATGTAGCCGAGCGAGGCGTACAGCGACGTCGTCTTGCCGCTGCCCGTAGCGCCCGCCACGAAGATGACGCCCTGGGGCAGCGCCAGGCTCTGCTGGTACCTGTCCAGCAGCGCCTGGGGGAACCCGAGCGCCGTGAGCCGGGGCAGCCGCACACCGGAGCGGGCGATGCGCAGCGCCACGGCCTCGCCGTGGTTGGTGGGGAGGAGCGAGACGCGGATGTCCGCGGGCCCCTCCTGGGTGGAGAGCGAGAAGTGCCCGTCCTGCGGCTTGTCGAGCTTGTAGAGGGTGAGCTTCGCCAGCACCTTGATGCGGTTGATGAGGCGCGGGTGGTGCTCGCGAGGAATGGTGAGCACCTCCTCCAGCACCCCGTGGACGCGGAAGGCAATGCGCGTGCCCGCCTCCAGGGGGTGGATGTGCACGTCGCTGGCGCCCACGCGGATGGCCCCGTCCATCAGCGTGTCCATGAAGACGATGATGTCCGGATCCGGCTGGGTGGCGATGCCGCGCAGGTACTGGCCCAGCTCCACCAGCATCTCGCGCACGACGATGGCCACGTCCTCGTTCACCACCTCCAGCGGGGACAGGGCCGGGCGCTTCGCCATGGGCGGAGGCGCGCGGCGCGCGTAGGAGGTCACGAGGGTCGAGCCCACGCCCAGCACGAGCGCCAGCCCGGCGCTCAGGAGCACCAGTGGCGAGAGGGCCGTCTGGAGGTAGGCGCCGCCCAGCTTCAGCGCGGGCCCCACGCCCCCGGGCGAGTGCCGGTAGACGAAGGAAGCGATGCCCGCCACGAGAACCAGCCCGGCGAGGGTCCACAGGCCGCGGGTGGCCTTGCTCATCTGCGCAGTCATGGGATGGGGAGAATCTACCACTACTGGAGCTGCTCGCGCACGACCGTCGTCTTGCCCGGCTGCACTACCACCTTGACTGCCTTGATGGCCCCCAGCTCGCTGTTCACCAGGCGCAGCGTGTAGCTGCCCTCGTAGACTTCACGCGGCGCCAGCGGCGTGGTGCCCAGCTTCCGCTCACCGATGTAGACGTCCGCCCAGGGCTTCGCGTCCGCGGCGATCTTCCCCTTCCGGAACTGAATGGCGCTGCGGGTCTTCCCCTTGGCCTCCACGTTCACCACGGACGTCTGGCGCAGATCGATCTCGGCGTTGACGAACGTGAGCGTCACCTTCCCCACCGGCAGCTTCACCGTCGCCGGCGTGCGCCCCAGCTTCTTCGTGCCAAGGAAGATGTCCGCGGACGGCGTGCTGGAGATCTCCACTTCCCCCGTCAGGGTGTCCTTCTTGCTCTTCTTCGCGCGCAGATCCGAGGCCAGCTCGGGCTCGGACTGCGGCTCGGGCAGGGCGAGCACCTTCAGCGAGAGCTTCACCGCCTCCGTCGCGCCGGGCTGCACCTTCACCGTGGCCGCCTCCTCCTGGTGGCCTGCGAGGCTCACGCGGATCAGGTGCTCCACCCCCGAGGCCACCTCGGGCAGCGTCAGCGGCGTCGCGCCTTCCTGCAGCTTCCCGTCCAGCACCACCGAGGCGCCCGGCGGCTCCGTCACCAGCGTGATCGTCCCTGGCTTCGCCGCCTCCTCGGGCAGCAGCACGGAGACGGTCTTGCTCGGGGCCTGACGAGTGAGCCGGACCGTCACCTCTCGCGGCTCGCGGCCCTCCTTCTCGATCCGCACACGCAAATCCTGATCGAACGCCAGCATCCGCAAGGTGCCCGGCGTCTTCACCGTCGACATCAGCCCGTCCACGACCAGGGAGGCCCCCGGAGGATCACTCTCCACCGTCACCTCGCCCTCCACGGCCGCGACCGGGGCGGGAGAGCGGATCAGCGTGAAGGTCAGCACCCCCGCCAGCACCACCCCCAGGAGCGCGGCCGCCGCGGCCACCACCTTCTTGCGGCCCGTGGGGCGGCGCACCGCGTCCACCACCTCCGACTGGGGCTGGTCTCCGTCCACCCGGCCTCGGGGATCCGTGAAGCCGGAGACCTGCGAGTTCC
>NZ_DASPHO010000051.1:0-4026 GCF_035629615.1 Hyalangium sp. | reverse complement strand
GAATGTCGCGGATGGTCAGCGACCTGTTGGACCTGACGCGCACGCGCCTGGGGTCGGGTATTCCGGTCACGCTGAACCCCATGGACCTGACGCCTGTGTGCCAACAGGTGATTTCGGAATTGGAAGGTGTCTACCCAGACCGCCGGCTGCGGTTCGAGGCGAAGGGTGACCTTCACGGAGAGTGGGACAGCGACCGACTCACCCAAGTCATCTCAAACCTTGTCTCCAACGCATTGCAGTACGGAGGAGAGGGGGCCGTGAGTGTTGTCGCTCGAGCGCATGGCGAAGAGGCCGTGCTGCAAGTCCACAACGAGGGGCCACCCATTCCTAAGAGCATGATGCAGAAGATCTTTGATCCCATGGTTCGTCACCGCTCGTCCGCCCCCAACGGCGACAAGAACGTGACCGGCCTTGGGCTGGGGCTCTACATTGCGCGTGAAGTCGTGGAGGCGCACGGTGGGACCCTCGGCGTGACCTCGACCCGGAAGGCGGGGACCACGTTCACGGTGCGGCTTCCTCGGCACCCCGCCTCGAAGCAGGAGCACCCCCTGCCCGGCGCGGCACCTGCGGAGCAGCAAGAATCCGCCGCTCTGTGATCCAGCCGAGGCGATGCGGAAGCTCAGGCGAAGGGATGTTCCACGGGAGTTTGAGCGCCGGCAGCCCTCGGGGTGGAGGCTGCGGGTTGGCCGCCCAGTTTTTCGTCTGCCGCGATATCCAGCCCCGCGCTGGAGGGCGTGGCATGTCCCCAGTACGCGCGCGCGCGCCCTCCGCCACGCCCTCCAGCACATCCACTGCCGCCGCGATGGCTTCTTCAGCCAGAGGTAGCTTTGCATGGACCTCAAGCTGGGCCTGACCGCCCGAGGAACTTGTCGCCGTGCCTGCCCACCCACTCACCGACACGAAGTAGCTGTCCTTGCCGTTGTGGAGGAGCGGAAACTCTCCGTCCAGCCTCTGTTGGGCCAGCCATGCATCGCGCCCCGCTAACAGGGTGCTCTGCCCCTCTTCGGAAGTCGGTTATCGGCGCACGTGTTGTGAAAGGGATGCCCACCCTTGGGCGGCACCCGCCTGGAGGTGCACTCCGGGCGGCGCTCTCGCGGCTCCAGGGACTCAGGTGGTTTGATGGGAGCACGGCCTGGGCAGGCGTGTACCCCAAGGGGGCTGCGCGGCCTGTCCACCAACCGGGAGCATCACTCGGGCGGCCCCGTCAGCGGCCCTCTGCACCCTCCCTCCCCCTCAACTGGGCCCCTATCCCTCTTATGCGCACGGGTGTTCTCCCCCAGGGCGGGAGGCGGGCTGGAAGGAGCTGGGGCGCAACGGCAGCTACCTGGTGCTGCGCAAGCTCCGGCAGGACGTGGAGGCCTTCCAGCACTTCCTCGAGGCTCACAAGGAGGTGGCCGTCGGCGAGACCGATGCTCTCAAGAAGCAGTGACTGGCGGCCAAGATGATGGGGCGGTGGCCTGACGGCACGCCGCTGCGGCCGGGAGAAGATGCCCCGCCCCAACATGCCTCAGCCGGTGGGCATGGAGTCGACAACACCTTCGGGTTCGCCGCGAAGGACCCCGAGGGCTATGGCTGCCCGGTGGCCTCGCACATCCGGCGCGCCAACCCCCGCGACGCGCTGCCACCCAACGCAGAGCTGTCCCGGCAGGTGAGCCGGCGGCACCGGATCCTGCGCCGAGGCATGACCTACGCCGAGGGCACGGACCGAGGGATGATCTTCATCGGCATCAACGCCAACATCGCCCGGCAGTTCGAGTTCCTCCAGCAGACGTGGCTGAACAACAGCAAGTTCGGCGGCCGCTATGTCGAGCGGGATCCGCTCGTGACGCACGGGGCAGGCACAATAACCTTGCCCCGGCAGCCGATCCGCCGGTGTGTGGACGGGATCGAGCGCTTCGTCACCATGAAGGGCGGGGGCTACTTCTTCCTTCCGGGCCTGAAGGCGCTGGAGTTCCTCGCCAGGCTCTAGCTCGGCCTCCAACCAACGCTCCGAGCGCCAATGCCCGCTGGCTCCACAACTTCCCACTGTCCGACACCTACCGAAAGATCTACCGGACGACTCGTTGTTTTCCGTCATACGGTGCACCGAAGAACGACGTTTGCGAAATCGACGACTCCAGCCACCTGTGGCCTGTCGTCCCTATTCGGGGTCTTGAGTTCATGGCTAGCGATCAACGGGTGTCCTCGGGAGTCACCGGTCTGGACGACGTCCTCCACGGCGGGTTTCCCGCGGGATACATGTTCCTTATCGAGGGGACGCCGGGCTCGGGGAAGACGACCCTGGGCCTGCATTTCATCGTCGACGGCCTGCGCCGGAACGAGAGCACGCTCTACGTGCTGCTGACCGAGAACGTCGCGGAGCTCAAGCACGTCGCCGCGCAGCACGGATGGTCGCTCGAGGGCGCCCACCTCCATGCCGTCCCCCACTCGCAGTCGGAGTCCGGCCAGTCCTACACCATTCTCCATCCGGCGGAGGCCGAGCTCGACGAGGTGTTCGAGGCGATCCTCCAGACGCTGGAGAAGACGAAGGCCAAGCGGGTGGTCTTCGATTCGCTCTCTGAGCTCCGGTATCTGGCACAGGACTCCCTGCGGTACCGGCGCCTCATCTTGACCTTGAAGGATCGGCTCGTCGAGCACGGTGCGACGACCCTGCTGCTGGACTACCCGGAGAGCGGCAAGCCGGATCACCAGCTCGAGACCATCTGCCACGGCGTCCTCCGGTTCGAGCAGCTTGCGCCGGAGTACGGCAGCGAGCGGCGCCGGCTGATTGTCCGCAAGCTCCGCGGCGTCGAGTACCGGAGCGGCTTTCACGACTTCAACATCCGCCGCGGCGGCTTGGAGGTCTACCCACGCCTCAAAGCGATGGAGCACCACGCGCCGTTCGCGCCCAAGCGCGTGACGCTGGGGGTCCAGGAGATGGACACCCTGCTCGGCGGCGGGCTGGATCGCGGGACGAGCACGCTGATCATCGGCCCTGCCGGCGTCGGCAAGTCCAGCCTGGCTGGGCACTATGCCTACGCGAACGCAGAGGCCGGCGACAAGGTGGCGATGTTCCTGTTCGAGGAGGTGGCCAGCACCTTCCTCAACCGGACCGAAGGTCTGGACATCGGCCTGCGCCGCCACGTGGAGAGCGGGCAGGTGACCGTGTGTCAGCTGAACTCGGCGTCGGTCTCGCCCGGCGAGTTCGCGGCCTTGGTGCGCGACTCGGTCGAGCACCAGGACGCGAAGACGGTGGTCATCGACAGCATCAACGGCTACTTCAGCGCGATGCCGCAGGAGCACTTCCTGTCGGCCCACCTTCACGAGCTGCTGACGTACCTCAACCAGCAGGGCGTGATGACGCTGCTGATCGTCAGCCAGCACGGCGTGCTCGGGCCGACCATGATCGCCCCCATCGACATCTCGTATCTGGCGGACAGTGTGGTGCTGCTCCGCTTCTTCGAGTCCGGCGGCTCGGTCCACCAGGCGATCTCGGTCCTGAAGAAGCGCTCCGGTCCCCACGAGCGCACCATCCGGGAGTTCTTCCTGGGACCCAAGGGCATCCGGGTCGGCAGACCGCTCAAGGAGTTCCGGGGCATCCTCACCGGAAACCTCCTCTCCACTGGAGCCGAGCGCGGGTCGCACCGGGGCGGTGGTGAGGAGGTGACCCATGAACTCAGCTGAGGCGTGTCAGGAACGCGTCCTCATTTTCGCCCCCAGAGGTCGCGACGCGGAGCTCGCCGGACGCGTGCTGCGCGGGCTGACGTCGGTCGAGCTGTGCCGCACCGCCGAGGAGTTGCTTCGCGAGCTGGCCGCCGGTGTGGGCGTCGTCCTGATCGCCGAGGAGGCGCTCACCACCGGACTGCTGGAGTCGCTCGTCTCCGGGCTGGCGTCGCAGGACGCGTGGTCGGACGTCCCCTTCGTGGTGCTCGCCGGGACGAAGTTTCGAGCCGAGTATCGGACCCTCCGAGCAGACTCCGACGTGCTCTCGAAGCTGGAGGCGCTGGGGAACGTGGTGACCCTCGAGCGGCCGGTTCGGGTACGGAC
>NZ_DASPHO010000050.1:0-18452 GCF_035629615.1 Hyalangium sp. | reverse complement strand
TGAGAACACCCTGCGCAACCTGGGCGATCTGGGCGCCACCCTCGGCGGCCCCATCCTCCAGGACAAGTTGTGGTTCTTCGCGGGCTTCGCGCCGTCCTTCACCCGCTACGCCCACACCCGCTCGATCAACGCGTTCCAGCTCGACACCGAGACGGGCGAGATCGTCCGCAACGAGCAGGGCAAGGCGCAGGTGCGGCGGATCCCCGGCTCCGAGCAGACCTTCTTCGCTGACTCGCGCGCCTTCCAGTACATGGGCAAGCTGACCTACCTCATCAACCAGGACCACAACGTCTCGCTGTCCATCACCGGCACCCCGTCCAGCACGGGCGGCGCTGGCAAGCTCTCCATCGATCCGCGCAGCGGCGGTCTGCCGGGCGCCCGCGTGGCGCGCCCTGGTTCCTTCGGCCTCACGGAGACGATCGCGAGCACCACGGCGGTCGGCCTGAAGTACGCCGGCGCCTTCATGGACAAGAAGGTCCTGCTCGACGTGAACGCAGGCTACTTCCACCAGGTCGCCTCCACCCAGGCGGCGGACGGCAGCGAGGCCGGTGACATCCTCGGCAATGGCCTGGCCGGCCTGGCGCGCGTGAACTACGTGCTCGAGCGTCCGCTCAGCTACTTCGAGAATGTGGAAGGCGCCGCAGAGTACTGCGAGATCGAGCTGGCGGACGGCTCCACCGCGGAGGCCTGCCCGGTGAACAACTACGGTGTCGGCGGCCCCGGCCTGCTGACGGACGGCAACCTGGATCGCTACCAGGTCAACGCCAAGGCCACCTACCTGCTCAACGCCGTGGGTACCCACGTGCTGAAGGCGGGCGTGGACGCCGAGTTCCTCTCCTACGGACAGCGCAAGTCCTACAGCGGCGGCGTGTTCTTCCAGGAGGCGAACATCACGGGCCGCATCGACCCGCGCGACAACTCGGCCATCAGCGGCTACGGCTGGAACGACTTCCGCCGCTACGGCTACCAGACGGGCCCGGACTCCGCGGTGGTGCAGGCCGTCCAGGAGTCCACCTCCAAGAGCACCACGGTGGGTGGCTTCCTGCAGGACAGCTGGTCCATCGCGAACCGCCTGACGGTGAACGCCGGTCTGCGCTACGACGTGCAGGCGATGTACGGCGGTGACGGGCAGCTGGCTCTCGTGCTCGGCAACCAGCTGTCGCCGCGCCTGGGCGCCATCGTGGACCCGCTGGCCAACGGCCGGATGAAGTTCTTCGTCAACTACGCCCGCTACTACGAGCAGGTGCCGCTCAACATGCTGGACCGCGCGTTCCCGCCGGAGCGCCGCTACTCGGCCGTTCGCATTGCGTCCGAGGATGACCCGACGGGCGCGCAGGGCTGCGACCCGTCCACGCGTGAGGGCCAGCGCACGGGCTGCACGGACAACGCCTACGTTGCCCTCCGCTCGGAGAACAGCTCCAACCCGAACCGCCTCTTCTCAGGCGGCAAGGTGGAGAACGAGCCGGTGGACCCGAGCCTCAAGCCGCAGTCCTCCGCCGAGTACGTGGTGGGCGGCGAGTACGAGGTGCTGGCCAACACCCGCTTCGGCGCCACCTACACCCATCGCAACATGGGCGCGGTCATCGAGGACATGAGCCGTGACGGCGGCAACACCTACTTCCTCGGCAACCCGAACCAGGGCTTCGCTCAGGACTTCCCGAAGCCGGTCCGCAACTACGACTCGGTGACCATGTACCTGAACCGGACGTTTGCGGACGGCTGGCTGGCCCAGGCCAGCTACACCTGGTCTCGGCTGTACGGTAACTACCCGGGTCTGTTCCGCCCGGAGACCAACCAGCTCGACCCGAACATCCTCTCGGACTTCGACCTGATCGACCTGCTGCCCAACCGCAGCGGCCTGCTGCCGTTCGACCGCACGCACGCCGTCAAGCTGTTCGGCGCCAAGGAGTTCAACATCACCAACGCGCTGTCCACCAGCGTCGGTCTGTCCTACCGCGGCAACTCCGGTACGCCGATCAACTACTACGGCGCGCACCCGGACTACGGCCAGGATGAGGCCTTCGTCCTCCAGCGTGGTACGGGCGGCCGCACCCCGTGGGTCAACATCATCGACTCCAACGTGGGTGTGAACTACCGCATCGGCAAGGATCAGGTGGTGTCGTTCACTCTGGACGTGTTCAACCTCTTCAACTTCCAGACGACGACCCGCGTGGACGAGTCCTACACGTTCGAGTCCATCTACCCGCTCGAGGGTGGCACGCCGGGCGATCTGCCGGGCAAGGTGGTCATCAACACGGGTGACCGTGAGGCGGACCGCGAGGATCCGATCTACCTGTCCGAGGACCAGATCAACCCGAACTTCAAGCAGCCGAACCAGTACCAGGCCCCGCGGCAGTTCCGCTTCGGCATCCGGTACACCTTCTAAGGCTCAGTCAGGATCGACAGGAACCTAGAGAATCATGACCAAGAACATCGTTTCTGTGACCGTGGCCGTTCTCAGCGCAGGTGCGTTGCTGACGGGCTGCAACTTCGACCAGCCGAACGCGGGCTGCATCGTTCAAGATGCCAGCTTCGCCAACTGGTACGCGAAGTACGACCTGAAGCCTGACCAGAACCTGTCCGCAGAATGCCAGGCGAAGGTCGTCAAGGGTGAGGTCTGGGGTGTCTTCAAGTTCACCGATCCGCAGAAGGCGGACTCATCGGTGCTGACGATTCGCCCCGCGGGCCTCTACACACGCGCCACCCGCGATCCGGGGGATCCGTACCTCCAGACCGCGGAGGGCAAGCTGGCGGAGGAGCCGGACGCAAGCGACTTCTGTGCGGCGAACGAGTTCTCGCTGGCGACGGTGAATGCCGGTCCGAGCTCGACGGAGCCGGCGACGTCCATCTCCTACCAGTTCTCGAACGTGAAGGTGTACGCCGCGCCGGATGCCCCGGGCACCCAGATCGGTGCTGATCTGGCCTACACCCGCGATGGCTGCACCATCCAGCTGGGCGTGCGTGCCCTCTGGCCGGCGCTGGCGTGCGACCCTGACTCCAGCAACCCGGCGGAGAACTGCGGCGCGGGCTCGGGCATGAACCCCGAGTTCGACGTCACGTGCGACCCGGACTTGAACCGCTGCGTGCCGACCAAGGCGATCCCCTCGCTCAAGTAGGCTGAACCGCAGTTGGCGAAGTTCCTGCGGCCCCGGCTGCCCTCCCCTCTGGGAGTGGCTGCTCGGGGCCGCGGTGTTTAAAGAGGATTGGATGGCCGTGGGAGGAGCATGGAGGGTCGTTTCTCACTGATGGAAGGCGTGCGAGCCAGGCTCTCGGACGAGGAGGGCACGCTCCGGAAGGAGGCGCCCTACCGAGTGGCCCTCTGCTACCCGAGCCCCTACCACGTGGGGATGAGCTCGCTCGGCTATCAGACGATCTACCGGGAGATTCACCTCCACCCAGGCGCCACCGCCGAGCGGGTCTTCCTCCCGGAGGATGTGGAGGCGTACCGACGTACGAGGACGCCGCTCTTCACCTATGAGTCCGAGACGCCCGTCTCCGGCCTGCCCATGCTGGCCTTCTCCGTGGCGTACGAGCTGGAACTGACGGGCGTCTTCTCGATGCTGGAGCTGGCCGGGCTGCCGCTGCTGAAGGAGGAGCGGGATGAGCGCCATCCCCTGATTGTGGCCGGTGGTCCGCTGACCTTCTCCAACCCGGACCCGCTGGAGCCCTTCGTGGATGTGCTCGTCCAGGGAGAGGGGGAGGAGCTCATCCACACCCTGCTGGATGCGGCAGCCTCGATGGTGCGTGAGGAGCTCCTGTCGTTCCTGGCGCGCACGCCCGGCTTCCGAGTGCCTGGGCGAGGAGGGGCTCGCTACTCGGTCGCCAAGGCCTTGGACGCGCGGCTGCCCGCCCGCTCGCAGATCATCACGCCGAACACGGAGCTGCGCTCCATGTTCCTCATTGAGCCGGAGCGCGGCTGCTCGCGCGGTTGTCACTACTGCGTCATGAGGCGAACGACCAATGGGGGGATGCGGACGGTGCCACCCGAGCGGGTGCTGTCGCTCATCCCCGAGAATGCCAGGCGGGTGGGGCTGGTGGGAGCCGCGGTGACGGACCACCCGCGCATCGTGGAGCTGCTGCGCACCCTGGTGGACGCGGGCCGAGAGGTAGGGGTGTCCTCGCTGCGCGCGGACAGGCTCACACAGGAACTGGTGGACACCCTGCGCCGCGGGGGCGCCACCAACCTCACCGTTGCCGCGGATGGGGCCTCCCAGCGCATGAGGGACCTGGTGGATCGCAAGCACTCGGAGGAGCAGATTCTCCGTGCGGCGAACTTCGCCCGGACGGCGGGGCTCCGGCAGCTCAAGGTCTACAACGTCATTGGACTGCCCTACGAAGAGGATGTGGACATCGACGAGCTCATCCGCTTCTCCACGGAGCTGTCGCGCATCATTCCGGTGGCGCTGGGAGTGGCCCCCTTCGTGGCCAAGCGCAACACGCCGCTGGATGGCGCGCCCTTTGCCGGCATTCGTGAGGTGGAGGGGAAGCTGGAGCGGCTCCGCCGGGGCCTCAAGGGGCGTGCAGAGGTGCGGCCTACCTCCGCACGCTGGGCCTGGGTGGAGTACATGCTCGCCCAGTGCGGTCCAGAGGCGGGCCTGGCCACGATGGATGCGTGGAAGGCGGGGGCTGGCTTTGCCGCCTTCAAGCGGGCTTTCGAGGCTCGAGGCTGTGTGCCGTACCAGGCGCGGCGCGTCGAGGACGGCCGGCGCAACCCCACCGTCTGGCCCTCCGTGCCTACGGTGGTTCCCTCCACGGCAGGCGCCTCTGCTCCAGGGACCGATGCCCGTCCCCCGTGAGGGGGTGCACATATGGCGCCCGAGGGCTGAACGTCTTCTGCCGCGTCCCTTGGTGCTCTGCTAGAAGGCCGCTGGCGCCACGGACGGGCGCGACGAGGAGAAGCTACCGGTGAGCACGGAGCGCGTAGACAAGGCTTGGCAGAACAAGGGTCTCCAGGGGTTTTCGACGGAGGCCATTCTTGGCACCCTGGGGCACTACGGCGTCTCGGTGGCCGAGGCCGACTTCCGGAAGCTCGCAGAGACGGGCTGGCCCCAGGACATTGCCCTGGAGTGGGGGAAGAAGTGGAAGGGCACAGGGCCTTTCAAGCCCTTCCACCACGCCGCGGCCGAGGAGCTGTGGCGCCGCTGGGTGCCCGAGCGCCTCGCGCCGCCCGAGTTCGCGCTGGCCCTGGCAGAGCTGATGGCCGCGCTGACTTCGCTCATCTCGGGGAAGAAGGATGCCCCGGTGGACGCCGCCTTCGAGCGCATGAAGGCCGTTCGCCAGCGCATGCCGCTGGACGAGAAGGGGCAGCCCCAGCTGGCGTTCGTCGAGCGTGCACTCGGTGGGTTCAACGAGAAGGTGGCAGAGATGTTCGACTCGATGGCCGAGGTGCTCGCGAAGACGGGGAACACCGCCCACGCAGACGCGTTCGCCGAGTTCGAGGAGTTCCTGCTGCCCGACCGTCGCGGCATTGCCACCTCCATTGTCCGCGCCAACAAGGGCGAGCGGGACACAGCGCTTGCGGACCTGGAGGCCGCGGCTGTCGACAGCTCACGGACGCCGATCTCCCGCCTGCTCGCCGTGGATGGGTTGATTCACCTGGGCGCATGGCCTCAGGCGGTCGCACGAGCCCGGCCCATCATGCTGCAGGCCGAGAGGGACGGGGACATCCACCTGGCGATCGATCTCTGCGCCCGGCTGGAGCACGTCTACAAGGCCACGGGAGACCGCACGGGCCTGCAGGAAGTATCCCGCGACAGGGCTCGCCTCAACGAGCTGCATGACCACATGCACCCGGGCCACGGGCACCGGCACGGCCCCTGACGAGCCTCCAGGCCTGAGAGCCCGTCCCCTCTCTTTCAAGCAGGGGAGGGGCTACTCGGTATCCGTGCCAGTGGGGGCGAGCGGCGCGGGTTCGGAGAGTCCTGCCTTGGGCTTGGTCGCTTCGGATGAGGCCGCCTGCTCGGAGGAGGCATCCTGGGCCAGGGCGCCCTTGCCAGCGCCGCGCTTGAGCGGAACCTGGAGGACACTCGGTACTGCCTCGAGCACCTCGTGGCAGGGCACCACCGCTCCCACCGTCGTGTAGCGGATGGCCCCTGTCTTCGTGGAGGTCTGCTTGAGGGCGTACGCCTTTGCCCGAGGCAGGAACCATTCCCGCACTTCCTTCAGCGGGAGCACGTGCAACTGGGCCTGGGCGAGGAACACGTACACCAGCAGGTCCGCGCTGCTGTAGAGGAAGCAGCCCGGGGTGTCCTTCTCCACGTTGGACACCAGCTCGAACCAGTAGCGCCGGCGCGGGTGCCGGTCGCCTTTGACTTCGATGCCGCGGACCTCGCCCGAGGTCAGCTCCCACAGCAGATCCACGCCCCGGTGCTGGAAGCGCGGGTCCTCCTGCACGTCATGGACGCGCGAGCCAGGAGCGGTCTCCAGCATCCACGCCCGAGCGTGCTGCACGGCTCGATCCGCCGCGCCCTGCACGCCCCTCATGCTGAAGCTGCGCATTGCCTAGCGGCGCAGCTCCACGCCACTGGCCACGAGCTGCACCTCGCGCGGCTTGCCGTCGGCGGTGCGGGGCACAATGGCGCCCTCGCTCTCGTAGTGCTTCGCGCGGTCCTCGCTCAGGTCGGCCACCTTCACCACGCCCTCCACCCGCGCCTCCGAGCCCGCCGAGTCCAGCGGGACGAAGAAGCCGTAGTCCTTGAACGTCACCCGCAGGCCCGCGCCCTTGGCATCCTTGGCGGTGGCGAGCTCCATCCAGCAGCCCTTCCGCTCACACGCCTTGCGCACATGGCCCTCGATCAGGACCGTCTTGCCGTCGTGTTCCTGCGGCTTGGCGAGCAGGTCCGCGAGCTTCACGCAAGGGACTCCCTTGATCGGCTCCCCACGCGTCAGCTTCCAGTCCGACTTCGGCGCGGCGTCCTGCGCCTGGGGGGGGTGGTGGCAGTCCGCCTCGGAGGCCTTCGCCGGCTGCTCGGAGGCCTTCGCCGGCTGCTTGTTGGCGGCAGGGGTGGGCTCACCAGCGAGCGCCACCAGGGGGACGGCGACCATCATCACCAGGGCGGAACGGAGCGTCTTCATGCCCTGGCGCATAGCCCAAAAGTCTTGGCCTGGGCAAGGTGGCGGCAACTCCTCGTCCACTCGCGCACAGGCTCGCGCTACACTGGGGGACGTGAAGCTCACTCTGCCTGCCCCCAACCGGAAGTTCGGCCTCGTGGATGGCCTCGGCCTCGCGGGGATCGTCGGGCTGCTCATTGCCCGGTTCATCCCCGTCGCGAAGATCATCCCCTTCTGGGGCTGCATGCTGCGCGAGACCACAGGCTGGCCCTGCCTCGGCTGCGGGCTCACCCGCGTCGCGGAGCGGGTGGCGCACTTCAACATCCCCGGCGCTTGGGAAGCCAACCCGCTGGGCACCGTGGCCGCGCTCCTCTTTGCCCTCATGGCCGTCGTAATGGTGCTGCACCTGGTGTTCGCGATGCCTGTCCCAGACGTCCAGCTCTCGCCGCGCGAGTGGGCTTGGGTGCGCATCGCCCTGCCCATCCTCCTCGTCGCCAACTACGCCTATGTGGTGGTGAAGACCAGGTTTCCCCACCTGTTGATGTGAGCCCTGCGTGCTCGCGGCCCTCCTCCTGCTTGGCTACCTGGCGGGCTCCATCCCCTTCGGGGTGTTGGTGACGCGTTGGGCGCGCGGGGTGGATGTGCGGGTGGAGGGCAGCGGCAACATTGGTGCGACCAATGTGGCGCGCGTGGCGGGCAAGAAGCTGGGCGTCCTGGTGCTCGCGCTGGATGCGCTCAAGGGCGCTCTGCCGGTGCTGCTCACGCTGAGGATGATGCCGGACAGCCCGCGCGCACAGGTGGCGGTGGGGCTCGCCGCGTTCCTGGGGCACTGCTATCCGGTGTGGCTGAAGTTCCGCGGGGGCAAGGGCGTGGCCACCGCGCTCGGCGTCCTCCTGGTGCTGGCGCCCTGGGCTGCACTCGCTGGGGCTGCTGCTTATGGCCTCGTGGTGGTGACGACCCGGATGAGCTCGCTCGGCTCGCTGACGGCGGGCGTGGTGTCGGTGGCCACCGCGGCCTTCACCGCCCGCGCGCCCGAGTACGCCGTGCTCTCAGGACTCCTCTTCGCCTTCATGCTCTGGACTCACCGGGCCAACATCCAGCGCCTGCTGAGCCACACCGAGCGCCGGTTCTGATCCGGACTTCTCCGTGACTGGCGTCGTCGTGAAGAGGCGGTAGCCCAGCAGGGTGCAGGCGATGGGGCCGTTCCACACCTCCCGGCGGCTCAAGGGACGCGCGTGGAAGGCACTCTCGAAGGCCGGGTTGCCGGAGAGCAGGTAGACACGCCACCCATTCAGTGCCCGGAGGTTCTCCCCGAGCTTGAAGTAGAAGGCCTTCATGCCCTTCTGGCCGCCCGAGCCGATGCGCTCGCCGTAAGGGGGATTGGTGATGAGCAGTCCGCCCCCCTTGGGGAGCGGGAGGGGCTTGGTGGCGTCGCCCTCGGCGATCTGGATCTCCTCCGAGAGCCGCGCTGCCTTCACGTTCCGCCGCGCCGCCTCTACCGCCTCGGGGTCCTTGTCGAAGCCCAGCAGCGGCACGGCCACCTTGCGCTCATTGCGGCGGGCGTCTGCGCGCAGGTCCTCCAGCAGCTCCTTGGCCCGGGCTCCCAAGTGCGGCCAGCGCTCCACTGCGAAGGAGCGGCCGATCCCCGGGGCCCGCCGGCGCGCGATGAGGCCTCCTTCAATGAGCAAGGTCCCGGAGCCGCACATCGGGTCCACCAGGGCCTCCTCGCCGGTATAGCGCGCGGCGCGCAGCAGGGCAGCGGCCAGGGTCTCCTTGAGGGGCGCGGGGGTAGGGCGCACGCGGTAGCCGCGGCGGTGCAGGGGCTCGCCGCACAGATCCAGCGAGAGCGACAGCCGCTCGCGCGCCAGGTGAGCCACCACGCTCACGTCCGGGCTGCGCGTGTCTACATCCGGCCGGGACCCCAGCGTCCCACGCATCCGGTCCACGAGGGCATCCTTCACCTTGAGGGCCACGAAGCCCGAGTGGCTGTGCTCGCTGTCTCGCAGCGTGGCCTCTACCGCGAAGGTGTGATTCGGCGTGAGGTGCTCCTCCCACGGAACGCTGGCGGCCGCCTCGTAGAGCCCCTCCGCGCCGTGGGCCTCGAACTCGCCGAGCGGATAGAGCACCCGCATGGCGATGCGCGACCAGAGGCACACCCGGAGCGCCTCATCGAGCGAGGCCATGAAGCGCACCCCGCCCCGGTCTTGGCGGATGCGGCGTGCGCCCAGCTCCAAGAGCTCCTCGGCCAGGAGGTCCTCGGTGCCGCGGGCGGTGGTGGCGAAGAGAGCAAGGCGTTCAGCCATGGAGAGGCCCTTAACGGACCCGAGGCCGCTTGGAAACGGAGAACTGGAAGCGGCCGACCAGGTGCTCGGCCGCTGAGTTTCTACATTGCCCCCGCCCCCGGCATGTCGCCCACGGCGCGGATGAGCACCTCGCGCGGCTTGGCGCCATCGGCGGCGCCGACCACGCCATCACGCTCCATCCGCTCGATCATGCGCGCGGCGCGGTTGTAGCCGATGCGCATCTTGCGCTGGAGCATGGAGATGGACACCGCACGCATCTCGCTCACCGTGGCGAGCGCCTGGTCGTACAGCTCGTCGGACAGCTCGTCCTCCTCGCCGCCGCCCTCCACGTCCTCGTCGCGCGGCTTGAGGATGGACTCGTCGAAGACGGGCTTGCCCTGGGCCTTGAGGTGGTCCACGGCGCGCTTGATCTCCGCCTCGGAGACGAAGGCGCCGTGCACGCGCTGCAGGTGGGCGCTCGTGGGCGGCATGATGAGCATGTCGCCCATGCCGAGCAGCGCCTCGGCGCCCACCGTGCCGAGGATCGTCATCGAGTCCGGCTTGGAGCGCAGCATGAAGCTGATGCGCGTGGGGAAGTTGGCCTTGATGACGCCGGTCACGACATCCGTGGACGGGCGCTGGGTGGCGACCATCAGGTGGATGCCGGCGGCTCGGGCCATCTGCGCCAGGCGCGCGACGTAGGTCTCCACCTCGCGGCTGGCGACCATCATCAGGTCCGCCAGCTCGTCGATGATGACCACGATGTAGGGCAGCTTCTTGAGCTCCTTCTTCTCCGGCTCGGCGTCCTCGGCGGCAGAGGCCTCCTGGTCCTGAGAGGACTCCTGCGCCTCGAGCGCCGCGGACTCGGACTCCGTCTCATCCCGGGCCACGGTGGGCTCGGGTTCGAAGGTGACTGCCTCGCGCAAGTCCTCCACATCGTCCTTGGGCGCGGCGACACCGAGGCCATCGCTGGCCGCGGCAGCGGCGGCGGGCGCGGCCTCTGCCTGGGCGACGTTGACGACGAGCATCTTCTTCGGCTTGGCGCGCTTCTTCTCCTCTGAGGACTGCTCGAGCGTGTCCTTCACCTCGGTGGCGGAGCTCTCCACCAGCTTGTTGTAGCCGGCGATGTTGCGCACGCCGGCCTCGGAGAGCAGGTGGTAGCGGCGCTCCATCTCCTCCACCGCCCAGCGCAGGGCGAGCGCGGCCTTCTTCGGATCGGTCACCACGGGCAGGAGCAGGTGGGGGATGCCCTCGTAGACGGACAGCTCGAGCATCTTCGGGTCCACCATGAGGAAGCGGACCTCCTCCGGCGTGGACTTCAGGAGGATGCTCATGATCATCGAGTTGACCGCGACGGACTTGCCCGAGCCGGTGGTGCCAGCGATGAGCAGGTGCGGCGCCTTGGCCAGGTCGAACACGAAGGGCATGCCCTCGATGTCCTTGCCCACGCACATGGTGAGGCGGCTCTGGCTCTTCTGGAAGGCGTCCTGCTCGGCGATCTCCCGGAGGTAGACGGTCTCGCGGTCCTTGTTGGGTACCTCGATGCCCACCACACCCTTGCCGGGGATGGGGGCGACGATGCGCACGCGCATGGCCTCCATGGCCATGGCGAGGTCATCCGCGAGCGCGGCGATCTTGCTCACCTTGATGCCGGGGCCCGGGAGGAACTCGTACATGGTGACGACGGGGCCGGGGCGGATCTCCACCACCTCGCCCACGATGCCGAAGTCGGCCAGCTTGGCGCGCAGCTTCTCGGCGGTGACGAGGAAGGCGTCCTTGTCCAGCGCCGAGCGCTCCTTCTTGTCGCACTCGAGCACGTCGAGCGGCGGCAGTGAGAAGCTCTTGCGGCCCCCCACGAACTCGAACTCTTCCTCCCTCTTCTTCGGAGCGGTGGGCTTGGGCGGCGCCTTGGGCTCCACGATGAGCGGCATGCGTGCCAGCGCGGACGGAGGCGCCGGGACGATGGCGGACGGGCCAGCGGCCGGAGCAGCGGGGGCAGCAGCGGCCGGGGCAGGGGGCAGGCTCGGAGCGGACGCAGGGGTGGGCTCCGCGGCGGCCAGGGACGCGGCCAGGGACGCGGCGGGCATGGGCGGAATGGAGCCGGGAGCGGCCGGCGCGGTGACGATGTTCGGCCCCTTGCGCTCGCGCTTTCGCGGAGGCTCGGACGGTGTCGCGCTCGTCGCGGCGGCGGCGATCGGGGCAGGTGCGAGGAAGGAAGCCCAGGCCGGATCGGCTCCGGGCGCTGGACGCTTCTCGAGCAGAGGCACCGCGGCCACGACAGCGCCCTCGGCCGGCTTCTCCTTGGCGCGAGCCTCGCGACCCGTCTCCTTGGTCTCCTTCGCAGCCCTCTTGGCGGCCTGGAACTGCTCCTTCTCCTGCTCCCGAGCCAGCCGCACGGCCTCCTCGGCCATCGCCTCCGCCTCGGCCTCCTCGGCCTCCGCGGCATCGCGCTCGGCCTCCTCCAGATCCTCCTCATCCGCCTCGAGCTGCGCGAGGAAGGCGGCCTCCTCCAGCTTCTCCTGGGCGAGCCGCTCCTGGCGCTTCTTGTACGCCTCCTTCTGTGCCTCGACGAAGGCCAAGGCGGCCTCCTGGAGCCGGCGGCCGAACACGCACAGCCCGGCCCACGCCAGCGTGCACAGCTTCAGGAAGGTGTACTGGGTGCCGACGATGAGCGCGGCCACCGACACCGCCGTCACGAGGATGACGGTGCCCACGGTGGAGAAGAGACCCTGGAGCACGCCCGCGAGCCCAGCGCCCACCGCGCCTCCAGGCGGGTGCGCCCAGCCAGGATCTCCCGCGAACATGAGCTGCGCGAGCACGGACGCGCTCAGCGCCAGCAGCCCCAGCGCGAGGATCTGCGGCAGGCGGCGGCGCTCGCGGTTGCCCACGAAGATGACCAGGGCCGCATAGAGGCCGCAGCTGGGAATGAGATAGGCGCACACGCCGAGCAGCCCGCGCAGGGACTCGGCGATGAGGTGGCCCATGGGGCCGACCATGTTCCGGAACCCTGGCCCTACCCGATCGTGCGCATCAAAGGTTGCCACCGACAGCAAGGAGATGAGGGACGCGGCGAGGATGAAGACGCCCACCAGGGCCCTCCTTCCCACTCCCCCCGTCTGCATCTTCTTGTCCGTCAGCGCCTTGCGACGCGTAGCGATATCCTGCCGAGACAGGACCGTCTTCTCCGCCCTGGACTTCCTGGCCGCCATGACCTTCCTCTTGAGACCCGTAGCAGGCTGTAGCGACTGCCCGGGCGAGTGTAGGGAGGGAGAGGAGCGGGTCAATTTTCCGGCCGCCCGGCGAAAGAGCATGGGCACACCAATTTGAGGCCCCACGGCTTCGGAGCCAGTATGGTGGGTGGACAGAAGCGGGCAGGCGGGGTGCATGGACGTTCGATGCGAGCGCTGCAAGACGCAATACGAGCTTGATGACGCTCGGATCTCCGAGACCGGCGTCACCGTCCAGTGCACGACGTGTCACCACGTCTTCGTGGTGAAGAAGAAGGCGCTGGTCGTCACGGTGCCGGTGAAGCAGGGGCAGGGAACCCAGGCAGTCCCAGGGGCGCAAGGGGACACTTCCGCTGCTCCGCCGGCCTCACCTCCACCTGGACTGCGCCCGCTGTCGCCGCCCATGGGCATGGCGCCCCCGGTGGCCACCGCCGCGAGCCCGGAACCTCCTTCGCAGCCCCTGCTACCGGCCGCAGCAGCTCCAGGCGCACGCGAGTGGCGTCTCCGGCAGCCCAGCGGCAACGCCTTTACGTTCAAGGACCTCACCACGCTCCAGAAGTGGATCGTCGAGCGCAAGGTGTCTCGCGATGACGAGATCTCCCTGACGGGCGAGACGTGGAAGCGGCTGGGGGACATTCCTGAGCTGGCGACCTTCTTCCAGGTGGTGGACGAGGCCCAGCGGGCGGCGGTGCTGCAGGCTCAGCTCGGCATGGTTCCAGGCAAGGGGACGCCCGCCGGCGGCTCTCCCGGCCCAGCGGCCCCGGCGCAGCCTCCAGAGGAGCGCAAGCGGAGCAGGGTGCCGGTCCTCCTGGCACTGCTCCTCCTCATGCTAGGGGCCGGAGCGGCGGGGTACTACTACCTGGTGGTGATGCCTCGGCCGGAGGAGGAGGCCCTGCGCGCAGCCGCAGCACAGGCCGAGGCAGAGCGTCTTGAGAAGGAGCGGCAGGAGCGACTCCTGGCTGCCCAGGCGGCGGCCGAGGCCCAGCTCCGCGCGGATGCTGGGAGCACGGCAGGCCCCACGGAGGACGGGGGAGCGCTCGCGGGAGCGCCAGGTGCCGAGGATGGTGGAGTCCAGGGGGACGCGGGGATGGCTCCAGATGCGGGAGCCGGAGCGGATGCCGGCATGGCCCTGGATGCCGGGCTTGCGGATGCAGGCCTCGCCCCGGATGCGGGTGCGCCGGGGGTGAAGCGGCCGGCGCCGGTGAGGGACTTCGACTACTGGGTGACTCAAGGGGATCGCCAGCGCGAGCGTGAGCGCCCCGAGGCGGCCCTGGATGCATATGCTGAGGCGGCGGAGCTCGAGCCGGATCGGGCGGAGCCGTACTCGGGCCGGGGAATGGCCTATCTCGATATGGGGGAGCCCCGGCAGGCCGAGACGGAGTTCAAACAGGCTCTGAAAATCAACGCAAATTACGCGGAAGCCATCATGGGGCTTGCCGAGACCTACCGCTCCCGGGGAAAGAAGGCGGAGGCAATCCGCCAGTATGAGCGGTACCTTGAGATCCTACCGAACGGCCCCGAGGCCCCGGTAGCGCGCAACGCAATCGAGCGGTTGAAGGAGTGAAGGAGACCTACATGCCTGAGTTCGACAAGCCGTCGTCCACCGAGGAGGAGTACTTCGCTCGTGAGGAGATCGAGAAGAAGCGCAAGCTCGCGCTCCAGCAGTCCGAGGAGCTGGCGGCCAAGAGTCGCGAGGAGCTGAAGCAGCTGCACTACATGAAGTGCCCCAAGTGCGGCATGGACCTGCAGACGCTGAGCAAGGGCAAGGTGGAGCTCGACACGTGCTTCAACTGCCACGGCGTGTGGCTGGATGCAGGCGAGCTGGACGACATCGTCAAGCAGGGGCCCGAGGGTGGCGGCAAGGTGATGGGCGCCGTCCTGAACCTGTTCAAGCGCAAGTAGGCGGAGCCCTTGGCATGAAGCTCACGATCGAGCAGGTCCGCCATGTGGCCAGCCTGGCGCGGCTCTCGCTGACGCCCGAGGAGGAGCAGCGGTACGCCACGCAGCTCGACGCGGTGCTCGACGCGGTGGCGCAGCTCCAGGAGCTCGACGTGAGCGGCGTGGAGCCCACCTCCCACGCCACGCTCGCGTCCTCGCTGCTGCGCGAGGACGTGACGCGGCCCTCGCTGCCGCCGGAGAAGGGGCTGGCCAACGCCCCGGCGAAGATGGGCACCAGCTTCGCGGTTCCGAAGATCATCGAGTGAGGCCATGGAGCTGACTGACCTGTCGATGCTGGAGCTGGCGGCGAAGCTGGCCGCGGGAGAGGTCTCCTCCGTGGAGGCGACGCGGGCCTGCCTGGCGCGTGTTGCCCAGGTCGACGGGAAGGTGAAGGCCTTCCTGCGCCTGGATGAGAAGGGCGCGCTGGCCGCCGCCGAGGCCAGCGATGCACGCCGCAAGGCCGGCAGTCCGGCAAGCCCGCTGGACGGCGTGCCCATTGGGCTCAAGGACATCTTCCTCACCGAGGGCCTGGAGACGACCTGCGGCTCGCGCATCCTGCAGGGCTTCATCCCACCGTATGACTCGACGGTGGTGAGCCTGCTCAAGCAGGCAGGCCTGCCCATCGTGGGCAAGCTGAACATGGACGAGTTCGCCATGGGCTCGTCCAACGAGGGCAGCGCCTACGGCCCGACGCACAACCCCTGGGCGCTGGACCGGACACCCGGGGGCTCTTCGGGAGGTTCCGCGGCGGCCGTGGCGGCGCGTGAGGTGTTCGGCGCGCTGGGCACGGACACGGGCGGCTCCATCCGTCAGCCGGCGGCGTTCACCAACCTGGTGGGGATCAAGCCCACCTACGGCCGCATCTCCCGCTACGGTGTCATCGCCTACGCCTCGTCTCTGGACCAGGTGGGGCCCATGGCGCGCACGGTGGCGGACACGGCGGCGCTGCTGCAGCTCATCGCTCGCCACGATCCGCTCGACTCGACCTCTGCGCCCGTGGAGGCGCCGGACTACCGGGAGGACCTCGAGGGCGGCGTGCGGGGCCTGAAGCTGGGCGTGCCGCGGGAGTACTTCATCGAGGGCATGGACCCGGAGGTGGAGGCCACGGTGCGCGAGGCCGTGAAGGCCTACGAGCGCCTGGGCGCGACGCTGGTGGACGTGTCCCTGCCGCACACGAAGTACGCGCTGGCCACGTACTACCTCCTGGCTCCGGCGGAGGCATCCAGCAACCTGGCTCGCTACGACGGCGTGCGCTACGGCCTGCGCGCCAAGGACGCCAAGGGGCTTCGGGAGATGTACGGCCTGTCCCGGGACCGCGGCTTCGGCTCGGAAGTAAAGCGCCGCATCATGCTGGGCACCTATGCCCTGTCGGCGGGCTACTACGACGCCTACTACGTGCGCGCCCAGAAGGTCCGCACCCTCATCCGGCAGGACTTCACGAAGGCCTTCGAGCAGGTGGACGCGATCCTCTCGCCCATCTCGCCGGTGCCCGCGTTCAAGCTGGGCGAGAAGGCGAACGATCCCCTCTCGATGTACCTCATGGACGTGTTCACGCTGCCATGCAATCTGGCCGGGCTGCCCGGACTGTCGCTGCCGTGCGGCTTCACGAAGTCGAACCTGCCCATTGGGCTGCAGATTCTCGGCAAGCCCTTCGACGAGGCGCGGCTGCTGCGCATCGCCCGGGCCTTCGAGCGCGAGAACGACTTCTCCCGCCGCCTCGCCCCGCTCTAGAGGAGCGCCCCAGGTACCGCCATGCCCCTGAGCGATTTCCAGCCCGTCATTGGCCTCGAGGTCCACTCGCAGCTGCTCACGAAGTCGAAGATCTTCTGTGGGTGTTCCACGGAGTTCGGCGCGGAGCCCAACCGGAACACCTGCCCGGTGTGCCTGGGGATGCCCGGTGTGCTGCCGGTGCTCAACCAGCGGGTGGTGGAGTTCGCTGTCCGCACGGGCCTGGCGCTGGGCTGCACCATCAAGAAGACGAGCATCTGGAGCCGGAAGAACTACTTCTATCCGGATCTGCCCAAGGGCTATCAGATCACCCAGTACGACCAGCCGATCTGCGAGTGGGGCAAGCTGACGATCGACATGCCGGAGGGCGAGAAGATCATCCGCATCCGCCGCATCCACATGGAGGAGGACGCGGGCAAGAACGTGCATGACGCCAGCGTGGGCGAGAGCCTGGTGGATCTGAACCGGGCGGGGGTGCCGCTGCTGGAGATCGTCACCGAGCCGGACCTGCGCAGCGCGGACGAGGCGGTGGAGTACCTCAAGGCGCTGCGGGACGTGCTGGTGTACCTCGGGGTGAATGACGGGAACATGGAGGAGGGCTCCTTCCGCTGCGATGCCAACGTGTCGGTGATGCGCAAGGGGGAGACGCAGTACGGCCAGCGGGTGGAGCTGAAGAACATCAACTCCTTCCGCTTCATCAAGCAGGCCATCGAGTATGAGATTGGCCGGCACGTGGAGGTCCTCGAGTCAGGCGGGAAGATCGACCAGGAGACGCGGCTGTGGGACACGCAGCGGGGCGAGTCACGCTCCATGCGCTCGAAGGAGGAGGCGCACGACTACCGCTACTTCCCGGAGCCGGATCTGCCGCCGCTGCACGTCTCGGACGCGCTGATCGAGCAGATGGCGCAGGGGTTGCCGGAGCTGCCGCGCCCGAAGTTCCAGCGCTTCCTGAGCCAGTACGGGCTGCCCGCGTATGACGCGAAGCTGCTGTGCGCCGAGCGCCCGCTGGCCGAGTTCTTCGAGGCGTGCGCGCAGCACTCCAAGGACTACAAGAAGCTCTCCAACTGGTTCCAGGGCGAGCTGGCACGCCTGCTGAACGAGAGCGGCGGGGCGGTGACGATCTCCACGCTCAAGTTCACCCCCGGCCAGCTCGCGGAGCTGCTCACGGCGGTGGAGAAGGGGACGCTGTCGAACAACGCGGCAAAGGACGTGCTGGGGGAGATGTTCCGCACGGGCAAGGCACCGGACGCCATCATCGCGGAGAAGGGGCTGGCGCAGGTCAGCGACGCGGGCGCCGTGGAGGCGGTGGTGGACGAGGTGCTCGCGAAGAACGCCGGCGAAGTGGAGAAGTACCGGGCCGGCAAGAAGCAGATCTTCGGCTTCTTCGTGGGCCAGGTGATGAAGGCGATGAAGGGCAAGGGTAACCCCACCCTCGTCAACGATCTGCTGAAGAGCAAGCTCGGAGACTGAGCTCGAGCCGCTCACCCCAAGGCGGCCAGGGGGACGGTGACATGCAGGACGTCTTCTGTCCGTGGATCCATGGACTGGGCGAGGACACGCACCTCTCCGGCTCGGACGCGCTCGAAGATGAGCGAGGGTGCCTCGAAGACGTTCTCGAAGAAGCTCCCGACCAGCTGGGGGTTCACCGCGTAGCGCACGCGGTGGAGCGCGGCGAGCTGGGAATAGAGCCCCTCGCTGAACCACTGCTCACGCCGGAGCTGGCTCTCGCCTGGCGCATTGAAGGCCCAGGGTTCGTCCCAGGGCCAGGCGTTGGCCGAGGGCTGCGCGAGGATGTCAGCGCCCAGGGCATCCAGCACCTGCGCGGCGGGGACGAAGGAAGGCTCCTGCGACGTGTGTGGCTCGCGGAAGCCGTCGTAGCAGATGACCGTGCCGAGCCGGCCGAAAGGAGTGAGCACCACCTCCAACTCCTCGGGACGACCCGGGCTGAGGCGGACGACGTCCTCCTGCGTGGGCACGAGATTGACCTTCCGGGTGACCGCCACACAGCGCCCCTGGGGCGAGAAGGTGTAGCTGGTGTTGTAGGTGCGCGCGTTCACTGGGACAAAGTCCGGCGTGTCCGCTCCGAGCCGGTTCCTCGGCAGCAGCGCGCTACCGCCCACCACCCACAGGCTGAAGTCCCGGCCGATGCCCGAGAACGTCCTCCACATGGCCCGGTGCACGCCGGCCGCTGTGGCGGCGTAGAGGCACTCCTCGAGAGAGGACGGCC
>NZ_DASPHO010000049.1:0-10060 GCF_035629615.1 Hyalangium sp. | reverse complement strand
AGACGAACCTGCTGGCCCTCAACGCCTCCATCATCGCCGCGCAGGCCGGCGAGCACGGGCGCCCCTTCGGCGTGGTGGCCAACGAGATCCGCGGGCTGGCCGAGCGCACCGCGCGCTCCACCCGCGAGATCGCCACCATGGTGACGGGGGTGCGGCAGGCGGTGGGCACCGCGGTGGTGCTGGTGAGGGAGGGCCGGCAGCAGACCACCGTGGGTGTGCAGCTGGGAGATCGGGCGGCGGCGGCGCTGGCGGAGATCCGCAACATCACCCAGCGCACCTTCGCGGCCGTGGAGTCCACCGTGGAGGAGACCAAGCGCCTGGAGCAGCAGGGCGGCACTGTCGTCGAGGCCAGCCGCCGGGTGGCGATCCAGGTGGACGATGTGACGCGGGCCGCCATCGAGCAGGTAGGCCATGCGCGGGAGCTGGTCCGGCAGACGGGGGAGATGGCGCGGCTGGCCCGGGAGGCCACGGACAAGGTGGAGGGACAGGCCCGCACTGGACACCAGCTCTCCGACTCGGTGGTGCGGCTGACGGCGGCCATCGATGACATCCGCAAGGCGCACGGGGTGCTCACGCACGGAGAGACGGCCATCCGCGAGGAGGTCACCCGCGTGCGCGAGGACGCCCGCCGCGTCATCCGCATCGGCGACGAGCTGAGCCGCACGGTGGATCAGCTCAGCCATGAGACCTCGAGCCTGGAGGCGGAGGTGTTCCGCTTCCGCCTGCCCCAGCCTCGCGCCGGGGGCACGCTGCGCGTGGGCATCCACCAGGCAGCGGCGCTGCGCTCGCGGCAGAACCTGGATCCGCTCTTCAGCGTGGAGAACCAGCTCTCGGAGCTGTGCGCGTGCGTCTTCGTCGGCCTGCTGCGGCTGGAGGATGGCGTGCTGGCGCCGGATCTGGCCGAGCGGTGGGAGGCGGATCCCTCCGCGCGCGTGTTCCGCTTCTTCCTGCGCCGTGGCGTCACCTTCCACGATGGCGTGAAGCTGACGGCTTACGACGTGAAGCGCCACTTCGAGCGGCTGCTCAACCCGCAGGTGCGCTCGCCGGATCGCACCCTGCTGGAGGACATCGCCGGAGCGGTGGACTACGTGAGCGGCACCGCGCGCGAGGTGCACGGCATCCAGATCATCGACGAGGCGACGCTGGAGATCCGGCTGAAGGAGCCCAAGGCCTTCTTCCTCCACCTGCTGGCGCTGACCCCCACGGCGATTGCCCGCGTGGATGCGACCGGGCAGCTGCAGGGAGCGGGCCCCTACCGGATGGAGCAGTACGAGCAGGAGCGCATCACCCTGGTGCGCAACAACTCCTACTTCCGCGACGGCCAGCCCCTGCTGGACCGGCTCGAGTTCCGGCTGGTGGACTCGCGGAAGGAGGCGCTCGACCAGCTCCAGGCAGGCCAGGTGGACTTCGTCTCCTTCCTCTATGCCGAGCAGGCCCAGTCCGCCGGCATGGAGATGTTCCAGGTCATCGCCAGCTCCACACCCTCCACCGCCTTCGTGGGGCTCAACCTGCGCGAGCCTCTCTATGACGACGTGCGGGTGCGCCAGGCCATCCGCGCCGGGCTGGACATCCCCACCCTGGTGGAGCGGTTCCACCCCGGGGCGCGCATGGCGAGCACGCTCACTCCGCCCGAGCTGCTGCAGGACACGAACAAGCCCGTGATGCCGAGCCCGGATGTGGCGAAGGCCGAGCTGCTGCTGCGCGATGCGGGCGTGCGCAAGATTCCGCTCACCATCTACTTCCCCACCGGACGGGACACCTCCGAGGAGGACAAGGTGCTCTTCCGGCCGCTCATCGAGGCGGGGCTGCTGGAGCTGCACCACGTGGAGCTGCCCCCGCAGGACTACACGGCGCGGCTTCGCTCCGGGCGCATCCCCGCCTTCCGCACGCTGTGGATCGCCGACTACCCGGATCCGGACAACTTCCTCTACTTCCTGCTCCACTCGAGCGGGCAGACCATCTACCCGCTGGGCTACAAGAACCCGGAGCTGGACAAGCTGACGACCGAGGCACGGGTGTCCATCGATCCGGATCTGCGCTACCAGCTCTACCGCCGCGCGGAGGAGATCTTCGAGCAGGACTGCCCGCTCATTCCCCTCTACCACGACCGCATCTACGCCGTGGCCAGCCCCCTGGTGCAGGCCCTGCGGCTGCACATGACGCCCCCTCAGGTGCGCTTCGAGGATCTGTGGGTGGACACCGATACAGCGCCGTAGCGGCCCTGAGGCAGAGACAACGAGAGAGGTTCACATGGAGCTGCGAGACAAGGTCGTCCTCGTCACGGGAGCCAATGGGTTCGTGGGGACGTATGTCATCCAGCGCCTGCTCACGGAGGGCATGCGGGTCCGCGCGCTGGTCCGGCGGCTCGACGCCCGGGCGAAGCTGGAGCAGCTGGGGGTGAAGACGATCCTGGGAGAGCTCACGGATGCGCGCGCTCGGGAGGATGCCCTCCGGGGTGCCCACTGCGTGGTGCACGCCGCGGCCTCGGCGTCTTCGGACCTGGCCGAGGCCCGGCAGGTGAACGTGCAGGCCACGGCCTCCCTTGCCGAGGCCGCGCTCGCCTCCGGCTGCGAGCGCTTCGTGCACCTCTCCACCGTGGCCGTCTACCCCTTGCGGAGCCGGGAGGGTGTCGTGGACGAAGCCTCTCCGCTGACGACGAAGACGGAGGGGGATGCCTATGCCACGAGCAAGGCCGAGGCAGAGCGAGCCTTGCATGCGGTGGCGTCCCAGGGCCTGCGCACCGTCATCCTGCGGCCCGCCGTCATCCTCGGCGTGCACCCCTCGTCCACCTGGGGCACCGTGTTCCCTCCGTACATCGCGGCCGGCAAGTTCCCTCATGTGGAGAAGGGGCAGACGTCCATGGGCTACCTCCACATCAGCAGCCTGACCGAGGCCGTGGTCCGCTCCCTGCGCGTCGATGAAGCGGCCGGACAGACCTTCAACATCCTCGACGGCCATGTTCCGTGGCACCGGTACACCGCCTTCTTCACCCAGGAGCCGCTGCCCTCCCATTCGCCGGAGCAGGTGCCCGAGTTCCTGTCGTTCCGGGGCAGCTTCTCGGTCGAGAAGGCCCAGCGCGTGCTGGGCTTCGCGCCCAGGGAGACCTTCGAGTCGAGCATGGAGGAGATCGTCCGCGCCCTGCCCAAGCCGTAGGAAGGGGGCGACGGCTCAAGGCACGGCGCGGCGGGTTCCCGAGACGCCATGGCGGTCGGGCCAGCCTCGCGTCTCGGCGTTCCCGAACGATCCCAGATCGAACGCCTCCAGCCGCCACGTGCCCTCGCGCTCGAGCACGACGTAGAGGAAGCGGCCCACATGCACCGCGCCGGCAATGCGGGGCCTGTCTCTCAGCGGGCAGATGGCGACCCGCTCTCCCTGGGCGAAGAGCTGCACATGGGCCAGTGGGCCTCCATCCAAGGCCACGTCCGTGAGCGTGCCCACCGCACCGCCGCGCACCAGCGAGGCCTGGTAGAGCGTACCGGGGGCATCGATCGGGAGCACGGACACCTCCCAGTCGGTCTCCCCCGTCTGGGCGCTCATGGCCCGCAGCACCAGCCGCTCGAGCTCGTGCGTGCAGGGAGCACCGCCTGCATCCGGGCACGAGCGCGCAAAGGCATAGCCCACGTCATCCAGCAGCAGCGCCGGCTCGTCCATGGGAATGAGGTGCTGCTCGCCCCCGTCCCAGGGCACCCACGCCACACCTCCGTCCTCCCGGTTGGCGAAGAGCCGCGCTCCCGAGAAGAGGCGCCCTCCTGCCACGGCCAGTGACGCACCGCCGTCCCCCTGCACGTCCACCACGGGCGTGGTGACGAAGCCGGTGCCCGCGTCTCCTGGCTCCGGATCCGCGCGCGACACGCGCCCACCTCCTTCAGCGCCCAGCAGGACGGTGCCCAGCTCATCGAGCGCTACGCGAGCGCCCTCACCTCCAAAACCCTCCACGGGCCCGGCCCTGTGGACGCCGCCATCCGTGCCCAGCACCAGGAGGGTCGCGAGCGCCTGGGGAGTGCCTCCATCCGTGCCCCCGTCCGCTGCGACCCCGGCGTCCGCGGCCGCTCGCCATGACACGAGCGCCACCACCTCTCCCTCCGCCGTCAGCGCCACACGCCCCACGCCCGTCGAGGGCTCCAACTCCTTATAGGGAGGAACTCCCCCGGCCAGCGAGGTCTGCCACAGGCGCTCGCCTGGGCTGGCCAGGGCATAGCTCTCCAGGGCCTCGGGCTCGCGCACCAGGACGCCGCCGTCGGACACGGTCAGCAGGGTGCGCGGCCCTCCATCCGAATAGGGTGCCTCAAAGCGCAGCAGGCCGTTCTCCGTGAAGGCCACGAGCCGGCACCCCGCATCCTCTCCGCACACGGATGCGTAGAGCCCCCGCTCGTGGACGAGCAGCACCGGCCCTCCGGGCTCCGCCACGGGCGCCCCGCCGAGCCGCTGAGAGAAGGTCGGACGGAGATCTCCGGCGTCCGGCCTCACACACTCCCCCGAGGTGCACTTGCCCTCTCCCTGACAGGGCGTCGCGGGAGAGCACAACGTCCCCTCGGGAGTGGGCAGGGCACGGCAGGCCCCAGCAAGGCAGAGGTTCGCCGTCACGCAGTCCACGCTGCCACAGACGGCGAGCTCGGCCGCATTCTCCTCCCCGCAGCCGCTCGTGCGCCGGCACACGCCCACCTTGCATGGGTTCGAGGGCTGGGGGCACACGACGGCCGTGTTCACACAGCCCTCCATGGGAGAGCAGGCATCCACCGTGCACGGGTCATCATCGTCACACAGGCGCGGCGAGCCGACGCAGGCGCCCGCCTGGCAGCGGCCCTGCTCCTCACACCGGCTGGAGGGGATGCAGACCGTCCCATCCGGCGCCGGGGTCTCCACACACACGCCCGGCTCCAGCTCGAAGTGAGACTCGCGACACTGCACCGTGGGAATGCACGCCAGGGGCCGCACGCCCTCGCCCCTGAGCACCACGTTCTCGGTGCGGCTCGCGGAGGTGAGCACCAGCGTCCCCTCCACCGGCTCGCTCCCCGCGGTGAACACCACCTCCACCGTCACTGTCCCTCCGCCGGGGACGAACACGGAGCTCTCCACCACGGAGAAGGGGCTGGCGGTGCTTGCCGCCACCGTCACTCCAGCGCGCCCCGTGCCCAGCAGCGTCACCGTACGGCGTGACTGCTCGCCCTCCAGCACCCGCCCGAAGCTCACCTCGGTCTCCCGTGGACGGAAGTCCCCACGCGCGCCGCCGGTTCCAGGCTCGTCACACCGGCAGGCACCGGCGATCACGAACGCCACGAGGAACAGGAGCCAGGGCCGAGTGCGGAGCATGAGCCGGACTTAACCAGCTTCGGGTGGACGCCAGAAGAGGCAGCCGCGCCGGACTGCCCACCCCTCTCAATCGTTGAGAACTGGGGCATGCAACCCCCTGGCTGCCACCTGGGGAGCGCCGCCGGCTCAGGTGGCCGGAGTGCGCCGCGCGAGCGCCCGGACAACCACCGCCAGCACGCCGATGAGGACGAGCACCACCACGGCCAGCTGGTACCGCGCCACCAGCGACTCCAGCCGCTCGAGGTTGCCGCCCACCGCCCGGCCGATGGTCAGCACCAGCGCGTTGTGGGCCATGGCGGAGATCGTACCGAGCAGCAGCGCGTTGCGGCGGGGCATGCGCGCCGCCCCCGCGGCGATGAAGATGATGCCGCGGATGCCCGGCAGGAAGCGGTTGACGAGCAACAGCCACGGCCCGGTGCGGCGCATCCGGGCCTGCACCCCCTCGAGCCGGGCATGCGTGAGGCCGAACAGGCTCGCCTGCGGGTTCGCCTCGAAGCGCCGCGCCAGCCAGGTGCCGAACCAGTAGTTGATGGCCGCGCCCGCCACGCTGCCCGCCGTCACCACCAGGAAGACGAGCGGCCACGGGTGATCGCCGCGCACCGCATACACCCCGCCCAGCAGGGTGATGGTGTCTCCCGGGAAGGGCGGCACCACATACTCCAGCATCGCCGCCAGTCCGAGGACGAGCAGCCCCGCCATTCCCAGCGTCATGATGAAGTGATCAATGGACTCCACCATCCGCGCTTCCCTCTCCTCGGAGCCTCGGAGCCTGCAGGCCCTCCCACCATAATGCGTCCCACCCCCGCAATCCCGTTCCCAGGTGGGTCAAGCAGCCAGCCCCAGCAACCCAGTTCGGCACCCGGCCGGCTGTCGCCGTAAGATGGTGGACACCTACCATGACCCCTGCCCCCCACCTCGCCCCACCTTCGAGCGCCGTAGCCCCCTCCACGCCGGCGCCCACCGCCGCTCTGGCGCCCCTGCCTGCCGCGCGCCTCATGGCGCACGCCGCCGCATGGCTGATGCTCATCGGTCTGCTCACGGGTGGCTACGTCTCTTCGGCGATGACGGGAAAGATTCCCGCCGATCCGCACATGGCCCTGGCCGCCCACCTGAACGCGCTGATGGGGACGTTCTTCCTGCTCGGCGTGGCGTGGACGCTGCCCATGCTGCGCTACGGTGCCGTGGGCCAGCAGCGACTGGCCTGGCTCGTCATCGTCGCCAACTTCGCCAACTGGGCCGTCACCTGCGTGAAGGCGTGGCTGCGCGTGTCAGGCGTGGATCTCATTGGCCAGCCGGCCAATGACGCCATCTTCCTCACGCTCACCGCCACGGTGGTGCTGCCCTCGCTCGTGGCCGCCGGAGCGTGGGTGTACGGCTTCCGCCGAGCCACCTGAGGAGCACTCTTCCACGCGATAGCTGCTCGCGGCCGGGACCCGGACCACGTAGAGGCAGGAAGAGTGGCCCCGCTTGCGGCAGGGGTGGGTCTCTTCGTGGAAGATGCCCCCCATGACATTGAGCACGCGCATTCCTCCGAGGATCAGCCCCTTGTCGAAGGAGCAGGGGTGGGGGTTGGTGGCTTCAATCTCGATGGTGCCTCCAGGCCGGAGTGTGCACCGGTAGTGGCCGATGCCTTCCTGAATGTGGTCCGTCGCCGGATCCCACATCACCCGCCCGTGCTTGCGGTGGTTCAGGTGGTACGCCCGGTCCATCTGCACAGCCATGGCCTGGAGGTCCCCGGTGTTGGGCGCCCACTGCGCGCACTTCGCCACCGACACGCCAATCTGATGCAGCACCGAGTCGCCCAGCAGCCGACCCGCACGCGCGAAGGCCCGCTGGAAGCCACCGAACGCGTACCAGGCCTTCGGATCCACGAGGATCGTGCCATCCGTCGCCTTGTGCCCCACCTGCTCCGCCAGCAGGATCTGACTGGCCAGCTCCTTGAACGGGCCGAACGCCCGGACGAGCCCGAACACGATGCGGCCTGACACCTCGATGCCCTTGTAATCAAGAAATGGAGTCATGGTGTGAATCCTCTCGGGTGCAGAACTCGAGAGAGGGGCGCGCCGTCCCCCTTGCGGCGCGCCCCTCCCTCACTACCGGTGAGTCAGAGGCTGGACGACTGCTGGAGATCGGCGCTGTGCCCGCAGTCCCCGTCATCCCGCTCATCCCCGTCGTACAGGCCGTCCTCATCCTGATCCACGCCGATGCGCCACTCCGTGCCCTTGGGCACCACGGTCCAGGTCAGCTCACTGCCGGGACCGGCCAGCGTCCGCAGCAGCACGGCGCTCACCCGCTGCGAGGCCCGGTCCGACTGGAAGTCCCCGCCCCCCCTGTAGGTGTACCCACGCGCCACGCCACCCTGCCGGCCCTTCACCACCAGGCCCACCTTGCCGCTGTTGGCCAGGGCGAGGAAGGTGTCCACCCGGGCGCTCTGCTCCGAGCTCGGCCAGGCGGAGGTCAGCGTGATCTGCCGGCCCACCGCCGCGTGCGAGTCCTTGCTGTCCGGACCGGGCGGCTCGAGCGGGTTGCTCGCGGAGCCTTCGGGCAGCTCCGATCCAGAGAAGGCCAGCATGAAGGCCACCAGATCCGCGATCTCCTGATCGCTCTCCACGAAGAAGGCGGAGTTGGCGATGAAGCGCGCGATCGAGTCCATGGCGCCGTGATGGCTGAAGCTGAAGCCCGCCTGGCTCTCCAGTTGAGTCAGCTCCAGGCCCTCCTTCTCATAGAGGTTTCGCAGCTGCGGAATCTTGAGCACCACGTTGGTGCTTCTATCCGAGGTGACGAGGGCGGAGTGACTCTCGCCATGGGGGCCGTTGGGGAATGGCACGAACTGGCTGCCGTTCCACGTCGTGCTCGTACCGACGCCGCTGGGCAGCGTGTGGCAGGTGGAGCAGGCCGCAATGCCAAGCCCCAGCAGGTTCGGCGGCCGGAAGAGCGCCAAGCCGTTGACGGCGTTCCCGTTGGGCAGCGGCTGTCCCGCGGGAGCAAAGCGGCCGGGGGTGAAGCGGCCCGGCAGCGGCAGGTTCGTGGGCAGGGTGTTGTCGAGGTTGCGGAACGGGTTGGGCGGGAAGGTGAGCGTGGTGAGGAAGTCCTTGAACTGCTCCATCTCCACAGGGCTGAGCACCGCCTCGGCCCCCTGAAGCCCCTGGAAGGCGGGGTTGAAGTCCTCCAGGCTGTTGCGATCCCCGCGCCAGTGCAGCGCCTCCTTGCCGATAATGTCCTGGAGCGTCTGGGTCGTCATAGGGCCCTTCATCGGGTGGGCAGGCTCGAAGGGCGGCAGCGGAATCGGGAAGGTCACGCCCATGTTCTGGTTCTGATTCTCGAAGGAGACCATCTCCCCGCTCGGGTCTCCCAGATCCCACGCGAGCTTGTCCATGCGCCCATCCACGTGGCACGAGCCGCAGGAGACGTGGCCCAGGCCCGAGCTCTTGTGCGTGTCATAGAGGTGCTTGCGGCCCACCTTGATGGCGCTCGGCGTCGGATCGAAGAAGGGCACCCGGGCCTTCTCCCGGTGGTCCTGGAGGCTGACAACGGAGAGGCTGGCGCCGAAGCGGTTGAGGACGTAGAGCCGGCCGCGGCGAGAGTCGACCACCAGGCCCGTGGGGCCCTCACCGACCCCGATCTGCCCCAGGCGCTGGCCCTCGGCGCCCACCACCGCCACGTTGTTGGAGCCCATGCCCGTCACGTACCCGCGCGTGCCCGCCGCGTTCCACGCGATGCCGCGGGGGTCGCCCAGGGACTTCTGGCGCTCGGAGGGGGGAATCGTGGACGTGGTGTACGTCAGGTGCGGGTTGAGATCCCTCAGGGCGCTGCGCACCGCGCTGACCGGATTCACCTTCGCCAGCTCCACGCGCAGGAAGCGGCCATTGAGGACGGGCTCGAAGCGCACCTCGTTGGTGGCGTCCGTGCCGACCACGGTGACGTCGCCGCTGGGGTGCACCGCCAGCGCCATGTTCAGGTTCATCAGCCCGGTGGCATACGTGACGGCCAGGGTGGCCGTGTCGATGATGGCCAGGTCCCGATCTGCCAGCCTCCACCCGACCCGCCGCCCAGAGGCGGCCGCGTTCTCACCGCTGACCAAGTCCGTCCAATCGTGGGCGTTGTCATCCATCCACTGGCCGTCCGCGTCCTGCTTCACGATGAGCGGCCCAGGCGGCGGCGGCGGCAGAGCGGGGTTGATGAGGGGAAAGAACGACGAGCCCGCGTTAGGCGGCGGGTTGATGCCGCCATAGGGACCAAGCGGGTCGCTCACGGCGTTGGGCGGGAAGAGGTCGGGCTGGGCGGGGTCGAGTTTGGTGCTGCCACCTCCCAGGACGGTGCTCCCATTGCCGGACTCGAAGATCGCCGCGTACACCTTGCGCCCATCCGGGCTCACCGCCAGGGCGCGAGGATCCTCGCCCTGCACCGGCACGCGCCGAGGTGGCGCCAGCGGATGGTTCGGGTCCACCACCAGCACGGTGTTGACCTGGGAGCAGGTGATGAAGGCCCGGCGCGGCGCTCCGGCGAAGACGACATCCGCGGGCTCGTCGTCCGTGGGCACGGTGGCCACCACGTTGAGCCGGTTGAGATCCACGATGCTCACGCTGTCGGAGATGTGATTGACGACCCAGGCCTCCGTGTTGGAGCGCGCTCGCACGGACACGGGATCCAACCCCACTGGGATGGAGGCCATCAGCCTGGGCTGGCGCTCATGCTCGGTGACCTCGAATACCAGCAGCCGGTTGTCCGCCGTGTTCACCGCCAGCAGTTT
>NZ_DASPHO010000048.1:0-6454 GCF_035629615.1 Hyalangium sp. | reverse complement strand
CGATGGCCGAACCGAAGAAGGTTCAGACCCCCCCCACCCCCTTCGAGGAGGAGGTCTCCCGTACGGGCAAGGATCCGGCAAACGTCAGCCGGGGCTTCCTGGAGCATGTGCGCTACTCGCGCGGCAAGAACCCGGAGACGGCCACCGCCCATGACCGCTTCATGGCGCTCTCACTGGCAGTGAGGGATCGCCTGGCGCACCGCTGGGTGAAGACGGCGCGCACCTACTACGAGCGGGACGTCAAGCGCGCCTACTACCTGTCCGCGGAGTACCTGCTGGGCCGGGCACTGGGCAACAACCTGATCAACACCGGCATGTACGAGGCCGCCGAGCACGCCCTGCGCGAGGTGGGGGTGGATCTCACCACCCTCATCGAGATGGAGCCGGACGCGGGCCTGGGCAATGGCGGCCTGGGGCGGCTGGCCGCGTGCTTCCTGGACTCGCTGGCCACGCTCTCCTACCCCGGCATGGGGTACGGCATCCGCTACGAGTTCGGCATCTTCACGCAGGACATCGTCGACGGCTACCAGGTGGAGCGCGCCGACGAGTGGCTGAAGTTCGGCAACCCGTGGGAGATCGTCCGGCCGGAGAAGGCCGTGGCGGTGCGCTTCTTCGGGCGCGTGGAGCACCACACCAGCGCGGACGGACATCGCGTGGCGCGCTGGGTGGGGGGCAAGACAGTGGTAGGCGTGCCCTTCGACACGCCGATCGCCGGCTTCCAGAACAACACGGTGAACACCCTGCGGCTGTGGCAGGCCCGGGCCAGCGAGGAGTTCGACCTGCTGCTGTTCAACGCGGGCGACTACGAGCGCTCGGTGGTGGAGAAGAACGACTCGGAGGTCATCTCCAAGGTCCTCTACCCGAACGACGCGTTCCAGGCGGGCAAGGAGCTGCGGCTCAAGCAGCAGTACTTCTTCGTCGCCTGCTCCATCGCGGACATCGTCCGGCGCTACCTGAAGGGCCACAAGGACTTCCGGGACTTCCCCCACAAGGTGGCCATCCAGCTGAATGACACGCACCCGGCCATCGCGGTGGCGGAGCTGATGCGCGTGCTGGTGGACGAGAAGCGGCTGCTCTGGGACGAGGCCTTCCACATCACCCAGCAGACGTTCGGCTATACGAACCACACGCTGCTGGCCGAGGCGATGGAGAAGTGGCCGGCGACGCTGTTTGAGCGCCTGCTGCCGCGCCACCTGGAGATCATCTACGAGATCAACCACCGCTTCCTGCGGCAGGTGCAGATCCGCTACCCGTTCGACGTGGAGCGGCTGCAGCGGATGAGCCTGGTCGAAGAGGGCGCGGAGAAGAAGATCCGCATGGCGCACCTGGCCGTCGTGGGCAGCCACAGCGTGAATGGGGTGGCGGCGCTGCACACGGAGCTGCTGCGCCGGGACGTGCTGCCGGACTTCGCGGGGATGTTCCCGGAGCGGTTCAACAACAAGACGAACGGCGTCACCCCGCGCCGCTGGCTGACGTGGTGCAACCCGCGCCTGGCCAAGCTGATCACCTCGCGCATCGGCAAGGGCTGGGAGGCGGATCTGGACCAGCTGCGCAAGCTCGAGGAGCACGTGGAGGACACGGCGTTCCAGACGGCCTTCCGCGAGGTGAAGCAGCAGAACAAGCAGGATCTGGCGCAGCACGTGAAGGAGCTGCGCTCGGTGAGCCTGGATCCGAACGCCATCTTCGACGTGCAGATCAAGCGCCTGCACGAGTACAAGCGGCAGCTGCTCAACGCGCTGCACATCGTGGTGCTGTGGATGCGGGCGCGGAGGGATCCGTCCACCATCATCCACCCGCGGGCGTTCATCTTCGGGGCCAAGGCGGCGCCGGGCTACCAGGCGGCCAAGCAGATCATCCGCCTCATCAACGGCATTGGCGAGGTGATCAACAGCGACGCGGGCACCACGGGGCTGCAGGTGGTGTTCCTGCCCAACTACCGGGTGAGCCTGGCCGAGCGCATCATCCCGGCGGCGGACGTGTCCGAGCAGATCTCCACCGCGGGGTGGGAGGCGTCCGGCACGGGCAACATGAAGCTGACGCTCAATGGGGCGCTGACGCTGGGCACGCTGGATGGCGCGAACGTGGAGATCCGCGAGGCGGTGGGGGACGAGAACTTCTTCCTCTTCGGGCTCACGGCGGACGAGGTGATCGCGCGCAAGAAGGCGGGCTACCGGCCTCGTGACGTCTACAACGAGCACCTGGAGCTGCGCGAGGCGATGGAGCTCATCTCCTCGGGCTTCTTCTCGCCCGAGGATCGGACCCTCTTCAAGCCGCTGATGGACAACCTGCTGGAAGAGGACCGGTACCTGCTGCTCGCGGACTTCGACGCGTACATGAAGAAGCAGGAGGAGGTGGCCCGGGGCTACCTGGACCCTGCCACGTGGACGCGCAAGTGCATCCTCAACGTGGCGCGGGCCGGCATCTTCTCGTCGGACCGCACCATCAAGCAGTACGCGGAGGAGATCTGGCGTGTGAAGCAGATCCCCGTGGAGCTCTGAGCGACGGCGCGCCTTCCCCTTCCTCACCCCGCGTTGAGCCACTGCTCGTAGGCGCGGAAGTCATAGTCGCGGCCGAGAAAGTCCTTCACCAGGACCACCGCGTCCTTCGAGCCGCCGGGCTCCAGCACGGCACGGCGGTAGGCCTGCGCGGGCTCGGGGTTCAGCAGCCCCTTGTCCTGGAACACCGTGAAGAGATCCTTCGCGATGACCAGGGACCACATGTACGTGTAATAGATGGCCGAGTACCCATCCAGGTGCCCGAAGGAGAGGTGGAAGTACGTGCCCTCCACGTACGGGAAGGGCGTGTACTTCCCCTGCAGCTCCCGCACGACGGCGAGCGGATCCAGGCCCTTCGGTTCCCGCTGGTAGAGCGCCAAGCTGAGCGACGCGTAGAACATCTGCTGGCGCACCCACAGCCCCTTGCCGAAGTCGTCCGCCTTCTTCATCCGCTGGATGACGTCCGAGGGCAGCGGCTCGTTCGTCTGGTAGTGCTTCGCGAATGTCTGCAGCGAGCCCACGTCCCGCGCCCACTCCTCCAGCATCTGCGAGGGCGCCTCGACGAAGTCCCACTCCGTGCGCACCCCCGACAGACCCGCCCACGGCGTGTGCCCACCGAAGAGGTGGTGCAGCAGGTGGCCGAACTCGTGGAAGAAGGTCTCCACGTCGCCGTGCTGCATCAGCGCGGGCTCGGCGCCGGGCTTGGGGAAGTTGCACATGAGCACCGCCTCCGGCAGCCGACGCTCCTGCTTCCCCGTGGCCAGCGTGAACTGCGCCGCGTGCTTGTACTTGTCCGCGCGCGGGTGCATGTCCAGGTAGAAGCGCCCCATCTGCGTCTGGCCCTGGAACACGTCATAGGCCTCCACGTCCGGGTGCCACACGGGCGCGTCCGCCACGCGACGGTAGCTCACCCCGAAGATGCGCGCGGTGATGTCCAGCACGCCCTGCTTCACGCGCGTGTACTCGAAATAGGGGCGCACCGCCTGCGAGTCGAAGCTGTACTGCTCCGCCTTCACCCGATCCTCCAGGTACGCCTGGTCCCACGGATCGACCCGCGTGGCCCCCGGGCTGTCCTTGCGCTTGCGCTCCAGCAGCACCTGGTAGTCGCGGCGGCTGCGCTCGTCGGAGGCGGTGGCGATCTTCTCGATGAAGTCTCCCGCGTTCCGCTCGCTGCGGATCATCTTGTCCTCGGTGGCGTACGCCGCCCAGTTGGCGTAGCCGAGCAGCGTGGCCAGCTCGTGACGGCGCTCCAGGAGCCGCTGCAGCACCTCCACGTTCTTGGGGAAGGCGCGGCTGCGGTTGGCCCGCCAGAGCTTCTCCCGTGCCGCGGAGTCCTTCGCGTACGTCATGAAAGGAACGAGATCCGGGTAGTCCGTGGTGATGCGCACCTTGCCGTCCGGCCCAGGCGGGTGGGCGCGCACGTAGTCCGCGGGCAGGCCCTCCAGGGCGGAGGCCGGCAGCTCCACGGAGCGCACGTCCTCGCGGATGTTGCGGTCGAACTCCTGGCCGGTGCGGACCAGCTCTTCCTGGAGCGCCGTCACCCGGGCTCGGGTGGCCTCGTCCCGATCCACGCCTGCGCGCCGGAAGTCCCGCAGCAGCTTCTCCACCCACTTCCGGGTCGGCCCGTCCTCCCGGGAGACGTCCAGTGCGGAGATCACGTCATAGACGCCCCGGTCCAGGGAGATCTCCGTGGCGAGCTTCTCCGCCTCCTGTTCGGCGGTCTCGGCGGCCTGGCGCATGGGCTCGTCCGGGTGGCTGTGGCGCACGACGCTGGCACGAGCGCTGGCGTCGGAGAGGACGGCCGTGGCCTCATCAAAGATCTCGAGGACGTCGCGGGCCCCGCGCGGGGCGGGCAGGGACTTGAGGCGCTCAATGCCAGAGCGCGCGGTGGCCAGGGCCGCTTCACTGGCTCGGCGGAACTCGTCCGGCGGGCAGGTGACAAGGCGCGCGGCATCGGGAGTGGCAGGCACAATTCTGCTCCTGAAGAAAGGGTCGCCGCCGCAACCTAATGCGGGACACGCCCGGGAGCAGCAGCTTCGAGCACCAGTTGGCGGGCACTGAACGCCCCGCCCTCCCCCCCCCGGCGGAACGCTCTGACCGAACCTGTCTGGTTGTATGACAGGTTTGATGGGCACGCTGGCGGGGCTGCCTCAAGGAACCTCTGGCGGGCTGGCGCTGTTCTGGGCGCCTCGGGCCGTGCGGATCACGAAGTCATCCGCGTTCCAGTCCGAGTCGAGGCCATTGCCTCGGAGGGCATCGGCGCCCCCCTCCATGGCCTCAGCCGTGGACATGAAGGCCGCCTTGCGCTCCAGGCTCCCAGTCGCGGTGCCTGGCATGGGTGCGGCGAGCGGCTCCGTTCCCACGGTGACGGTCCCATAGCTGCCCGAGGACGGCTCCGAGGCGACGCCGTTCTGGTCGCAGTAGGTGTAGCCCGTGAACGAGCGGGCCTCCGGGTCATAGAAGCGGTAGCGGAAGCCGTAGGAGTACGTGCCCGGCGCGAGGATGTGCAGCCAGGCCCACTGCTCGTCCTTGCTCGGGTCGAACGCGGGCGAGAACACGTCATAGAAGGCATTGAACCGCGCGGCCGACCACTGCCAGCTCGCGGGGTCGGCCCCCGTGCCATAGCCCAGCTCTGCCTGCACGTGGGGATAGTCGTCGTTGCCCGAGGTGTTCCGCTCCGTCAGGGACGAGGCTGAGAACTGGGTGTAGATGGCCTTGCGCGAGCCGTAGGGGATGACCGCCGGGTACATCACGGGATCGTTCGGCTCGGGGAACGTCTTGGGGTACTGGATGTTGCAGAACGTTGGCGCCGAGGCCACGGTCATCCCGCATGCCTCGTTGGGCCGCCCCGGCGTGCCGTAATCCCCTCCCAGCAACCCCACCTCCACGCTCGAGTCACACCAGTACCAGGATGCCCTGTTGGCGTGGGTGCCCACGACCGGTGCCGCCAGGTTCATGGAGCGGCCGGGCGTCTGCGGGAAGCTGCTCGACCATGTGAAGTCCTCGATGACCGTGCCGGACGCCGCGCGCAGGAGGAGTTGACCGTCTCCCTGGAAGTCGAAGCTGTCGCCGAGGGTGTAGTCGACGGGGACTCCTCCGTTGATATCGAACGCCCCGCGCTGCGCGACGACGAACCAGCCCCCAGGAGGGATGAGCACGGCCCCCTCCGGAGAGGCCGCGTTCACCGTAAAGCGCGCGACGCCTCCCGAGGCCAGGTTGTCGATCTCGAGCCCGGCGATGTTCAGGGGCACCTGGGTGGCATTGTGCAGCTCGACGTACTTCGTGGTTCCCTCGGAGGGGCTGTGCATCACCTCGGTGATGGACAGCTCGCCGACCTCGGGTCCGGCCGCGGTACCACAGGCGCCCTCGAAACAGACGCCGTCCGCACCGGGGCAGGCCGTCCGCGCTTCGGTGTCCCGGCAGGAGGGCAGGTTCTCCTCGAGGACACAGGCAGACGTGAAGGTGACGTGCGTGACGCCATCCGCCGCGCAGGTGGGCTCCGGCACCTCGCATATGACCCCCGTGCAGGGACTGATGGGGGGTGCAGGAAGGATCTCCCGGCCCAGCGTGGCGGCCAACTCTGCGAGGACCGTGTCCGTCACTGTGATCTGCTGGGGATTTGCGGCGGTCTTGAGCACCACGTTGAAGGAGCGGCGCCCATCATCCGCCGCGGTGAAGGTGTAGTCCGCGGGCAGCTCGGCGAGCGGGTCCGTCGAGGTGACGTGGATCGTGCCCAGGTACCCCGTCGCGTCGTTTCCGAACGCATCCCGCGCCATCACCTCCACTGAGAACTCCTCCCCCGCCTCGAAGGGGCCTGGGGGCGAGGTGAGGACGAGCTGCGCCGTGGCCGCGGCCTGGACAGACACCGTTACCCTGGACGTCAGGGTCGGGGTGGTGGCGTCCTCCACCTGGACTTCCCAGCTCCCTGCCCTGCTCAAAGTGAGGGAGAAGGTCTTCGA
>NZ_DASPHO010000047.1:0-15605 GCF_035629615.1 Hyalangium sp. | reverse complement strand
CCTCCCCTTCCAGGCCGCCGAGCACCTGCGCGACCTGCTGGTGGAGGCAGGGCTGAACGTGGAGTTCCTACCTTTTGACGGGGCCCACACCCTCGTCCCCGAGGAGCTTCGGCGGCTGGCGGACTTCCTCGTGGAGCGGCTGGAAGCCCCCTGAGAAGGAGCGTGCCGTGTACCACGCGCGGGAGCTGACAGTGTCCACCCGGGGGCGTGGGTTCCATGACATCACCTCTGAGGTGCAGCGCGCCGTGAAGGAGAGCGGCATCCGTCAAGGCCTGTGCACGGTGTTCCTCCACCACACCAGCGCGTCCCTCCTCCTCTGCGAGAACGCGGACCCGGATGTTCGCCGGGATCTCGAGGCCTTCTTCGCCCGGCTGGTGAAGGATGGAGACACCCTGTTCCAGCACGACGCCGAGGGCCCCGACGATATGCCGGCGCACGTGCGCACGGTGCTGACGCAGAGCTCTCTGTCCATTCCCATCCAGGACGGCGCGGCGGATCTGGGCACGTGGCAGGGCCTCTACGTGTGGGAGCACCGGACCTCGCCCCATCGGCGCCGTGTCACCGTCTCCGTGCTGGGCTGACCTCGCTCACTCGCTCGGCGCGTCCTCTCCCGGAGAAGCCGGTGGCGCATCCATGCCGTACTTGCGCAGCTTGTCGTGCAGCGTCGCGCGGCCAATGCCGAGCCGCCGCGCGGCCTCGCTGCGGTTGCCCGCAGACAGCCGCAGCGCATCCAGGATGAGCCCGCGCTCGTAAGCCTCCACACGCCCCTTGAGCCCCAGGCCCACCGGGCCCGCCTGCGCTCGGGCCTGCTCCTCGACGATGGGCCCTGCCGCCGTCGCTCCTGCAGTTGCCGGCGCGGAGGACGGCGCCGGAAGCAGCTCCAGGTCCAGCTCCCCCTCGTTCGAGAGCGCCACCAGGCTCTCCAAGGTGTTCTCCAGCTCGCGCACGTTGCCCGGCCAGGGCCACGCGAGCAGCCGCTCGAAGAACCCCGGAGGCACCTTCAGCGGCCCTGTGTGGAACCGGTCGCTGAAGCGATCCAGGAACATGCGCGCCAGCACCGGAATGTCCTCGGGGCGCTCGCGCAGGGGTGGCACGCGCAGCTGCACCACGTTGAGCCGGTAGTACAGGTCCTCGCGGAACCGCCCTTCCGAGGCCAGCTTCCGCAGATCCCGGTGCGTGGCGGCGATGATGCGCACGTCCACCTTCAACGCCCGATCCTCCCCCACCGGCCGCACCTCGCCTTCCTGGAGCACCCGCAATAGCTTCGCCTGCAGCGGCAGCGCCAGCTCCCCCACCTCGTCCAGCAGCAGCGTGCCCCCGTCCGCCTCGCGGAACAGCCCTTGCCGATCCCGGTGCGCTCCCGTGAAGGCTCCCCGGGCGTGCCCGAACAGCTCCGCCTCCGCCAGCTCCTGGGTGAGCGCGGCACAGTTGAAGCGCAGGTAGGGCCGAGCCGCGCGGGGCGACGCCCTCACCAGCGCCTCCGCCACCCGCTCCTTGCCCGTGCCGCTCTCTCCGGCGATGAGCACCGTGACGTCTCGCGGCCCTGCTCGCTGGACGAGCTGCGCCAGCCGGCTCATGGCCTCCGAGACGAACACCAGCGAGCGCGACAGGTTCAGCTCTCCCGCCAGCCGCTCGTTGTCGTGCCGCAGCCGCACCGCCTCGAGCGCGCGGCCCACCACCGCCAGCAGCTCATCCACATCGAAGGGCTTGCGGAAGTAGTCGTACGCCCCCGCCTTCATCGCCTCCACCGCGTAGCGCTCCGAGCCGTGCGCGGTGATGACGATGACCCGCGGCGGATGGGGCAGCTTCTGCAGCCGCCGCACCAGCTCCAGCCCGTCCATTCGCGGCATCCGCAGATCGGTGATCACCAGCTCGCAGGGGTGCGCTGACAGCCGCTCCAGGGCGATCTCGCCGTCCGCCGCCTCGTCCACCTCCACGCCCGAGAGACTCGCCAGCGTCTCTCGCAGCGTGTAGCGCACACCCGCGTCGTCATCCACGACCAGGATCCGTGGGTGGGCCCCCTCCGCAGGACTCCTAGGCATGAGCCACCTCTCGCACGGGCCCCAGGACACCCGCGGGCAGCTCCCGCGGAAGCAGCAGCTCCGCCACGCACCCACCTTGCGGCCCGCCCCCCAGCGTCACCTCGCCCCCATGCTGCCGGGCCAGCGCGCGCGCCACGGTCAGCCCCAGCCCGGAGCCCCGGGCCTTGGTGGTGACCCCCGCCTCGAAGGCTCGCCCCGCCAGCTCTTGGGAGAGCCCTGGCCCCTCATCTCGCACGGAGACCCGCGCGTCGCCCGACGGCGTGGTCTCCACCCTCACCGTCACCCGGCTGCCCCGAGGGCTCGCCTCGAGAGCGTTGTGCAGCAGGTTCATGAGTACCTGCTTCACCTTGCGCGGATCGCACGCCGCCATCACGGGCCCCGAGCCCATCCGCTCGAGCTGCACACCGTGCTCACCCGCCAGGCCCTCGTGCAGCATCAGCGCCTCATCGCACAGCGCCACCAGATCCACGGCGCTCACCGCCAGCGGCACCAGGGGCCTGGAGAAGTTGAGGAACTCCTCCAGGATACCCTGCATGCGCGCCACCTCCGCCGTCAGCACCTGCAGGCGCTCGGCCGACTGGGCCCGTCCAGGCTCACGCGCCATGAGCTGGGTGAGCCCCTTCACCGTGGCCAGCGGGTTCTTCAGCTCGTGAGCAATCTCGGCGGAGAGGGCCTCCAGCTCTCGCGCATGGGCACGGTGCACGGCCAGCAGCTCGTCTCGGTGGGCCAGCGCCTCGGCGAGCATGTTGTCGAAGGTGCGACGCAGCGCAGCGCCGATGAAAGTCGCCCCCATGCACAGCAACCCCAGCACCGTGACACCGACCCCGAGCAGCACGGGCGGGGGCGAGCCCAGGTAGGGCAGCGGCAGCCCGGGCAGCCACCCGCTGAGCTGAGCCACGGCCATGGCCGTGAGCGCCACCAGCCCCGCCCCGAGCAGCCACCAGCGCTGCCGCTGCCCTTGGGAGGCCATGCTGCCCATGAAGACCACCGGGAGGAGCGTGGGCAGGACCGGGCTCGTGATTCCTCCCGTCCCCAGCACCATGCTCTGCTGGATGAGCAGGCCCACCCAGATGTTGAGCGGGATGCTGCGCGCGGTGAAGCCCTCGCGGGCATAGCGGCGTGCCTCGTAGAGGGAGAACCCGCCTGCGCAGAGCACCACCAGGCCCACCCACACCTGCCTCCAAGGCACGGGGTCCAGCAGGGTGGCCCCCAGCGCCAGCAGCGCGATGACCACGCCCACGCGCAGGCGCATTCGCACCATGCGCCCGAAGGTCCGCCCCAGGTGTTTGATCTGGATGTCGTCGAAGTTGCGCAGCGTCTGCGAGTACACGACACCCTCCGCTCTCGGCCTGGAGCGTTTCATGGCACGCCCGTGTGGCCTCCTTCAATGGCGCGCAGCGACACACCCTTCGCTGTGCGACGCTTCCGGGAACCCCTGACCGTCTCGCGGGTGCCCGAGGAGGGGGGTGCGGACGACGGGGCCCCAGGAGGCTCCGCAGGCCGCCTCACTGCGGAGCCCCTGCGGGGGTGGCCCTTCCGAGGGACGCTGAAGGGCGAATAGACGTACAGGAGCAGGCTGAACATGGAGCCTCTGCCGGAGATGAGGCACGGGATGTGCCAGCACCTCAGGAGAGCAATGGCGGTGCCACGGGCTCTCCCTCGAAGAGAGGAGCGAGGAGCCGTCGGGATCCCGGACGGAGGTGCCGGATCTCCGGCAGGGGCCCCGCGCGAACCCCCGGCGGCCGCTCTCCGTCCTCCTTCCCAGAGCGCCACCGGCATGTCCCTTGCTGTCGCTCTCCTCGAGCCCAGGCCCCACCCGCCGAGGCCAGAGGAGGGAGCATGCGCCGCGCTGTCGTGCTGTTCATCGTCCTGGTCGTCCTGCTGGGCACCCTGCTGGGCCTGAGGCTGGTGCGCGACCGGCGTGCGGCGGAAGGCCCACCGGGTGGCTCGGGCGTGGTGGAGGGCACCGTCGTGGACGTCCGCTCCCGGCTCAATGCGCGCGTGGTCTCGCTCCACGTGGAGGAGGGCTCCCGCGTGGAGAAGGGTGCGCTCCTCGCCACCCTGGAGTGCGCGGAGCCGGAGGCCCTGCTCGCCGAGGCGGAGGCACGGCTGGAGATGACTCGCGCCCAGGCCCACGCCGCCGAAGCCTCTGCGCTGGCCTCCCTCCGAACGAGCGAGGCCGTCGCCGCGCAGGCCGATGGCACCCAGGCTCAGATCGAGTCGCTCGCCGCGCAGCACGGCCTCGCTGCCCGCCACGCCGAGCGCATGGAGCTGATGGGAGACGCCGTCACCGTCGCCGCCCGTGATCAGGCGCGAGCCCAGGCAGAGGCGCTGAGCCAGCAGCTGGCCGCCTCCCGGCACTCGAACTCCGCCGCAAGCCGCCAGGCGCGCGCCGCCACCGAGCAGCAGCGGGCGAGCCATGAGCAGGCCCTGGCCGCCGCCCAGGCCGTCCAGGCCGCCGAGGCCTCCGTGCGTCGCTCGCGCCTCTCCGTGGCCGAGTGCGAGCTGCGCGCACCGCTCTCGGGAGCCGTGGAGACCCTCGCGCTGGACGTGGGCGAGCTGGCCCTGCCCGGAACGGTGCTCGCGCGGCTGGTGGACACGAGCAACCCTCGCGCCACCTTCTATCTGCCGAACGCGGAGCTGTCCTCCGTCCGCTCCGGCGAGCCCTCCACCGTGCGCGCGGATGCGTACCCCGATCGCACCTTCCCTGCCCGCGTCATCACCGTGGCGCCCAAGGCCGAGTTCACCCCGCGCAACGTGCAGACGCGCACCGATCGCGATCGCCTCGTCTACCCCGTTGAGGTCCGCATTGAGGATCCCGAGGGGCTGTTGCTCCCCGGCATGCCGGTGGAGATCACCCTCTCGGAGCGCTCAACGGCGGTAGCGGAGCGACGGCCATGAGCACGCCCGAGGTGGAGCTGGAGCTGTCCGGCGTGCGTCGCAGCTTTGGCGCCACCCAGGCCCTGCGCGGAGTGTCCCTGCGGGTGCCCCGCGGCGAGGTCTACGGGCTGGTGGGCCCGGACGGCGCGGGCAAGACGACAGCCATCCGCATGCTGGCGGGCCTGATGCGCCCGGATGAGGGCCGCGTGCTTGTCCTGGGAGCGGATCCCGCTCACCCGCGCAGCCCGGTGCGCGAGCAGCTCGGGCTGGTGCCCCAGCGCAACAGCCTCTATGGCGACCTGAGCGTGGACGAGAACCTGCGCTTCTTCGCGCGCCTGTTCGACCTGTCCTCCGGGGACTTCCAGGCGCGGCGCGAGCGCCTGCTCTCCATCACCCGGCTGGAGCGCTTCACGGACCGGCGGGCGGACGCACTCTCCGGGGGCATGTACAAGAAGCTGGCGCTGGCGTGCGCGCTGCTGCACCGGCCGCGCGTGCTGCTGCTGGACGAGCCCACCAACGGTGTGGATCCGGTGAGCCGCCGCGAGCTGTGGGAGCTGCTCTACGGGCTGGTGCACGAGGGCATGACGCTTGTGGTGTCCACGCCGTACATGGACGAGGCAGCGCGCTGCCACCGCGTAGGCCTGCTGTACTCGGGTGAGGTGATCGCCGAGGGTGCGCCGCGCGAGCTGGCCCGGGAGCATGGCGTGGCCCCCGGCAACTTCGAGGCGGTGTTCCTGGAGCTCATCCGCGGGAGGGCCGCATGAGCGCCATCGAGGTGGAGCACCTGTCGCGCCGCTTCGGCGGCTTCACCGCGGTGAGCGACGTGAGCTTCTCCGTGGAGGCGGGGGAGATCTTCGGCTACCTGGGGGCCAACGGCGCCGGCAAGTCCACCACCATCCGCATGCTGTGTGGGCTGCTGAAGCCCTCGGGAGGCCACGCGCGGGTGGCGGGCTTCGACGTGGCGAGCGAGCCCGAGCGCGTCAAGGGCGGCATCGGCTACATGTCCCAGCGCTTCTCGCTCTACCTGGACCTGAGTGTGCGGGACAACCTGGAGTTCTTCGCCTCGGCCTACGGGGCGCAGGGCGCCCCCTTGCACGCGCGCATCGACGAGATGCTGGAGCGGATGCAGCTGGCGCCCGTGCAGAATGAGGTGACGGGGAAGCTGCCCGGTGGCCTCCAGCAGCGCGTGGCGCTGGCGAGCGCCGTGCTACACCGCCCGCGCATCGTCTTCCTGGACGAGCCCACCGCGGGAGTGGACCCGCTGCAGCGGCGCGGCTTCTGGCAGCTCATCCGCGAGCTGTCCGCGCAGGGCACCACCGTCTTCGTCACCACCCACTATATGGATGAGGCGGAGTACTGCGCGCGCATCGGCATCATGGTGGACGGGCAGCTGGTGGCGCTGGACACACCGGAAGGGCTCAAGCGGACGCACGCACCGGGGCGGGTGCTGGAGGTGCGAGGTCCAGGCCTGTCGCGAGCGCTCGAGGGATTGCAGAGCGAGCCGGGAGTGCTGGACGTGAGCCGCTTCGGAGCCGGAGCCACCGTGCGGGTGGATCCAGCGCGCATGCCCGCGGAGACGCTCGCGCGCCTGCTGCGAGCACGGGGAGTGGAGCCGCTGGAGTTGGAGGAGGCCGCACCCACGCTCGATGACGTCTTCCTGGCCCTCACCTCGTCCGCAGGCAGGAAGGAGTGACGCGCCATGGACGCCTCCGTCCTCCGCCGCACTCTGAGCCGCACCCTCGCCATGGCAGGCAAGGAGGTGCAGCACATCCGCCGCGACGTGCGCACCCTGTACCTGGCCCTCGCAATGCCCGTGCTGATGCTGGTGCTGTTCGGCTTTGGCATCAGCTTCGACGTGGACCATCTGGAGCTGGCGGTGGTGGATCAGGATCGAAGCGAGGCCTCGCGCGAGCTGGTCCGTCACTTCACCGCGGCCCACGAGTTCACCGTCGTCCAGGAAGCCCCCTCTCCCGAAGAGGCGATAGGGGCCCTGCGGCAAGGACGCGCGGTAGCGGTGCTGGTGGTGCCGCGTGGCTTCTCCCGCGATGTGGCGCGCGGCAGTGCCCAGGTGCAGTTCCTGCTGGACGGAGCGGACGGCAACACGGCGACCCAGGCGCTCGGGAAGGCGCAGGCCCTGGCGCAGGCGGCGTCCCAGCGGTTCGGGCCTCCGGGCCTGTCCCTGCCCGCCCCACCGCTGGAGGTGCGGGTGCGCACGCTGTTCAACCCGACGGGGAAGTCGGCGCTGTACCTGGTGCCGGGCCTGGCGTCGTACCTGCTGGCCATTGTCGCGGTGCTCATCACCGCGCTCACCGTGGCGCGCGAGTGGGAGCGCGGCTCCATGGAGCAGCTCTTCGCCACGCCGGTAGGCCGGCTGGAGATCGTCGTGGGCAAGCTGCTGCCCTACCTGGGGATCGGGCTGCTGCAGGTGCTGCTGGTGCTCACCGTGGGCGCGTGGGTGTTCGGCGTGCCAGTGCGCGGCAACCTGGGGACGCTGGGGCTGGCCGCGCTGCTGTTCCTCATCGGCATGCTGGGCCAGGGGTTGTTGATCTCCGTGGTGACACGCAACCAGGTGGTGGCCACGCAGCTGGCCACGATGACGTCCGTGCTGCCCTCCATGCTGCTGTCGGGCTTCATCTTCCCCATCGAGAACCTGCCGCTGCTCCTGCGGCTGCTCAGCACGTTGATCCCCGCGCGCTACTTCGTGGACACGCTGCGCGGCGTGCTGCTGCGCGGCAACGGCTTTGCCGAGCTGTGGCCGCAGCTCGTGGCACTGACACTCTTCGCGGCGCTGATGCTGGCGGCCGCCATGGGCCGCTTCCAGCGGCGGCTGGACTGAAAGGAGGACCGAGCCATGCACCCACTCCTGGTGCAGTACCGTGCGGTGGTGGTGAAGGAGGTGAGGCAGACGGTGCGCGACAAGCGCGTGCTGGCGCTGCTCACCGTCGCGCCCCTGATTCAGCTCTTCGTCCTGGGCTTCGCCGTCAACTTCGACGTGCGCCACGTGCCCACCGCCGTGGTGGATCGAGACCGCTCCCAGGAGAGCCGTGCGCACTCGAGCAGCCTGCTCGCCAGCGACACGCTGGAGCTCACGGCAGAGCCTCTGGACGAGCGCGCCGCCGAGCAGCTCCTGGAGAACGGCGAGGCCGCGGTGGCGCTGGTGTTTCCCCCGGACTTCCAGCGCAACCTGCTGCGCGGAGAGCGCGCGCAGGTGCAGGCGCTGGTGGATGGCTCGGATCCCGTGCGCTCTGCGGCGGCGGCCAACGCCGTGGCCCTGCATGCGGCAGAGCGGTCAGTGCAGCGCATGCGGGAGCAGGCCCAGGCGCGCGGAGAGGCTCCACCGAGCCCCCCGGTGGAGCTGGTGCCGCGGGTGCTCTACAACCCGACGCTGTCCACAGCCGTGTACGTGGTGCCCGGCATCATGGCCATGCTGCTGCTCATCGTCACCACGGTGACGATGTCCATGGGCCTGGCCCGCGAGCGCGAGAGCGGCACGCTGGAGCAGCTCCAGGTGACGCCGCTGCGGCCGGGAGTGCTCATGGTGGGCAAGGTGACGCCGTTCGTCGTCATCGGGCTGGTGGACGTGGGGCTGGCGCTCGCGGTGGGAGCGTGGGTGTTCGGGGTACCGCTCCGAGGGAACCTGTGGCTGGTGGCGGGCGCGACGCTGCTGTACGTCATGTCCACGCTGGGCGTGGGGCTGCTCATCGCCACGCTCAGCCGCACGCAGCAGCAGGCCTTCGTGGGGGGCTTCCTCTTCCTCCTGCCGGCGGTGCTGCTGTCCGGCGTGCTCACGCCCCTGCGCGCCATGCCGGACTGGCTGGCGTGGCTCACCTGGCTCAACCCGGTGCGCTACTACGTAGAGGTGCTGCGCGGGGTGCTCCTCAAGGGCGCCAGCCTCGCGGACCTCTGGCGCCAGCTGCTGCTGCTGGCCCTCTTCGGCGCGGCCGTGCTGACCGTGGCCTCGCGGCGCTTCCACAAGACCGCAGCGTGAGGCGCTGCACCGACACAGGGCCAGCGGCTACTTGGGCGGCTCAGGCGGCGGATCGAGGATCCGCACAGTGCCTATCACCGGGTGGTAGGCCGGGCCGAAGATCGTGTTGATGTAGGCCTTCGCGGCGACTCGGATCCGCGAGTACTGCGATGAGAGCAGGCTTGCCAACTCGACGCTCGGGGCCCACCTCAGTGGGCAGGAAATGCGCATGGCAACTCCTCGGGAGAAGAAAGGGCCGGCGGAGGAAGGGGTTCTTCGAAACACCCCGCCGCCAGACTCCTCAAGGGAGAGCAAGCCACGTGCCGCCAGGTTCGCAGAGTGGGACGCGGCCTCTTCGGTGGCAAGGTCTGCCGACCCCAGCAATGATTGCAGGTAGCACCCGGCAAGGTTTGCCACTCTGCCGAGGACGCCGCTGCCAGCGCGGACTCCTGCGGGCAGCAGGTCCAGCTGATGGAGTGGTACGTGCTCACCGAGCACTGGCCCAGCAGGTTGTAGCTCTCGCGGTACTCTGCGGCTTTAGTCCTTCTCTCGGCTCACGTCGTTTGAAAGAGATAGCCCATGGCGATCAAGTCCTCCTCCGTCCTCAGCTGCGATGCGCGGCACGGGTGCCCTGCCATGGCCACGAGCCTGCTCGCCGTACTCTTGCTGGGACTCTTCTCCTGCACCACACCGCTCCCGGGCACCTACGCGATCAACGCCCGGCGCGGAGACGCTCCTGGCAAGCGTTCCGGCTCCCGGGATACGTTGGGTCCCATTCAGTCGTCTGTCATGGATGTGGACTACTTCCAGGGCTTGATGGTGCGAGCGGGTGTACCGCCGCATGCGCTCCCCAAGGACGGTCACCGCATCACCCAGGATGAAGCCTTGCAGCTGCTCTCCTGGTTGCTGTCGGCTGACGTGAAGATGCGGGACTTCGGCCCCTGGCGCATGGCCTCACACCTGCTGTGGGAAGTTGTCACGGGCGAGGAGACCGTCTCCCGCCGGGAACTGTACGAGCGCATGCACCGGTTTGCTTCTCTGCTGGTGCTGCGCCCGGATGGTTACCTCGTGCTCGCCACCACCGGCGAGGCCCTGCAATACGTCGACACGGTACGCTTGGAGGACGGGGCCCTGCGCTCCGAGGGCTTCGAGGTCGGGCCTTTCTACACGGTGGTGCAGCGACGCTTCCTCTACTCGGTGGATGGCTCGCTGACACGCCATCCAGATGCACGCGTAGCCGGTATCTTCAATCCGGATGACGAGGTGCTGGGACCGGCGGTCGAGGGCGCCGGACTGGCCGTGGCCGACACCGTCACCGGCATCGTCTCCCTGGTGCTTCACCCTGGCGAGAGCCTGGAGGGGCTGGCTCAGTTGCCTTCGTCGGTGCATGCCCTGATCGAAAACTCTCCCGAGTCCTGGGAGCACTTCCGCTCCATTCCCAGCGGAGAGCAGGTGCGCGACGTGTCACGCCTGCTCACCAACGTGCTTATCACCTGCGGCACGGCGGGAGCGGGCAGCGCGCGAGCGGCTTCTGCGGTCGGCCGGTTCAGCCGGCTGGGTGTGCCCGTGCTCACCCTGTCCGCCGAGGGAACTCTGGCCGTGAGCCGGGTGGCTGTTCCTGCCCAGTCCCTGGTGACGGCTGTCAGCACGGGAACAGGAGCCCTCCTCATCCTCCACATGTCCGCTCGGGGCACGGGCAGCGGGAGCGGCGACTCGGGAAGCAAGCGATGGACTCCTCCTATGGGCGGGCCCGGCAAATGGGTGCGCAAGGGCGAGGGCATGAAGCCTGGGGCTCGCAAGTACCAGAGTCAGGTCGCAGGCGCTCCGGAGGGGTGGGTCTATAGAGTCGAGCGTGCAGGAGAGAAGTACGACTTCGACGGTTTCAAGGACGGTACCCTGGTGGACGGCAAGGGACCCAACTACGACAACAAGTTCCTCGATACCCTGGAACCCCAACCCTGGTTCAAGGAGACGGGCGCACGAGAATTGCTCAGCAACGCCGACCGGCAGCGACGCGTAGCGAAGGGTATACCCATCCTGTGGCATGTCGCAGAGTCCAAGGCAGCACGGGCCATCCGCAAACTGCTCCGAGACAATGAGTATCTTGATGCCATCGAGGTCATTCACACACCGATGCAGCCCTGAGGAACAGCCTGCATGATCGAGACCTATTACGCGGGAGCCTATTGGGGAGCACGCAAGGAATCCGCTGAGGAGTGCGCTCGCCGTGCTCAGACCTTTTTTGACATCATGGCGAGGCACGGCCCCCATCTCGCGCATTGGTTCAAGCCGCCGCACTCACGCAAACAAGCCTCTGTCCCCCTCCCATTGGATGCTCCCACGCTTCGAGAGCTCTTCTCTCAAGGGAGCACCCGCAACGACGAGGGCAGCCCCATCGAAGATCTCGGTTTCCGCATCTTCGCGGACAGTGGCCAATGGCCGGATACGCCGCCACGCGAGCTCGCGAGCCTTACTGTCAAATGTGGAGGCCATGCAGACTCCATGGGACCCAACGCCTCGGTACTGAACCTGCCATCCGCGGGAGACCCCTTGGAGCAACTCGTCAGTGCGCCCATGCTGGCGAACATCCTCCGCGCCATGGTCCTGGCGTGGGAGCCCGAAAGAGGTCTTGCCACTTCCCACGCTCACCGCGAGCTGGTGTCAGAGCGCGCCAAAGTGGGCACGTTCGTGGGATGGGTCATGTACTTCCCGCACCACCTCGGCCCGGTGCCGCCTCTGCCACCCCCGGTACACGTCGAGCCCCTTGTGGACAAGGGCTCGCTCGTCATCCTCACCCCCGAGCGCTTCACCGCAAGCAACCCCGAGCACGTCGCGCTGGCGGCTCGCGTCCATGAGACGCTGAGCCAGGCGGGATTGATGAACCCCCTCTCCTGAAACCCTGGCCGGGGCGAACCAGACCAACCTGTCAGACAAGCATACAGGTTCGGCCAGGGCGCGCCGCAGGTCCGCAGAGCACACCACTGCCTGTGAAGGACTCCTGCGGGCAGCAGGTCCAGGTGATGATGTGGTACGTGCTCGCCGAGCACTGGCCCAGCAGGTTGTAGCTCTCGCTGTACTCAGTGACCTGACAGGTGGCCAGCCCCAGCAGGTTCATCTGGTGCACGCAGTAGGCGAACTGCCGAGCAATTCCGGCAGGATGTGCCACGACTCCACCCCATGCGCCCATTCATCCTCGCGTCGCTCGTGTTCCTCTCCGGCTGCTGTCTGTCCACAGAGGAGTTTCATCAGCAAGTGGAGGAGGCCACCGCCTGCGCCCCAGGGGACACGTGTGTCCTCGCTGGTTCGGCTCAGTGCCTGTGTGGCCGGCCTGTCAACGCCTCCCGCGCCACGGAGATCAACGACTCCGCGCAGGAGGTCTGCTGCGGGGGCGCCCAGGTGGAGTGCGTCTCCTTCTCGAACCTGCGGTGCGAGAACGGCCAGTGCGTGGCCGACACGCGCTGAGGGCTCAGTACGTCCACGGGAAGCGCGAGAAGTTGCGCTTGCGCTTCTGGACGAAGGCGTCGCGGCCCTCCTGCGCCTCCTCGGTGCCGTAGGCCAGGCGCGTGGCCTCGCCGGCGAAGAGCTGCTGGCCCACCAGCCCGTCATCCGGGAGGTTGAAGCCGTACTTGAGCATCTTGATGGCCGTGGGGCTCTTGGTGTTGATCTCGGCGGCCCACTCCAGCGCGAAGTCCTCGAGCTGCGCGTGGGGCACCACCGCGTTCACCATGCCCATTTGGAAGGCCTCTTCGGCCGTGTAGTTGCGGCCAATGAAGAAGACCTCCCGGGCCCGCTTCTGGCCCACCTGCCGCGCCAGCAGCGCCGAGCCATACCCACTGTCGAAGCTGGCCACGTCCGGGTCCGTCTGCTTGAAGACGGCGTGCTCCTTGCTCGCCAGCGTCAGGTCGCACACCACGTGCAGGCTGTGCCCGCCGCCCACCGCCCAGCCCGGCACCACGGCGATGACCACCTTGGGCATGAAGCGGATCTGCCGCTGCACCTCGAGGATGTGCAGGCGCCCCAGGCGCGCAGGGTCCGCCTTGCCCTCGTCGCCCTCGTACTTGTAGCCATCCTTGCCGCGGATGCGCTGGTCCCCGCCCGAGCAGAACGCCCACCCGCCGTCCTTGGCCGAGGGCCCGTTGCCGGTGATGAGCACACAGCCCACGTCCGTCATGAAGCGGGTGGCGTCCAGCGCCGTGGCCAGCTCGTCCACCGTCTTCGGCCGGAAGGCGTTGCGCACCTCGGGCCGGTGGAAGGCGATGCGCACCGTGCCTTGATCCACCGCCCGGTGGAACGTGATGTCCTTGAACTTGAAGCCTTCGACTTCCTTCCAGCGGGCCGGGTTGAAGAGAGCAGAGACCATGGAGGAGAGGCTATATCACTGCCGCTTGTCCCGCATGGTGACGAACTCCTCGGCGGCCGTGGGGTGGATGCCCACCGTGGAGTCGAGCTGCTTCTTGGTGACACCGCACTTGAGCGCCACCGCCAGCCCCTGGACGATCTCCGGCGCGTCCACGCCCACCATGTGGAAGCCCAGCACCCGTCCGCTGGCGCGCTCGACGATGACCTTCATCATCGACCGCTCCTCCCGGCCGCTCAGCGTGTGCTTCATGGGCCGGAAGCTGGACACGTACACGTCCACCTCCGCGTACAGCTCGCGAGCCTCGCGCTCGCTGAGCCCCACCGTCCCTACCGGCGGCTGACTGAACACCGCGGACGGCACCCCCGAGTGGTCCATCCGCGTCGGGTTGTTGTTGAAGAGCGTCTCCGCCAGTGCCCGGCCCTCGGCGATGGCCACCGGCGTGAGGTTGAGGCGGTCCGTCACATCCCCCACCGCGTAGATGCTCTCCACGGAGGAGCGCGAGCCCTCGTCCACCACCACCGCGCCCCGTGCGTCCAGCTTCACCCCCAGCTCCTCCAGCCCCAGCCCCTTCGTGTGGGCGACACGTCCCGTGGCAAACATCACCGCGTCCGCCTCGAGCGTGTCCCCCATCCGCGTGAGCACGCTCAGCGTCCCGTCCGAGCGCTTCTCGATGTCGCGCACGAACACCTCGGAGCGGATGTCGATCCCCTTCTTGCGCAACTCCTGCGTGAGGAACGCGCGCACGTCGTCATCGAAGCCGCGCAGCAGCGTGTCGCCGCGGATGAGCATCGTCACCTTGACGCCCATGGCGTTGAAGATGCCCGCGAACTCCACCCCGATGTAGCCCCCGCCGACGATGATCACCCGGCGCGGCAGCTCCTTCAGGCTGAGCGCACCGTCCGAGGTGAGGACGTGCTCGATGCCGGGCAGCTCGGGGAGGAACGGGTGCGAGCCCGTGGACACGAGGAGGTGGGCCGCCGTGTAGCGCTGGCCGGCGACCTCCACCGTGTGAGGATCGACGATCCGCCCACGCCCCTCGATGAGCTGCACGCCCGAGTCCCGCAGCAGGCGCTTGTAGACGCCGTTGAGCCGCTCCAGCTCCTTGTCCTTGGCCGCCTGCAGCTTCTTCCAGTCGTGAGTGGGCTCCGGGACGGACCAGCCGAAGCCGGCCGCATCCTCGAAGTCGTGACGGAAGTGGGCGCCGTAGACGAGCAGCTTCTTGGGGACACAGCCGCGAAGGACACAGGTGCCCCCCACGCGGTCCTCCTCGCAGATGGCCACCCGAGCTCCGTACGAGCCGGCCCGGCGGCTGGAGGCCACACCGCCCGAACCTGCGCCAATCGTGAACAGCTCGAAGTCGTACTGAGGCATGCGCCTCCCCGCTCAGAGAGGCGCCACGGTAGGCCGGGTTCCACGGGCAGTACAGATCCACCAATACCCCTGGAATAAACGGCAAAACGACATTACCCTGAACCTGTAGTCCTGAATCACCCCTCATATTCCGGAGTGCGTCATGACGATCCCGAGAGTCCCGGTGAAGCTGCGATGGCTTGTGGCGGTGGCTGCTGTTGCGACGAGCTGTGGTGGGCCCGAAGAGTCCTGGGAGAGCCCTGAGGAGTCCGCCCTCACCACCCAGCGCGCGAGCCTGACGCAGGTAGCGAGCTTTGGCACCAACCCCGGCAACCTGACCATGTACAAGTACGTGCCGGCCGGGGTGCCCGCCAATGCGCCGCTGGTGGTGGCGCTGCACGGGTGTACGCAGACGGCCAGCGCCTACCAGGGGGCCGGGTGGAATGCCCTGGCGGACGTGCTGAAGTTCCACGTGCTCTACCCGGAGCAGAAGAGCGGCAATAACGCGAGCAGCTGCTTCAACTGGTTCGAGGTGGGGGACATCGCTCGCGGCCAGGGCGAGGCCCTCTCCATCAAGCAGATGGTGGACAAGATGAAGGCGGACCACTCCATTGACGCATCGCGCGTCTTCGTCACCGGCCTGTCCGCGGGCGCGGCGATGACTGGAGTCATGGCCGCCACGTACCCGGACGTCTTCGCCGGGGCGGCCGTCATGGCGGGCATCCCCTACAAGTGCGCGACCTCGATGACGAGTGCCTTCTCCTGCATGAGCCCGGGGGCGGACAAGACGCCTGCCCAGTGGGGTGACCTGGTGCGGGGCGCCTACTCGGGCTACAGCGGGCCCTGGCCGAAGGTCTCCCTCTGGCACGGCACCTCCGACTACACCGTGGCGACGATGAACCTCGCCGAGCAGATGCAGCAGTGGACGAACGTGCACGGCATCGACCAGACGGTGGACGTGAGCGAGACGGTGGCCGGCTTTCCGCACAAGGTCTACAAGGACAGC
>NZ_DASPHO010000046.1:0-7860 GCF_035629615.1 Hyalangium sp. | reverse complement strand
CGATCACCCCTGTCCCCCTGCCGCCCGGGGCCCTTTCGGGTCAGCGGCCTCCCTCGCGCTCGGGGCCGTCCGTGATGACCCCTGTCCCTCTGCCACCCGGGGCCCTGCCGGCGCAGCGGATGCCCTCGCTCTCCGGGTTGCCCGCTGTGACGTCCTCGGCGCCTCGTCCACCCGCGGCTCCTCAGCGCACCCCCTCGCAGTTCCACCTGGAGGCACTCGAGCACATCGAGCAGGGAGACATGACTCAGGCCACCCGTATGCTGGAGGCACTGGTGAGGCAGTACCCGGACTATCTCCCGGGCCTGTTGGAGCTGGCGCTGCTGCGCGAGCGCAGCGGGTCACGCTCCGCGGCCTACCCGCTGATGCGGGCCGTGCATGCCCGGGCTGCGGTGCTGCCGCCGGACCAGATCGTCGAGGGGCCCGAGTCGCTTCCCGCTCGCTTCTACAAGGCGTCCGCGGACGCCTACCTCAACCTGGGAGCCGCTGAATGAAAGGCACGCCACGGCCTCCGGAAGAGGCTCAAGAGGGTGAGCTGCGTGATCTGCTGCCGCGGCTCCCGGACGAGGCGCAGGAGCAGGAGGTCCGCGAGCTCCTGGAGGAGCGCGCGAAGCGGCTGCGGGGGCTCGATCAGAGCGACGCCAGCCGTGAGGATGCGGTGCTCCTGGTGGCGGAGTTCCCGCTGGGGGAGGAGCGCTATGCGCTGCCGCTCGAGGCGCTGCGCGCGGCGCTGCCGCTGCGGATGGTGACACCCGTGCCCCTCTCCTCACCCCACGTCATTGGCGTGCTGCGCTTCCAGGGCCAGGTGCTGGCGGCCCTCAGCCTCGCCTCGCTGCTGGGGGGCCATGGCTGGCGGCAGGATCCCGCGGTGCTCCTGGTGGTGGATCGCGGCGACGGGGAGCTGTGCGCCGTGGACTGCGAGGCCATCCCTCGCCCCATCGGCGTCCCGGTGAGCGCGGTGGAGGCGGCGCGCGCCCGCTCCGAGGGGGCCATCATCGAGGTCCTCTTCGGCGCGCAGCCCGGCCAGCAGCAGCTCGTCCATCTCATTGATCCGGCGCGCCTCTTCATGCGCGGTGGGGCGGGAGCGCGCCATGGGCGTTGATCCGCTCCTGCAAGGGCTCGTCGCGGGCTTTGCCGCCGAGGCGCAGGAGGTCTGCCAGAAGGTCACCATGGACCTGCTGGATCTGGAGCGCGGCGTCCTGGACACCGAAGGGCTGACCAAGGCCTACCAGCGGCTGGGGCGCTATCTGCACACGCTCAAGGGCAGCGCTGCCAGCCTCGGGCTGCAGGACCTGAGCGAGATCGCCCACAAGCTGGAGGATGCGCTGGCCCCCCTGCGCGCCAGCGTCCAGCAGATGCCGCGGCCCGTGGTGGATGTGCTGCTGCACGGCCTGGACATCTTCATGCTGCGCGTCCACGCGCACGCGGATGGGCGGGGGGACTCGCTCCCGGACTACACCGCCGCGCTCGCCCAGCTCGTCACCGAGGCGCCGGCCCCGGAGCCGGGCGCTTCCCCTGCCGCCGCGTCTCCTGCCGCATCTGCCACGGCCCCTGCCGCACCTGCTGCGGCCCCCGCGCCCGCGAAGCCTGCGAAGCCCGTCACCCTCGGTCCCTCCACGGCCACCGCGACCGCCGCGATGGAGGGAGGGCGCGACGAGACCCACGGGGAGACCTCAGAGGGCGCTGGCTGGCGTGTGAGCTCGCGGCAGGTGACGACGCTCATGCGCGAGGTGGAGCGCCTGCGTGAGGTGCGCCTGCGCATGGAGGAGCGCTTCCGGGAGCTGGAGAAGGTGGTAGCGCTGTTGGCCCGGCAGGGGCTGCTGGCGGAGACGGCCGAGGCGCGCACGCTGCTGTCCGGCGTGGGACGCGCGATGCGCTCCGACGGAGAGGAGACGGCCGACATCGTCGACGCGCTGGAGGAGGGCCTCAAGGCCATCACCACCCGGCCGGTGCGCACCATCCTCGAGCCCCTGCAGCGCATGGTCCGGGATCTGTCGCGTCAGCTCGGCAAGGAGGCGCGGCTCTCCGTGGTGGGCGCGGAGGTGTCGCTGGATCGGCGGCTGCTGGAGAAGCTCAACGGCGCGCTGGTGCACCTGCTGCGCAACGCGGCGGACCATGGCCTGGAGGCCCCCGCCGAGCGCGAGCGCACGGGCAAGCACCACGAGGGCGCGCTCACGCTTCGCATCGAGCAGCAAGGCAACCTCCTCTTCCTCGAGGCCAGCGACGACGGGCGCGGCATTGACGTGAAGAGCGTGCGCCAGATGGCCGAGTTCCGCGGCCTGGCTTCTTCCGAGGAGCTGGGGCGGATGAACGACAACCAGATCCGCGATCTCATCTTCCGCCCGGGCTTCAGCACCCGCACGGACGTGACGGACACCTCTGGGCGCGGCGTGGGGCTGGACGCGGTGCGCGCGGCGGTGGAGACGCTCCAGGGCCGGATCGAGGTGGCCAGCACCCTGGGGCAGGGCACGCGCTTCATGCTGACCCTGCCGGTGGAGCTGGGCAGCTCGCCCGTGCTGCAGGTGAAGGTGTTCGACCAGGAGATGGGCCTGCCCATGCTGGCGGTGGAGGCCACCCAGCTCACGAAGATGAGCGCCCTGCGCGTCACGCGCCGGCGTGCCCAGCTGGAGTACCAGGGGCAGATGCTCCCGGTGGTGGACCTGGGGGCCCGCCTGGGCTTGCGTGCCGCCCACATGCCCTCAGAGGGGCAGCCGCTCATGGTCATCAGCGCCGGGGGCAAGCGGGTGGCGCTCGCGGTGGACGCGGTGGTGGGCGATCGGGATCTCGTCATCCGCCCGCTGCCGGCGGAGGTGCGGGACGTGCCCGCCTACCAGGGGGCTGCCACCCTCAGCCGCGGCGAGCTGATGCTCATCCTCCGTCCGAGCTGGCTGGTGTCGGAGCCGGCGACCCAGGCCGCCTCCGCGCCGCAGCACCGCCGGGCGCTCGTGGTGGACGACTCGCTCACCGCGCGGGCCCTGCACCGGGCCATGCTCGAGGCGGGGGGCTTCGTCGTCCACCTGGCCTCCAGCGGCAAGCGGGCCCTGGATCGCCTGCAGACGGACAGCTACGACGTCGTCATCTGCGATCTGGAGATGGAGGAGATGGACGGCGAGGAGTTCATCCGCACCGTGCGCGAGCGCCCGGATACCCGGGAGCTGCCCGTCATCCTCGTCTCCACCCATGAGTCCGGGCGGGAGCGCGGGCGCGCCGCGGGCGCGGATGACTTCCTGAGCAAGCGCGACTGCGCCGAGGGCCAGTTGCTGAAGGTCGTAATGGACGTCATGAGCCGGCGGGGAGGGCGCTCATGAACACTCATCGCCCCATTCGAGTGCTGGTGGTGGACGACTCGCCCACCATGGTCAATACGATGACGACGCTCCTGTCCTTGGAGCCGAGGATCGAGATCGTCGGTCGTGCGGGTGATGGCAACCGGGCCGTGTCGCTGGCCCGGCTGCTGCGGCCGGATGTCATCACCATGGACCTGCTGCTGCCAGGGCTGGACGGGCCCGGGGCCATTGCCGCCATCATGGCGGACGCGCCTGCCCGCATCCTGGTGGTGAGCGCCGTGGCGGATCGCGGGGCCGATCTGGGCTTCCAGGCGATCCGGGCTGGCGCGCTAGAGCTCATCGCCAAGCCCAATGTGAGCAACGGTGAGGAGCTGCGCAAGTGGGGCAGGGAGCTGGTGAACTCCATCTGCCTGATGGCGGAGGTGCCTGTCATCTCTCGTCGGTCGCGGCGGGAGGTCGTCCCTCCGCTGCTCTCCAAGGGCGCCCGCGTGGACATCTTCGGGCTGGCGGCCTCCACCGGAGGGCCTCCCGCGCTGGCGGAGATCCTGTCTCGGCTGCCCAAGGATCTGCCCGTGCCCGTGGTGGTTGCCCAGCACATCACCGAGGGCTTCACCCCCGGCATGGTGCGCTGGCTCAGCCAGGTGACGCCGCTGGCAGTGACGATTGCCAAGGAAGGCGAGCGGCTGGAGCCGGGCAAGGTGTACTTCCCCCTGGATGGCCATGATCTCACCATTGACCGGGGGATCGCGCGGCTCGGCCGGACGCGTGGCGGACCCTGCCCCTCGGGGGATCTGCTGCTCTCCTCGCTGGCGCGCGTCTATGGGGGCCGTGCGGGGGGAAGCGTGCTCACCGGCATGGGGGATGATGGAGCACGAGGGCTGCTGGAGATCCGCCGGAGCGGGGGGGTGACCTGCGCGCAGGACGAGGCTTCCTCGGTGGTCTTCGGCATGCCCAAGGCGGCGCTGGACATCGGTGCCACCGAGCAGATCCTCCCGCTCTCCGCCTTGCCGGACTTCATCCGCCAGTGCTGCCTGAAGCCGTTCGATCGGCCGCCTCGTGGGGACGGGCCATGAACTCCGGGGCGCAGCACGAATCCTCCTCTCTCTGTATTGCGGTGCTCTCGTGAGATTGTCGCTCCGGTTTCGGCCTGCGCTCGGCCTGTCCGTCAAGTTCATCCTGGTGACAGGGGGCATCAGCGCCGTCCTGGCGCTCATCCTGACGACAGTGGCCACGCGGCGCCTGGAGGAGGGCCTCCTCAAAGCGCACGCGGGTGAGGGGGCCGCGCTCGCGCTCGGGTTCACGCGCGCCGTCGAGCACACCGAGGGCTCCGACGAAGTCTCGCTGCAGCTGCTCGTGGGAGCGTTCCGCGTGCAGGAGGGAGTCCGTTACATCTACGTGGAGGATCCTTCGGGGCGGGTCCTCGCTCACACCTTCCAGGGAGCTCCCCCCGTCGCACTGCTCAACGCAGCCCGCATCTCTCCGACGGGCCTGGCCAGTGAGCCGGAGGCGCGCCGGATTCTCCCCGTGGAGGTGGTGACGATGCAGGGGCAGGCGCGCGCCATCGACGTCGCGGTGCCGCTCGTGGGCGGGCGCGGTGTGGTGCACGTGGGTATCTCTCGCGACCACATCGAGAAGAGGGCGTCGGAGCTGCCCCAGGAGATGCTGCTGCTGGCGCTGCTGTTGGTGTCGGTCAGCGTGGCGGTGGCGGCGGTGTTCGTGCGCACGATCGTCCGGCCGCTGAGGAACCTCACCGACGTGGCGGCCCACATCGTCGAGTCCGGAGATCTCACGCGCCCCATTCACGTGACGAGCGGGGACGAGGTGGGGCGGCTCGCCCGCAGCTTCAGCCAGATGGTGGAGAAGCTGCGCGAGGTGACGATCAACCTGCAGCAGGCGGCGGACGCGCTCAAGCAGTCCACCGAGCATCTCAACACCTCCGCCGGCGAGCAGGCCCAGACGGTGTCCCGCCAGGCCGCGGCGCTGCAGCAGACGCAGGTGACGGCGCAGGAGATCAAGCAGACGTCCCTGCTGGCGGCGCAGAAGGCCGCCAGCGTGCTGGCGGTGGCCGAGCGGGCGGACGAGCTGGCCCGCTCTGGCGAGGCGGCCATCGAGCTGACCATGGCGGGGCTGAACGACATCCGTCAGCAGGTGGGAGAGATCGCCCAGAAGATCGTCGAGCTGGGGGAGCGGACGCAGCAGATCGGCGGCATCACCCAGACGGTGAAGGATCTGGCGGACCAGTCCAACATGCTGGCGCTGAACGCCGCCATCGAGGCGGTGCGCAGCGGCGAGCACGGCAAGGGCTTCTCGGTGGTGGCGCGAGAGATCCGCGCGCTGGCCGATCAGTCCATCCAGGCGACCAGCCGGGTGCGCGAGCTGCTGGACGACATCGGCTCGTCGGTGGCCGCGGCGGTGCGGATTACGGAGCGCGGCGCCGAGCGCATGGAGTCCGGGCTGACGCAGGTGCGCACGTCGGGACAGAACCTCAAGGAGCTGGCCAACATCGTCCAGGACAACGCCTCGGCGGTGAGGCAGATCGCCGCGGCGGTGAACCAGCAGAACGTGGGCATCAGCCAGATCACCCAGGCGGTGAACGAGCTGTCGAAGATGATGGACGAGACGGTGGCGCGCATCGGCTCTGCGGGCGAGGCGGCCACCACGCTGCAGATCATCTCCGAGCAGCTCAGCAGCGCGGTGCAGAGCTACCGGGTGGAGTAGCCTCAAAACACGAGTGGCCCCGGCACGGGATGCCGGAGCCACTCAGGACCGCAGCCTTCTTCAGGAACCGCAGAGGCCTACGCGGTGGCCACCACCTCGAGGGGCTCGATCTTCAGCTTGAGGCTCTCGCCCTCGACGTCGAAGCGGGCGGTCCCGCCGTTCTTCAGCTCGCCGAACAGAAGCGCCTCGGCCAGCGGCTTTTTCAGCGAGTTGTCCACCAGCCGCGCCATGGGCCGCGCGCCGAAGGCCGGATCGTACCCGTGCTCGGCCAGCCACGCCTTCGCCCGCGCCGTCAGCTCCAGCTTCACCTTCTTCTCCATCAGCATCTTCTGGAGCAGGCCCACCTCCTTGTCCACCACCTTGAGGATCACCTCCGGCGACAGGCCGCTGAAGAGGATCCACCCGTCCAGCCGGTTGCGGAACTCCGGCGTGAACGTCCGCTCGATGGTCTTCTTCGCCTTCGACGCGTCCGCCGCCCCCTGGATGTCCCCGAAGCCGATGGCCTTGGTGCTCATCTCCCGCGCGCCCGCGTTGGTGGTGAGGATGAGGATGATGTTGCGGAAGTCCGCCTTCCGGCCGTTGTTGTCCGTCAGCGTCGCGTGGTCCATCACCTGGAGCAGGATGTTGAACAGGTCCGGGTGGGCCTTCTCGATCTCGTCCAACACCAGCACCGCGTAGGGGTGCTTGCGGATGGAGTCCGTCAGCAGGCCGCCCTGGTCGAAGCCGACATACCCCGGAGGCGCGCCAATGAGCCGGCTCACCGTGTGCTTCTCCGAGTACTCACTCATGTCGAAGCGCAGGAACTCCACGCCCAGCACCGCCGCCAGCTGCTTGGCCAGCTCCGTCTTGCCCACGCCCGTGGGGCCCGAGAAGAGGAAGCTGCCAATGGGCTTCTCCGGCGAGCGCAGTCCAGAGCGCGCCAGCTTGATGGTGCTGGTGAGGTTCCGGATGGCCTCGTCCTGTCCGAAGATGACGCCCTGCAGCTCCTTCTCCAGGTTGCTCAGCTGCACGCCCTCCTGAGCGGAGACGCTCTTGGCGGGGATGCGCGCCATCTTCGCCACCACGTTCTCCACGTCCGCCATCGTCACCTTGCCGGTGCGCACGCCCTCGGGCTTGAGCTTCTCCGCCGCGCCCGTCTCGTCGATGACGTCGATGGCCTTGTCCGGCAGGAACCGGTCATTGATGTGCTTGGCGGACAGCTCCGCCGCCGCGCGGATGGCCTCCGTGTCGTACTTCACCCCGTGGTGATCCTCGTAGCGGCTCTTGAGCCCCTCCAGGATCTGCACGGTTTCCTCCACCGAGGGCTCGCCCACCTCGATCTTCTGGAAGCGCCGGGACAGCGCCCTGTCCCGCTCGAAGGAGCCCTTGAACTCCTGGTACGTGGTGGAGCCGATGCACCGCAGCCGCCCGTTGGCCAGCGCCGGCTTGAGGATGTTGGACGCATCCATGGAGCCGCCGCTCGTGGCGCCCGCGCCGACGATGGTGTGGATCTCGTCGATGAAGAGGATGGCGTTGGGGTGCTCCTGCAGCTCCTTGAGCACGCCCTTGAGCCGCTCCTCGAACTGGCCGCGAAACTTGGTGCCCGCCAGCAGGGAGCCCATGTCCAGCGAGTACACCGTGGCGCCCTTCAGCACGTCCGGCACCCGGCCCTCGTGGATGTGCAGCGCCAGGCCCTCGGCGATGGCCGTCTTGCCCACGCCCGTCTCGCCCACGTAGAGCGGGTTGTTCTTCCGCCGCCGGCACAGCACCTGGATCGTCCGCTCCAGCTCCTTCTCGCGGCCAATCAGCGGATCGATCCGCCCCTCCTTGGCCTCCTTGTTGAGCTCCGTGGTGTACGCCTCCAGCGGGCTCTTCTTCG
>NZ_DASPHO010000045.1:0-10927 GCF_035629615.1 Hyalangium sp. | reverse complement strand
TCGGTCCTCCGCGCCCGGGAGGCCAGTGCGAGTGTTGGCGGTCAACCCTTCTTGTCGAACGTCAGCGCCGCCGAGTTGATGCAGTAGCGCAGCCCCGTGGGTGCCGGTCCATCAGGGAACACGTGTCCCAGGTGGCCCTCGCAGCGGCTGCACACCACCTCCGTGCGCCGCACGAAGAATGAGCTGTCATCGTGCTCGGCGACACGACCCTCCTCCACCGGGGTAAAGAAGCTCGGCCAGCCCGTGCCCGAGTCGAACTTCGTGTCCGAGGCGAACAGCGGGTTGCCGCAGCCGGCGCACCGGTACACCCCGGCCTCGTGGTGGTCCCAGTAGGCTCCCGTGAACGCCCGCTCGGTCCCCTTCTTGCGGAGGATGCGGTACTGCTCTGGGTTGAGCTGCTTCTTCCACTCCTCGTCCGTCTTCGCGGCGGGCGCTGGCGCGGTGGCTGGCAGGTCCATGGTGGGTCTCCTCATGTGCCTTATATGCAGGCCGCTGGGTCCGGGTTTCAGCCCTGCTTGGGTGCTCGGGGAGGGATAGGGCGGCCAGGGTTGAGTGTCATGCGATGGGGGGAGAGGTGGTATCACGCCTCTGGCAGCCTCTCGGCGAAGCGCTATGTTTCAGGTCATGGAGCAGGACACCCATCCGCGCCAGCAAGCGCGATACATCGAGCTGCTCCGCGCGCAGCCTCCTGCGGACCGGCTGCTCAAGGCAGGAGCGCTGACAGAGGCGGTGCGCTACCTGGCAGAGGCGGGCATTCGCGAGCGTTACCCTCAGGCGGACGAGACGGAGGTCCGGGTGCGGCTGGCCGAGAGAATCTATGGCCGGGCGGTCGCGCTCCGCTTGTTCGGGCCCCACCCGGCACTGACGTGAGCCAGCTGCCCGCTGTTATCGGTGTGGCCCTCCTTCTGGGGGAAGCGCTAGAGGCCCTGCGCGACGCCGTCACGCGGCGGGGTTCCTGGAACATCTTCCACCTCCCCAGCCTGACCAAGGTGGACCTCTTCATGCTCCGCGAGAGCCCCTTCGATGCGAGTGAGTTCGCGCGACGCCGTCGCATCGTGCTGCCCCCGGAGGGTCGCGGCCTCTCCATCAAGAGTCCCGAGGACACGGTGCTGCGCAAGCTGCTGTGCTTCCGCGACGGTGGAGAGAACTCCACCTCCCAGTGGCGAGACATCGTCCAGGTGCTACGGGTGTCCGCCGGGGTGCTGGACGCTTCCTACCTGGATGAGTGGGCAGGAAGACTGGGGGTGGCTGCGCTCCTCGCCAACGCCCGTGAGGCGGCCGGGTGAGGGGCGCTGGAGCCTACCTGCCAGGGCGTGAAGAAATCAGGTGACGCGGGAGGTTGGAAACCGTATACGGCAATGTGCATTTGTTACACGTCCAGTCGTGTCCCACCTGAATCTCCGAGCAGGTGGGCGCCGTGCCATGCCGTGGATCGGCCGGGCTCGGATGCCAGTACACAAAGCCGCAGGTCGGTTCGTTGACGCACCCCTTCCCCCAGGCTACACCCCCTCAAGGACGAGTCGTCTCACGAGGACTGAGGAAGCCACCCGATGGAATTCCGTATTGCCACCGACGAGCTGAAGAAGGCCCTCTATCGCGCTCAGGGCATCGTGGAGCGCAAGACGACGATGCCCATCCTCGCCAACGTCCTCGTCAACGCCACCAAGAGCGGCATCACCGTCACCGCGTTTGACTTGGACATCGGCATCGTCTCCGAGCACCCCGCCGAGGTCTCCAAGCCTGGCGCCATCACCCTCAGCGCCAAGTACGTCTTCGACATCGTCCAGAACCTCCCGGACGCCCAGGTCACCCTCAAGAAGCTCCCCAACAACTACGTCGACATCTCCAGCGGCTCGGCCCACTTCAAGATCGTCGGCATGGCCGCCGAGGAGTACCCCAAGCTCCCCAAGCAAGAGGACGCTCCGCTGGTCCAGCTCTCCGGCACCGTCCTGCTGGAGATGATCAAGAAGACCCAGTTCGCCATCTCCTCGGACGAGACGCGCTACATCCTCAACGGCGTCTTCTTCGAGCCCCAGGCCGGCGGCAAGGTGCGCATGGTCGCCACCGACGGGCACCGCCTCTCGCTCATCGAGCGCGAGCTGAACGGCGACTTCAAGCTGAAGGCCGGCGTCATCATCCCCCGCAAGGGCCTGATGGAGCTCAAGCGCCTGCTGGACGAGGCCCCCGAGGCCGAATGTCACCTGGGCTTCGCGGAGAACTCGGCCCTCTTCAAGAAGCCGGGCCTCACCATGGTGATGCGCCTCATCGACGGCCAGTTCCCCGAGTACCAGCGCGTCATCCCCAAGGAAGGCGAGAAGGTGGTGATGGTGTCCAAGGTGCGCTTCCTCGAGAGCCTCAAGCGCATCGCGCTGCTCTCGGCGGACAAGAGCTACGCCGTGCGCATTGGCCTGGAGCAGAACAAGCTGCTCATCACCGCCAACAACCCGGACCTGGGTGAGGCCAAGGACGTGCTCGAGGTGGCCTACCGAGGCGGGGACATCACCATCGGCTTCAACGCGCGCTACCTCACCGACGTGCTCTCCGTCCTGGAGACGGAGGAGATCTCCTTCGAGCTGGGGGACGAGCACAGCCCCGGCGTCATCCACGCCCCGGGCGACCGCAGCTTCACCGCCGTCGTCATGCCCATGCGCGTCTGACGTCCGGCGGGGGGCCGGTGCTCAGCCTCCCTCCACGCCGTGTCTCCTCCCGAGCGGAGCGGGCGCTACGGCTGCGGGGTGTTCGCCTGCGAGTCGTCCTCGCTCGCGGGGGCTTCCTCTTCCTCGCTCGCGGGGGCCTTGGGCTTCTCCTCGGCGACCTCGCCCTCTTCGGCCGGGGCCGCGTCGGTGGCCTCCTCACCGCCTGCCGCCGCCGGAGCCGCGCTTCCCTGGGTGGCCTTCGCCGGGGCCTTGGGCTTCGCCTCAGCGGGGCTCTTGGCCGAGGCACCCGCGGCGGGCACGGGCTTCTTGCCCTTGATGCCCTTGTCCCAGAACTCCTGGGAGGCCAGCTGCCCACTCGTCGTGTAGGTGAGTGCGGGACCGTGCTTCTTCCCGGCCTGGAAGTGCATGTCCTTCAGCAGCTGTCCCTCGGCGCTGTACTCCACGGAACGCCCCTCCAGCTTCCCGTCCGCGAAGCGCTCCTCCGTCCAGGAGCCGTTGGGGCGCATCGTCACCTGGAGGCCGTGCTTCTTGCCGGCCTTCCAGTCCCCCCAGGACAGCGCCTCGCCTTCCTTGCACGTCACCGAGGGGCCCTCCTTCACCGGGCGTCCCTTCACCTTGCACTCCAGAGCGCCGGTTCCCTTCCCGGAGCCAGTGGAGGTGAAGGCGGCCCCCGCGGGGCATTCCAGCTTCCACGCGGCACAGAGGGCATCTGCTTGCCGCTGATCCAGGGCGAGCGCGGGCGGTGTGGCCACGAGCGAGACAGTCAGTGCGGCGAGGGCAGGCGACAGGAGCTTCATGGGGCCTCGTTTCCAGACAGTCAACATCGCCGGACAGGGAGGTTCCTGCCAAGGGGCCCCTGTTCGTTCACCGGTGCCAGCCCTGGGGGGGGGAAGGCCTGCCACCCGCCTGACTCCTCCTTATAGTAGGGGGAGCGTGGCGACCCATCCCGACACCCTGCGGGCGAGACTGGAGGACCGAGCGGACCTCCTGGAGGCCTCGCGCCTGCGCTACCGCGCCCTGCGGGGGCTGCTGAATGCCTTCTTCTGGCGGGATCGGCTCCGGGCGAACCTGGAGCTGCTGCGAGAGGTGGCCCTGGCGCAGCCCGAGGTGGATCTCACCCTGGCCGCCGTGAGCCGCCGCGCCGCCGCCGAGGGCTGGCCCAAGGAGCTGGCCCCGGTGAGGCTGGTGGAGGAGGTGCGGCACCTGCGCGACGAGGTTGCCCATGCGGTGAAGCGCAGGTTGGCGCCCGGCGCGCCTCCGGACTCCCTGGGTGCGGCGCTGCTGCGGCTGGAGGAGCAGGTGCTCGCCTCCGGCCCGCTCCTGGGGCGGCGCACGTGGGCCCGCGCCGTGGAGGTGCTGCCGCGCAACCTCCCGGAGCTGCGCGCCGCCTGCGCCGCGGCCGAGGTCTTCGAGCGCATCTTCAAGCGCCCCGCGCCCGAGGGGGCTCTGCCCTTCAACGCCGCCGAGGCGGACTCGCTCTGCCGTGCGCTGCCCCTGGCGGACGCGGCGCTGCGGGCGGTGTGGGAGCGGCTGAGGCGCTTCGACGAGGGCGGCCGGGTGCGCACCTTCCTCCAGCGGCGTGTGCGCCGCGCGCCGGTGCGGGCACCTCGCAGCGGCCCGGAGCTGCTGCTGCATGCGGCCTTCTGGCACGACGTGGCGCGCGAGCGGCTGGGCGAGCTGCTGGAGGCGCGGCTCTCCCCGGTGGTGGCCAGCGAAGGGGAGGTGCCGGAGCTGCTGGTGTGGCTGGCCGCGAGCGAGGTATCTCCGGAGGCGCGGCTGGTGGCCAGGGCCGGCATGAGCGAGGGGCGGGCAGGCCTCTTCGAGCTGGCCGCCGAGCTGACGCGGCTGTCCCAGGCGCGCCCCAGCGGGGTGTGGAACGAGGAGCTGGCCTGGACACGGCTGTGGGCCGCGGCGCTCCGGGCCAAGGATGAGACGGGCCCGGACGTGGAGCGCATGCGCGAGGCGCTGCACCTCTTCATCCGCCTTCGAGGCCAGGCGCGAACCCCCGCGCGGTTGTTCTCTCCAGCTCGCGCGGTGCTGCCCGCGGGCGAGGTGGGCGCGGACGTGAAGGATCTCCCGGGGCTCGTCCAGGCGGCGCGTGCCGTGGCTCGCTCGGGAGTGTAATTCCGCTTACAGTCCCGCAACTGGACGTGCGGGGGCGGGTTCTTCCTTCCACCGGCACGGAGGGAGGGGCATGCGCGCGACTGTAGGACTCCTCATGGGGTTGTGGGCTCTGTCTGCCTTCGCGGGCACGGAGTCCACGGTGAGCACACCCTCCACGCCCCTCAAGCCGGACGAGAAGCCACAGCTGCTGGTGGGAGCGCTCACCGCGCAGGGGGCCTCCGCGGAAGAGGCCGCAGCCCTCACCGATGCCCTGGTGCAGACGCTCAGTGAGCGCGGCCTGTTCCAGGTAATCTCCCACAAGGACCTGCAGACGGTGCTCAGCAGCGAGCGGCAGCGACAGATCCTCGGCGCTTGTGACGAGGATCCCGCGCAGTGCGCGACGGACCTGCGCCAGGTGCTGCAGGCGCGCTACGTGCTGACAGGCTCGCTGTCCAAGCTGGGCTCCACCTACGAGCTGACGCTGCAGATGCTGGACACGGTGAAGGCCCGGCCGGTGGGGCGCAGCACGCGCCTGGCGAAGAAGGTGGAGACGCTGCGCCAGCTGATGCCCTGGGCCGCGGCGGAGGCGAGCGGTGCGCCGCTGCCACCGCAGGCCTCGCGGCTCGTCCCCTACTCGCTGGTGGCGGGGGGCGGCGCGGCGCTCATGGGCGGCGGCGTCTATGGGCTGATTGCCCTGTCGCGGCAGAAGGTGCTCAACGACGAGCTGTGTCCGGCCAGGGACGAGGAGGGAAGCTGCACGCCGGGCAACCTCCGCGAGCTCTCCTTCTACCAGAAGGAGAACGACCGGTTGGGGAGGGACAAGACGGTGTCGCTGGTCTTGATGGGAGCAGGCGCGGCGCTGGTGGGCGTGGGGCTCTGGTTGATGCCGCCGCCGGAAGGGGGGCCGCGGGTCGCGCTGGTCCCCTCTGGGCGAGGCATGGCCGTGGTGGGGGTGCTGCCATGAGCGCCCGGCGGAGCGTGGTGGCGCTGAGCTCGGTCCTGGTGGCGCTGGGCGTGTGGATGGCGTGCACGGGGGGGCTCAAGGTGGAGGAGGGCAACGCCTTCCCCTGCAAGTTCGATGTCGCCGAAGCGGATCGCGACAAGCAGTGCCCAGAGGAGTGGCGGTGTGGCATCGACGGGCGCTGCCACGAGGCCCAGGCCGAGCAGGGCACGCTGGGAGATCCCCCGAGCTTCTCGCCCGAGCGGCGCTACCCGAAGGTGCTCATGGGTGAGACGGGGCTCGTCGCGGGAGAGGCCGCCGGCCCGCAGGGCTTGGAGTTCGGCCCGTCGATCCCGCCGGAGTCCGGGCCGCTCGCGGTGGTGAAGTACACGGACGGAGGCGTCGTCCTCGCCACCCCTGTCTCCGCCGCGCCTGTCTCCGCTCCGCTGACTGTCCAGGTGATCAGGGGGACCAGGAGCATGGCCTTCGTGGGCAATCACCTCGCGGTGATGGGGGAGGAGACTCAGGGGGGGAGGGTGGGGCTGTTCGACGTGGACCGGCCCACCACGAGCCTCTCGACGAGCCCCAAGCCTGTCACTGAGGGGGCTGCGGGCGCACTCCTGGGCGCACGGAAGCTCCGCGCGACTTCCCTGGGCCCGCCAGGCGCCTCCCGCGACATGCTCGTGGTGATACGCGGCAGGGAAGATCCCGCTCGGGCAAACGCGGGCGAGGTGAACCTCTCCACGGGGAGCTACACGGCCTTCCCCTCGGCGTTCTCCACGGCCGATGGGGGCGTCACCCCGTGCTCCGGTGCCTCCTGTGGGAGTCTGCCCGGGTACTACCTGGATGTACGGCCCGCGCCACTGACATTCCTGGCGCGGCGGGAAGAGACGGATGGGGGGGTGCCCGAGCCGGTGCCCGTGGCCGTCACCCCGCTCTACTTCCTCTGGCGCTCGCAGGGGCCAGAGGTGGCGCCGCCCGCGGGAGTGTGGCAGGTGCTCAACCCGACGGACCCCATCGCGGCGCTGGCTCCTGATGGGACTGTCGAGGCGGCGGAGCGCTGGCAGCTGCGCTACACCGACACCCTGGGCGTCTGGGCCTTGCGCCGAGTCATGGCTCAGCAGGATGTGCTGAGCACGTGGGTGCTCTCCCGCCCGCCCGGCCGCCCGCAGGAGCCGCGCCTGGAGCGGGCGTGGGATGACTGCAGCCCGTGCGGCAGGGATCCGCTCGTCGCCTTTACCCCGGTGACGGATGGTGCGCTGGGTGTGGAGGTGCTGTGCGAGTCCCAGAGCGGTGTGCGGAGCCTCTTCCGGGTGGTGGGGGCCTCCGTCGTCACCGCGAGGGATACCTGCCTGCGCCAGCCGCTGGAGTCGCCCCTGGAGCTGGCGGAGGTTCCCACCGTGGAGCTTCAGTCACCGGGTCAGCCTGGCAAGCGGAGGATCCTCGCGCCAGGCGCGGTGGATGAGTCTCAAGGGGCCTGGCTGACGATGGGAGGCAGCCACGGCCAGCTCTGGCGGGGCACCTCCCTGAGCCGGCTGCGGCCGATGTTCCTGGATCGCACGCCGACCGCGCTGGGGATCCTCCCGAAGACGGATGCGGGTCCTCCGGCGTTCATCGCCGCCTCACCCAACTTCTTCGCGATCCAGCTGCCGCCACCCCAGCAGGAAGACAGCACGGGGCTGACGGTGGTGACGCCCATGCGGCGAGATGGCATGACCGAGGAGACGGTCGCCCTGGAGACCCTGGTGGAAGGAGTGTCAGGCTGGTTCATGCTCGAGACGGGGCAGCTGGCCCAGGTGGCGCGCGACTCTGCGGGGAGACCGGAGCTGAGCAACGCCTATGGGCCCCAGCTCCTGGCACCCTCGGGAGCGCCTGCGCAAGCGCCCTTCTTGGGGCAGGGCGTGCCACATGATGGGGGAGTCTCGCTCGTGCTCACCGCGAACGACCAGCTCTACTACACGGAGCTGTCGAGCTCCGATCTGGTCCTGGAGCCGGAGCTGGGCACGGTGCTCCAGTCGAAGCTGACGCCGGAGCCGGACTTTCCCGTGCGCTCGCTGGCGCGGGACCGGACGGTCAACCTGTCCGCGGAAGAAGGAGTAGTGGTCCGGGGGTGGGTGGCCACGGGCCGGAGTGTCTTCGAGTACTCGCAGGATGCGCGGACGAAGGCCTGGGCGATGAAGAAGCTGGAGCTGGGGAGCGGTGAGCCGGTGGAGGTCTGGTCCCGGGAGGCCGTGGGCAGCGGCTACGGCAGGGTAGGCCTGAGGGATGGCCAGGTGCTGAGGCTGCCCGAGGGCATCCCCCTCACGCGGCCGTTGCCGGCAGAGTTCGAGGACCGGGTGGCGGACTACTCTGTGCTGGAGGGGTGGCCGGTCGCGCTCGGAGAGAAGGCGGTGTACCGGACGGTGCGGAGCACGGGCGGGCAGTCTGGGCTGCTGGCGTGGGAGCCGCTCGCGCTCCCCGCGGAGCTCGCAAGCACGGGGGGGCTGACCGGGGCGAGGATGTTCGTGGTGAACGAGAACGGGACGCCCGCACTCTACCTCGTCACGAGCACCGGGTTCGTCTACCCGCTGGGCAAGGGAGTAACCTCACCTTGAGCCCCCGCTGCGGTGGGGGGCGCGTTATGAGGGGGATCCACCCCCCTCGTCCGCTGTTCTGAGCCTCGTACCGTGCGCCTGCTCGCGCTTCACCTCCAGGACTTCCGCAACCTGCACCAGGTCTCCCTGGCGCCCAGCCCCCACGCCACCATCGCCGTGGGACAGAACGGGCAAGGGAAGACGAACCTGTTGGAGGCGCTCTACTTCCTCGCCACGCTCAAGCCGCTGCGGGCCGGCAGGCTGGCGGAGCTGGTGCGCTGGGGCGCTCAGGGGACTCGCGTGACGGGCCGCTTCCTCCTCAAGGGGGCGGAGCGGGAGATCTCCGTGGAGGTGAGCGGCGGTGTGCGGCAGGCCATGGTGGACGGCAAGAAGGCCGCGAGCCTGGAGGAGTACTTCGGCGGCGTCTCCGTGGTGGCCTTCACGCCGGATGATCTGGAGGTGGTGAAGGGCGGGCCGGACGCGCGGCGCACCTTCCTGGACCGGGCGGTGTTCAACCGCTTCCCGGCCTTCCTCAAGGAGAGCCGGGACTACGCCCGGGCGCTGAAGAACCGCAACCGGCTGCTGCGCGAGGGGCCCGCGGCGGATCCGGCATACCTGGACGCATATGAGGAGACGCTCGCGCGCGCGGGGGCCCGGGTGTACGTGCGGCGGCGGGCGCTGATGGCAGAGCTGGCGCCGCGCGCGCAGGCCACCTTCGCCGCCATTGGCCGGACGCCGGATCCGGCCCTGTATGGCTACCACCCCTCGCACCTGGGGCAGGACTTCGCCGAGGCGGATGAGCCGAGGCTGACGGATGCGCTGCTGGAGGCGCTGGCGGGGCGGCGGCGGAGAGACCTGGAGCGGGGCTTCACCTCGGTGGGGCCCCACGCGGACGACGTGACGCTGACGCTGGGGGGCCGCAGCGCGCGGGCCTACGCGAGCCAGGGACAGCAGCGGGCGCTGGTGCTCGGCTGGAAGATCGCAGAGATCGAAAACCTCCACGCGGCCATGGGCTTCCTGCCGTTGCTGCTGCTGGACGACGTGTCCAGCGAGCTGGATCCGGAGCGCAACGCGTACCTCATGAGCTACCTGGCCAGCAGCGGGGCGCAGGTGTTCCTCACCACCACGGACGGCTCGCTGGTGCGAGGCGCGGCGGCCACGGACACACTGTGGATGGACGTGCACGGGGGGCAGGTGACGCCCCGGCCCACGGAGACGCCCGCGTGAGCAAGGCCCGCGCTTCCTCACGGGACGCAAATGAATGAGGCCGGGACGCAAATCCTGCGCGAGGCCCGCTGCGTGCACCTGAGCCCCTAGAGGTTCCAAGGGGTTGCCAGCCTCCCGGCGCGCGGCATCGCTGTTGCTCTGCTGTCTGCCAGGGCAGGCGCCCATCCGTGGAGAGGCCCATGAAGACCATCCTGGTAGTGGACGATGACAAGTACGTGCGGGCCAGAGTGAAGGGCGCGCTGGAAACCCAGCGCAACGAGTTCACCGTGCTGGAGGCCTCACACGGCGAGGAGGCGGTGCAGCTCGTCGAGGAGCGGCACGTGGATCTGGTGATCACGGATCTCTGGATGCCGGTGATGGACGGCTTCCGGTTCCTGGTGCACCTGATGAACCAGCACCCGCTGCTGCCGGTGGTGGTGCTGAGCAACCATGAGCCGTGGGATGGGCTGCGAGGCCTGGGGATGGCGCCTCAGGTGCCTTGCCTGCCGAAGACGATCAGCCCCCAGGCGTTCCTCTTCCAGGCGCGGGAGCGGCTGCACGAGTGCGCGAGGGAGCAGCGCGCGGGAGTGACGCTCTTCGGCTTCCTGCAGCTGCTCGCTCGGGAACGCAGGACGTGCATGGTGGAGGTGGGCTCGGGCTCGCGCGCTGGGACGATCCACGTGCTCGCTGGGGAGCTCGTTCATGCGAAGATCGCCGGGCGCGAGGGTGAGAGGGCGCTCCTGGAGATCCTGGCCTGGCAGGAGCCGCGGCTGCACATAGTGCCCGCGCTGCCCGAGCTGAAGCTCACCATCTCCACGCGGGTTGATTGGCTGCTCGCCAAGGTGCTCACGGCCCGGGAGGCCGCGGCTGAGCCCGCCAGCTCCTCATTGCCACCCTCGGGCGACGACGCGGAGGCGGCGCGGCGCCTCCACGAGAGTGGGACGCACGGGATCTACCTGTCGGCGCCGGGCGGAGGCCGGGCCAGCACGAAGGCGCGGTGGGCCTTGCCTCAATGAGAGGGCAGGCTCACGTGCGGTGAGCGCGCCGGGGCCAGTGGATGCGCCACCGGCCGCGTGCGTGGTGGGGCACCTGGTCCGCCGTGACGTGGCCAAAGGAAGGAAACCGGAACTCCGCCCAGAGCACCACGTAGGCCGCGGAGAAGAGGAAGGTGCCGAGCACCATCCACCACATGGCGCCCACGATGAGGCTCACCAGGGCGGCACCGAGGAGCGCGACACCCAGGCCCAGCGACACCTCGCGCAAGCGCTTGGACTCACTGAAGGCCATGCCCATCGACACGAGGGCTGCGGCGAGCAGGAACCACGCCAGCCCGAATGAAGAGCGGACATACAGGCCAGCGATCGACAGCAGGAAGAGACCGAGGCCGAAGAGTGCCAGTCCTCCATCCATGGGAATTCCCTCCAGGTTGAAGCGTCCAGGAAGAAACA
>NZ_DASPHO010000044.1:0-2707 GCF_035629615.1 Hyalangium sp. | reverse complement strand
CGGATCGGAAAGGCCCACTGCGGGTGGATGCCTCCCAGCGCGAGATCCCCCACCACGGGCTGCCGCGTCTCGACGGCTCGGAGCAGGCTCTCCGGCTCATTCGCGCGGGGCAGCGGCGTCCCGAGCGGACGCCTCAGGCTCACGAGCTGCTGGCCTTCCGTCGTCAGCAGCACCACCGTGAGCCAGGACGGCTGGGTCCTTTGCACTCGCAAGGCCTCGGCGCGGAAGCCCTCGAGGTTGCCGCTGTCGAGCTGCTCCGACTCTGCCAACGCCTGGAGCGTCCGGATGGTCGCCGACACCTCGCGCTCGAAGGCCCAGGTCATCGCATGCGCCGAGCGCTGCAGGCGGCGCTCCATCGAGTCCTGCATCTGGCCCGTGAGCCGCAGCACCATGAGCCCGGAGAACGCCACCACCGGCAGCAGGGCCCCCGCGATCAGCAGGGTGAGGTGCCATCGCAGTGGCCAGGGGCGGAGAGAGCCAGGACGTGCGAGCCGTGTCATCCGGTGCCGGTCGTAGCACCCACCGTCCAGGAAAGCATGCCGCCGGTGGGCAACCAGGCAGGCACGATCCCTGGGAGAAATATCACCGCCCAGAAGGAATGAACCCGACGCCCTCTCGCGGAGTGACCCAGGCCCCCCACCTGTTGTAAGAGGTTGGGTGCCGGAGCGGCCCGGGTGAACGCCGGCCACTGCAGGAACGGGTGGCGGGAGGAAAGTCCGAGCTCCAGAGGGCAGGGTGCTGGCTAACGGCCAGTCGAGGTGACTCGCAGGACAGTGCCACAGAAAACAAACCGCCCGTCCCGCAAGGGGCGGGTAAGGGTGAAACGGTGCGGTAAGAGCGCACCGCGCTCGGGGTGACTCGAGCGGCACGGTAAACCCCACCTGGAGCAAGAGCCAATAGGAGCGCGTCTCAGCAGTCAGGGGACAAGGATTGCCCGTCCGATGCGCTCGGGTTGCTCGCTGATGAGGCCCCTGGGCAACCAGGGCCCTAGACGAATGTTCGCCGCCCACCTCGAAAGGGGTGGGGACAAAACTCGGCTTACAGGGCCGCTCCGGTTCTTTCTTTCGTGCTACAAACCCCGCGTGCTTCGGATCTGGCTCTGCGTCCTCGCGCTGCTCTTCGCCTCGGTCGGCGGCTCGGGCTTCAACCCCGCTGTCTCCACGGGCGAGGCGTGCGCGCAGAGCTGCCCGGACGATGACGAGCGCGGGCAGTGCAGCCCGGACTGCGTCGACTGCACCTGCTGCGGGCACATGCGTCCTGTGCTGATGGTTCGCTCCTCCCTCCTGCTGTTGAGCCCTCCCGGTGGGGTCTCCCTGGTGGATGAGGTGAAGGAGCCGCTGCCCGTCGATACGGGCGACATCCTGCACGTTCCCATAGCCGCTCTCGCGTAGGCCACGTCCGCCGTCCCCTCCTCCTTCTAAGGCCAGGGCAGGTGCTCCCTCGCAGCGCTCGGGGTCCGCCTTCTCCTGAGCTCGCACGCCTCCGCGAGGTCTCTCCCGTGTCCCACCGCCTTGCGACGGCAGCCTTCGGGCTGGCCGCCGCCCTTCTCTGGCCGCGCCCCGGTGCGGCCCAGCCGTCAGAGCTGACCCTCCAAGAGACCCTGGCCCTGGCCCGCCAGCGCGCCCCGGCCCTGCTGGAAGCCGCGGGCCGTGTGGCCGAGGCCCAGGGGCCCGTGGCCGGTGCTTCGCCCCTGTTGCGCGACAACCCCACCCTGGAAGCCCAGACGGGCCCCCGTACCCTCTCCACCGGAGAGCGAGGCCTGGATGTGGCCGTGGGGCTCGTCCAGCCCTTCGAGCTAGGCGGCAAGCGCGGCGCACGCCTGGAGGCCGCACGCGCCGGCCTGGCCCGTGAGACCGCTCACCAGCGGGACATGGAGCGCCTCGTCCTTGGCGAGGTGGCAGCCACCTTCTTGCGCGCCCTGCACACCCGGGAGCGGCTGCTCCTGGCTCGCGCCGCCGCGGAAGCGGCCTTGGAGACGGCACAATCCGCCCAGCGGCGCTTCGAAGCGGGTGACGTTCCCGTGGTGGATGTCCACGTGGCGCGGGTGGCCTCCGCGCGCGCCCGGGCAGTGGTGGCGAGCACGGAAGGTGAGGAGGCCGCGCTCCTGGGCGAGCTCCGCGTGCTGCTGGGGCTCCCCGTCCGGCAGGCACTGACCGTGCGCGGGGAGCTGCGCACCCTGGCTTCCCAGCCCGTGGTCCCCTCCACGAGCTCACAGGCGCGCCCGGACATTGCCGAGCTGGAGGCGGAGCTGGCGCAGGCGGAGGCCGCGCTGCGCCTGGGGAAGAGCGCTGCGTGGCCTGACGTCTCCCTCGGCGTCCGCTACCAGCGCGAGGCGGATGAGTCCGCCGTCCTCGGCACCTTGAGCGTGCCCTTGCCGATCTTCTCCCGAGGCCAGGAGGCCCGCGTGACGGGTGAGGCCCGGGTGCACCGCCTCCAGGGAATGCTGGAGGCCGCGCGCCTTGCTCGGGAGACTCAGGTGGAGAGCGCTCTCGCCCAGTACCGCAAGCAGCAGGAGACCGTGGAGCTCCTGGAGCGAGAGGCCCTCCCGCTGCTGGCCGACAACGAGTCGCTCGCCCGCAAGTCCTACGAGGCCGGGGAGATGAACCTCGCCGAGTTCCTCCTCGTGCGCCGCGACACGCTGGAAGCACGCGCCGCATACCTCGACAGCCTCCTTCACGCCGCTCTGGGCCGCACTCGGCTCGCCGTT
>NZ_DASPHO010000043.1:0-7726 GCF_035629615.1 Hyalangium sp. | reverse complement strand
CCGTCCACGTCCGCGATGACCGGGTTGTCGTGCGTGGTGCCCGTGCTGTGCCGCGTCTGCCAGCGCACCGCGCCCGTGGCGCCGTTGAAGATGCGCAGCGACACCTCGTCCGCGTGGACCAGCTCGATCTGGCCGTCATCCTCGAAGTCGAAGGCGCTGCCGCTGGACTTGCCGGAGCTCCACTCCTGGATGGTGTGCGTCCACTTCACGCTGCCGTCCGTCTCGAAGACGGTGAAGGCGTTCTCGCCCGCCACGGCGATCTCCGGCAGACCATCATTGTCCACGTCCGCCAGGGTCGGCCCGCCGCCGCAGCCATTCACGCAGCCGCCGGGGATGTTCACGCTCCACAGCAGCGAGCAGTTGTCGTCCAGCAGGCTCACCTTGCCGTGGCCCGACACCGCGATCTCGCCCTGCGGATCGGCGTCGAAGTTGCCCACCGCCGACAGGCCGTGGGGGATCTCGGTGTTGGCGCACTTCAGGCTGCCATTGGCGTTGTAGACGGAGCGGCCGTTGACGAGCTCCTGGCTGCCATCGCCATCAATGTCGGCCCCGAAGGACACCGGGCCGGTGTACTGCGCGCCGCCCATGCCATCCGAGCCCACCCACTTCAGCGCGCCCGTGTTGCTGTAGACTCGGTTGCCGTCGAGGATCTCCACGGTGCCGTCACCGTCGAGGTCCGCCAGCGAGGGGCCGCCCCACTCGTTGTAGTCGAAGGCGTCCGGCGCCGTGCGGAACTTGAAGGCGCCGTCGTTCTCGTAGCAGATGATGCCGCGGCCATCCATCGGGATGCCGCAGATCTCCACCAGGCCGTCGTTGTCGATGTCGCCCACGGCGATGCTGGCGGCGCCCTTGATGCGGTAGGCCGGATCCGTGACGGCCCACAGGTCGTGCCCGTCGTCGCCGCTGATGGCGCGCAGCACTCCCTCGCGCCAGTCGAAGTCATCATTGGGGATGTCGTGGAAGGAGCTGAAGATGATGTCCGGGATGCCGTCCTGGTTCACGTCCGCGACGGCGGGCGTCATCATCACCTGGTTGAACTCGGGGAGGATGGGGCTGCCCGTCCACGCCCACTGCAGCTCCGGCTCGAAGTTCGGCGTGAAGGGCGGCACCACCTCGCAGGTGTCCTCGAGGCTCCCTGCGCTTCGGGCGCGCGCCTCGTCCCCCGAGCTCGTCAGGCTACATCCTCCGCCTACTGCCAGCGCCAGAAGTGCCGCGATCAGACTCTCGCGGGCCTGGCTCTTCACTCCACGGATGCCTCTTCGCTGATGCATGTCCCGTCTCCTCTTCACTCGGGCCTGCCCCGATGCGCTGCCGAACACAGCTCCGAGAATCTTGAGACATCCTGATTTCTTGGGATCCAGGAAAAAATAGGTAGCCCTCTTATTACCTTGACACACCTGGAAAAAGCGCAGCGGGCTGGAAAATCTGCACCTGAGGTGTAGCGATTGAGCTGTCCTGGCCCCGGATGTGGGGCAAGCACCCAGTCCTTGCGGAGCGCCGCTGACGCCTTCCAGGACAGCCGTTGGCGGCGCGGCGGCTGGCGGCGGCCGTGCCCGGACTCACTCCAGGGACGAGGCACTGGGGGCGACCGCTTCGCTGCCTCACCCACTACAGGGAGATGACGGCCTCTCCGGGCGCGGGGCGCAGCTCCACGGGGGCGGGGACGAGCTCGCTGCCCTTCACCTGGCAGGTGGCCACGGTGGGCGCGAGGATGCGCACGGACGAGAGCGTGGCGGCACGGCCGAACTGGACGGGGCTGGTGGCCACCATGAGCTCCTGCTTCTTGCCCTCGTCGCTGTCGCTGTAGACGGCGGTGAGGCCATCGAGGCCGGCGGGGAGCTTCACCTGGAGGCGGGCCCGGTTGCCCTCTCGCACCACCTCGACGGGGAGCGGGGGCTTCGGGTCTCCGTAGGCGGGGAACACCTTCCCGTCAGCGATGCGAATGCCCCACTGCACGAGCCCGGGATCCTTGCCGTTGCGGCCACACGCGTCGGCGGCCTCGGGAGACTCGGGGAAGAGCCACAGCTCCACGTGATCATCCGCGAGCCACTTCTCGCTCGGGCCCGTCCACTTGTCATCCACCACCTCGAGGAAGAGCACGTTCCCCTGGCCGAGCACCGCGCGGATCCTGGCATCGTCCTTTCCTTGCGGCTTGCCGAGCAGCACGGCGCCCCCGTTGGCCGAGCACTGCCCCAGCCCGGTGCGCTTCCAGCCGTCCTTGAGAAAGTCGGCGGGGAGCTCCACCTGCGGCACCACGCTTGCCTCGAGGGTGCGGGTGGCGCTGTCGCCGTCGGCCTCGTCGGGAGACACCTTGCAGTCCAGCACCTCACGGACCACGCGGCCTTCGAAGGTGCCGTAGTTGAAGCGCGTCTCGGTGGACTCGGGGGATGCGGTGTGGAAGCTGGTGTTGAGCTCGGAGAGCATCTTCAGGGGGACGAGCTGCAGCTCGACCTTGGAGGACCACCGCCAGCTGGAGCCGCCGCTGCGCTCGTGGCGGAAGAGGTTCTCGCCCACGGTGACGTCTTCTTCGCCCAGGCCCGCGGCGCCATAGCCGTCATTGCAGGCATCGAGGAGCTTCACCACGGACGTGTCGGGGCGGCGGAGCCACCACTCGCGCTGCTCGCACTCGAGGCCCTCCTGCGGGTCGCGCTTGCCGAGCGACAGCTCGACGACCTCGTGGCCCTTGAGGGCGCGGGTGGTGCCCTGGACTTCGCAGCCGGCCCGGCCTCCACACACGTCCTTTGCTTCCTGGGCCAGCACCGGCGCCGCGAGCAGCATGCCGAGCACCAGAACTTCTCCTCGCTGAAGCCGCTGCATCACGGTGTCTCCTCCTGGAGAACCAGCGTGCCCCAGGGGCTGCCCCAGGGGAAGGCGGCATGGAGCTTCCCTGCTCTTGAACGCCGCCGAGCCCCTCATCAGACTCGACGGCCAATCCGCACGCGAGCGGGCAGAGGGCCCATGGACTTTCGCTTCGATGACATCCTGCCTTACCTGGCCAGCGCATACCGGCGCGGCGTGCTCGTTCCCTTCATCGGCTCGGGGATGAGCGTGCCTACCTGCACGGGGTGGAAGGCCTTCATCCTCCGCCTGGCAGACGAGGCCGGGATAGCCGTCTCCGCCAACCTCAAGAATGGCCAGCGGAAGACGCTGGACTCCGCGGAGCTGTACCGCCTCGCGGACAGAGCCGTCCGGGGGCTGGGCACCCTCTCGGCCACGGCGCGAGCGAACGCCTATCGGCGGGCGCTCATTCCCTCCGGCAAGGCGCCAGGGAGCTGTGACATCCCGGAACAGACACGGACGCTCGCGCGGCGCCACTGGCCGCTGGTACTGAGCACCAACTACGACGATCTGTACCCCGTGAGCCGGTGGCGGCAGTCGTCCGGAGGGGAGACGGCGGCGGCCGAGGCTCCCGAGGTGCTGGGTCGAGACGTTGAGGACTGCCACAAGGTGGTGCGCTCGTTGGACAGGCCCTCCCGGCCCATTCTCTGGGCGCTCCAGGGTTTCCTGGGAGGGCAGGCGGCCCTGCAAGACAAGCTGGTCTCCGATCGGCGGCGGCGCCTCGTGCTGGAGGGCCAGGTGGTGGCCGGCCACCAGCAGTACCAGAACGTCATCAACTCGCAGATCCACTTCCGCAGGGCGTTCGCCGAGGTGTTCCACCGGCGCTCCCTGCTCTTCCTGGGGTCCGGCATCCTGGAGGACTACTTCGTCAACCTCTTCGGAGAGATCTCCCACCACTACGGACCCAGTCCGCATCCTCACTTCGCGCTGTTCCCGCGCATGGCGAAGAAGACCCTGGACTCCCAGTTCCTGCGAACGCGGCTGGGCATCACCCCAGTGTTCTACGACGACTACGGAGTGCTGCCGGAGCTGCTGGATCGATTGGCCAACTGTCTCTCGGGGAGTGGTGACCCGCCCCACGCGGGTGCGCCGGCCACTCCCGTGGCATGGATGCACGACGAGCTGGGCTTCTCACTGTCCAACGGCTCACGGCCTCCTTTCGGCTCCGCGCGGAAGGTCCGGCTGCGCTATGCGCCGCTGCCTGTCCCCGCCCGGGATGGAAGCGAGTGCGCCATCGTCAGCGTCGGACGGACGGTGAGCAATCGTCCCCTGGAGGGGGGCCAGGCCCGGACGCTGCTCGCGGAGATGGGGCTGAAGGTGGGAGCACGCGGCCGGGGCTGGAAGGCGCTCGACAAGGCCCCCTCCCTCGTCTTCCGGTTTGGCGACGAGCCCCTCTTCGGCATTGCCGCGAGGCTGCGGAACACGACAGGGAGGACCGCGGACCACCGGGACCTGGGCATCATCTCTGAATCGGTGGGCGCGGCCTTGCGAGCGGCGAGCAGGGCGGGCTTCCGCCGGGTGCACCTGGGACCTGTGGCCTCGGGGCGTTACCGGCTGTGGCACCCGTTCCACCCGTTCGTCCAGACGCTGACGGGGGTGCGCGAGTTCTTCGCGAGCAACCCGGACACGCGGATCGACACGCTCGAGCTCCACGTGATGCACCCGGCGGTCTGGTCGCCGGTGCTCGCAGGGAGGATTCCGGTGGCCGAGCTCCTGTCCTCAAACGTGACGAAGATCTGGGTAGACATCCGAGATCCGGAGGGGAGATCGGAGATCCTGGGGGTCATCACCCGAGGGTCCACGAAGCTGGGGGACATCAAGAAGCTCTGCGGTCTGGTGCCTGACCGCTGGAGTGCGGACATCCTCCCGCGACCGAGCCGACTGCCACCGGCGGTGCAGAACCCGGATGACCTGTTGGTAGCGCCCACCTCGCTCGTCGTCTTCACGCCCCGCGAGTGAGGGGTCCGCGCCTGGCGCCCTCAGTGAAGACTGCGCAGCGCCCGCACGACATCATCAAAGACCTTCGCGAAGGTCGGGTCGGCAGGGCGATGAGTTTCCAGCTCTGTTGCATCCTCCGGGCGGCCTACGAACTCAAGCACACTTGCAGCCCGCAGAGCGCAGCCCATGGCCTTAGAAGCAACCAGACTGCGAGCCACGTGACGCAGTTCGGCGCGAACCGCTTCAGGCAGCGCGATAAGGAGGCGCTCTCGGTGCATGAGCAGCGCGTTCAAGAGCACTTCGCAGAAGTATGCAGCCTCTCCACGTTGATTCAACGCCGGACGGATCAACGCGCTGGCCGCCGAGATGAACTTGGGGAACGCGGAGATCAAAGAGTCGGGCAGTTGCTCTTCGAGCAGCATCAGCACTCCGGTCTTGTGCCTCACAGGCACCGCCGAATCCAACGCCCATGCTCCGAGTTCTACTGGGGATTTCTCTAGGAGAACCAACAGGCCGTGCAATGTGTTGGGCTCAGGCAGGGAGAGTTGCTCGAAGCTTCTCCGAACCACAGGCAGCAGCTCTGGATGCCGCTTCTTCCAGAGTGCATGTGCGACCTCATTGACGTCCGAGCGCTCTGGCCGGCCAGCTGCGAGCCGATCCAGTTTGCGCACCAGGCTCGCCCGCGCTCCTGCGTCTTCGATACGACTCAGCGCGCGGACAATCTCCTCCACGACGGCTTCCCCGTCGTAGTCCCCTCGTGCTTCCTCGATGGCCAACTGCTGTTCCAAACACCGGACGCTGGTAGCTCCACTGAGCTCGCCCAGACCGAACGCAGCCGCTTGCCTCACGAGTGCATCAGGGTCCTCCAGCATGGCCTCAAGGACGACCCGCACATGGCGAGGCCCCGGGCCAAGTTGTGGCACGAGCACGCGTGCCCGAGGCTCGTCTCCCTGCTTGACGGCATCCACCAGCTGACCCCGGATCTGCGCCACATCCACCTTGTTGGCCATCTCGCTTCCTCAGCGTCTCTTACGGAAGACTCACGCCAGCGGGCACGTGCCGTCTGAGTAAAGTCCCGTCGAGGAGATACAGCTCGTGAATGGCTTCGGGATCCAACCGCTTCATCGCCTCGAAGGCATCCAGCTCACGCCTCAGGTCACGCACGTTGGAGACATAGTTGGTGTTGTGCCGCACCCCATCAGGCCGGAGGGATGATACGTCGGGCTTCCGAAAACGTGGCCCGCCAGTGGTGCCCCTCTCCAAGACGCGCTTGTCCTGAGCGTCCAACTGAGCCTTGTTCTTTCGCAGCTGGGTATGCCCTGCCGCCTCCCGGGCAGCCAGCTCCTTCTCGATAGCCTCGTTATGCGGTGGGTTCTGCCGGGTGTGGGGAGAACCGTAGCGGGTAGAGAGCTTCGCCCCGGTACCCGAGCCGCTGGGCTTGCCCTCTATTGTCGAGCACAGGGCGAGACCGCCGCAGAGGCGGGCAGCCACCTCCCCCGTCGCCACCCCGCTGAGAATAAGGCTACGGTTCGCCACCACCGTCGCGGTGGCCGCTGCCTCCACGGCCAATCCCCCCTCCACCGCGTACCGAGGGCCTCCGAGCAGCGCTCCCAGACCTCCCCCAGGGACGGCTGGCGTCGCCTTGGCCAGACCCATGCTCGCCACCATCACCAGCACTCGCAGCCCCGTGCCTCCCACTGCTCTGCCGAAATGCTCCGACGCCGCCTCCAACTCCCTCTCCGTCTTCGCTGCTTCGGACTCCCAGTAGAGCCTCACGCACGCCAGCGCCAGGTTCGCCACCTCCACCATCCCCACTGTCAGCGCCAGCGCCGCTGTCAAGGTCACCGCGAACGCCTTGGAGAAAAGCGGCTCGGGTGCCAACCATGCGCCGAAGTACACCGCGATCGACATGCTCACGCTTGCCAGGAACACCGGTGAGCCGAACAACTCCCGTGCCGCCTCACGCACCCCCGCTCCCATGTAGCGCGGTGACAGCTTCAACGCCTGGTACAGACGGCTCTGCTCCAAGTCTTCTGGCAAGGACAGCAGCATCCCTCCGAAGCGCGCCTGGAACCTCTCTCGGAGCCGCCGCTCTCCCCACTCCTCACCCTCGCCCAACAGCTGGAATCGCGCGGGAGGAAGAACCCGGATCTCAGGCCTCTCCGCCAGCAGGGCCGCGTGGAGCACTGTGAGTACCGCCTGCGCTTCCTCCAGCTCCATCACCTCCAGGGCCGGGTCAGGCGCTATCGGCTCGAACGACAGCCTCACCCACCCTCCCGGCAGCGCCTCCTCCTTCACCACTCGTGGCGCGGCACCTTCGGCCATGGCCGCCTGAGAGGTAGTGCAGGCGGCAGACAGCGTAAGGATCAAGGGAAGAAGCACGCGAGAAAACACAGTGTCCGTCTTCATGCTCCTCACTCTGCATCACTTCGGGCCAGCGCCACATCCATCGCTCGAAGCCGCAGCCCGAGTGAGCAGAGTCTTGCGGCCCAAAGCCTCCACCCGCAAGCCCGCCGAGACCCCGTGACGTGTCAGCCTCTTTACGAGGGTGGCGTCAAGGTGCGGCGCGCGGGAACCCTTCCCGCGTACGCTCGGTGTAGACCGGCCCCGGAGTCTTAGGGCTCTCCGAGTCCCCCCTTGGTGAGGGTCGCAGCCATGTCTCAGGAACGCTTCAAGACGAGCCGCGAGGTCTACCACCGCATCCGCTGGGATCCCCGGCTCGACGCGCGTGACTTCGTCATCGGCTATGACGCCCACTCCGAGCAGATGGAGGAGATGCCCTTCGAGGCCTTCGTCCCCGACGGAGAGATTCCCTGGCACCGCGTCTGGTACTTCCGCCGCGGAACCGAGGTGGTGTGGGACCGGGCTCAACGCATCGACACGCTGAGCACCCTCGCGCCCGCGGCTCCCGAAGAGCCCGCCCCACCGCCTCCGCCACCACCGCAACAGC
>NZ_DASPHO010000042.1:0-8063 GCF_035629615.1 Hyalangium sp. | reverse complement strand
ACGGGACCCGCGGTGACGAAGCCGCCCGAGCCGCTGGACTTCCTCTTCGGTGGCAAGCCGGAGGGGGCGAAGCAGTACCAGGCGGCCGTGGCCTCGCGCCGCGCCGAGCTGGGCATGCCCATCCAGGACGGCAAGCCCATTGGCGTGCACATGAGCCTCGAGGGCGGCGGCGGCAAGGGCAAGCGCTACGCGGCGATGCTCTCGGAGATGCGCCAGCTGGGCGTGGTGCCCACCAGCCTCACCGGCACCTCGGCGGGCTCCATCGCGGCGGCGTTCGCGGCCACGGGCGCCTCGCCCGATCAGATCGACGCCATCGCCAAGGATCCTCGGCTGCAGAAGCTCTACGACTTCGATCTGGATCTGAAGGACGGCGCGCTGCTCAACGGCCAGGCCGCGTATGATCTGTTCGACTCGAAGCTGCGCGAGCTGACCGGCATCAAGGACCGGCCCGTCACCTTCGCGGATCTCAAAGTCCCGCTGCAGCTGGTGGCCGCCAAGAGCTACGACAGCGCGTCCCCCAACGGCTTCCCCACCGCCAAGGACCGCATCTTCGTCTTCAGCCAGGAGACGACGCCGGACACCTCCGTGGCGCTGGCGATGCGCGCCTCCATGGCCATCCCCGGCGTCTTCGAGCCCGTGCAGATGGTGGACCCGGCCACGGGCCGCAGCATCCACCTGACGGATGGTGGCTCGCTGGACAACCTGCCCATGGGCTACGCGAAGAACAACCTGCCGCAGATCGGCGCGGCCCTGCTGAGCCCGGACGCCAACCACCCGTCCAACGCGAACACCGCGGCCAAGCCGCTGCCCACCGGCCAGCTGGACTCGACCAACATCCTGTGGAACGCCATCAACGGCTACACGTTCCTCAAGGACAACGGGACGGGTGCGGCGGACTTCCGGGATCGCACCTCGCCTGGGCCCAACCAGTTCATGATCAGCCTGCCCACCTGGAACCTGGAGAACCCCAAGCAGGCCAACAGCACGCTGGGCTTCGGGTACGACGCGAAGGTGGATCCCATCCTCGACGGGCAGACGCGCGAGGTGACGCGCGACTTCCTGCGCAACTTCATGGATGACATGCGGGTGCCGGGCTCTCGCGGCGCCAACGTCACCACGGACATCCCCAAGGACCTGCGCTTCAACGAACAGGTGACGGTGAACGGGCAGAACTACCAGGTCTCCTACAACGGCGGGGACAACCTGGTGGCCCTCAACACCTCCACGGGCAAGAAGTCCGACCTCAAGCTGGGCCAGAAGAAGATCGAGGCCATGTACCTGGACCACCTGGCCTTCGGCGATCTCAAGGCGCAGCTCGCGTACTCGCTGAGCAATCCCAAGAGCGTCAAGCCGGACTGGCTGCCGTTCTAGGCAGACGCGGCGCAGCAGCACTGCGACCCTCCGGGCAGCGTGCTGGCCATGAGACGTGGCCGGCCCTCTTGCCCTGGGGGTCGCGCCGCTTGGAGCCACAGCCGTGACACGCGGGTGACATGGGAGTGACAATGGCCGCGCGTCACGGCGGCTCGATCCCGCGTGGTTAGGATCATGCCAGGAGAGACCATGAACCCTCTGGACTGGCAGGGACCCGAGTTCCTCTCGCTGTATGCGCTGCTCCTCGCGGGTGGCTTCCTGGTGGCGCTGTGGGTACGCCACCTCCTGCGGCTCCCAGCGGGGGAGCCTCTGGATCTCGGCAGACGTCAGGATCCCTACGAGGTGGCCGCGCTCGATGGCCCGGACACCCTTATCGAGGCGGTCGTGGCCGCGCTCTTCCATCGCAATGCGCTCCGCATCGAGGGCCGGAGGATCGCCACCGGAGACACGCTGCCCGAGGACGCGCTCCCCATCGAGCGCTCCGTCTTCGAATGCGCGGCGGCGGGCAATGTGACGCTGGAGGAGCTGCGCCGGGCCCTGAGCCCCGACATCGAGAACTACCGGAGGCGCCTGGCCAAGAAGGGCCTGGTGCTGGACGAGTTCCGCGCCGCGCCGGCCCGGCTCCTGCCCTCGCTGGCGTATGGATCCTTCCTGCTGCTGGGTGTCGCGAAGGTCCTCGTGGGCCTGTCGCGCGACAGGCCGGTGCTGTTCCTGGTGCTGATCGTCGCCTTCGGTTCGCTCGGCTTCCTGGTGCTGGGCAGCCGCCCCTGGCGCACCCGCCTTGGAGACACGACGCTGAAGCTGCTCCGGGAAGAGCACGAGGCCCTGCGCACCACCGCGATGGCCGGGGACTCCACGCGCGTCCTGAAGCCTCAGGAGCTCGCGCTCGCGGTAGGCCTCTATGGGCCGGCGATGATGATCCCCCTGGGCTATGCGGACCTGCGACAGAGCCTGCGGCCCTCCAGCAGTAGCGGGAGCGGGGGAGATTCCTCCGGCGGAGGGGACGTCAGCAGCTGCGGCGGGGACAGCGGGGGAAGCTCGAGCAGCAGTAGCTGCAGCAGCAGTAGCTGCAGCAGCAGTAGCTGCAGCAGCGGAAGCAGCGGCTGCGGCGGGTGTGGCGGCGGTGGTGGCGATTGAAGCCGCTCTCGGGAGTAGGGCTGGGCTGGCGACGACAGCTCGCGCACCGCATCGACCAGGAGACAGAGCTCGGCTTCGTGGAGGTCCTGGCCGAGCACCTGAACCCCACCGCTCCGCTGCCCGCGCCGCTGGTGCGCCTCAAGGAGCGAGGCCTCCCCATGGTGCTGCACGCAGTGTCACTGGGCCTGGGCGGCGCGGAGCCTCCGGACCCACGGCGCCTGGACACGCTCGCGCGGCTGGCCGAGCGGCTGGGCGCGGTGTGCGTGAGCGAGCACGTGGCCTTCGTGCGCGCGGGCGGCATCGAGTCAGGCCACCTGCTGCCCGTGGCGCGCGGCGACGAGGCGCTCGACCTGCTCGCGGAGAACGTGCGGCTGGCCCAGGCGGCCTTGCCGGTGCCGCTGGCACTGGAGAACATCGCCACCCTCTTCGAGTGGCCAGAGCCCGCGTACACCGAGGCGGAGTTCCTCACGGGGCTGCTCTCGCGCACGAGCACCCTGTTGCTCCTGGACGTGGCCAACCTGTACGCCAATGCGCTCAACCTCGGCACCGACACGGCGGCCGTCCTCGCGGCCGTCCCGCCCGAGCGCCTCGCCTACGTGCACGTCGCTGGGGGCGTGCGGCACGGCGCCCTCTACCACGACACCCATGCGCACCCAGTGCCCAGCGGCCCGCTGGACCTGCTGGAGACGCTCGCGGCGCAGCTCGGCCCCGTACCCGCGCTTCTCGAGAGGGATGACCACTTCCCATCGCCCGAGGAGCTGACCGCCGAGCTGCGGGCCATCGAGGCGGCGTGCGCGCGTGGTGTGGCGCGGTGGAAGTCGGAGGTGGCCCAGCGTCCCGAGCTCCACGCGGTGACGTCCAGCGCCCCAGAGGTTCGGCCATGAGCGCTCGGACGGCACGGGAGCGACTGGCGGAGGCTCAGGCCACGCTGGTCCGGGCGCTCGCCCAAGGTGCTCCCGTCCCCCCTGGCTTCGATTCGGCGCGCGTCCAGGCGACCGCCGAGACCCTGCTCTCCAAGCGGCGCCGATGGGTGGAGCGCTCGTGGCCCCGGCTCGTGGCGGCGCTCGGGGAGTCCTTCCGCTCGCGGTTCGAGGCGTGGGCCCGGGAGAACCCGATGGAGCTGGAGGCCAGCGCGCTGGCCGATGGGCGCAGGTTCGCGGACGCACTGCTCGCCGCGGGAGAGTTTCCGTCTTCGGAATCGGCTCACGAAGAACTGCTCACCTTCGAGGTGCGCTTCCGCCTCACCGAGCACGGGCTCGTGGCGAGGCGCGGCCTGACGTTCAAGTCCATGCGCACAGGTGCTGCGACGCTGCTGGCCGCTCGGCTTCCTGGCGGGCGTGTCCTCCGACTGCGCCTGCCCTTCTGAGCCGGCGCACTTCACTCCTGGCCGAAAGAGCGGTTTCCACTGAGAGCAAACCTCGCGTCTGGATACCTGCCCTCACCTGAACCGACTTGCGACATACCCCGAGAGAGCCGCTAGGGTCCGCCCCTCAACTCCCCTCGGGAGAGGATGTGGCATGTCGGATTCCTTCTATGGACAGCAGCAGCAGCAGCCGAAGCGGTCGGCAGTGGTGCCGTGGCTGATCACGGTGTTGGTGGTGCTGCTGGCGGGCGTGCTGGGCTGGTTCGGCCAGGGTGCATACCGAGCGCTGCAGACGCGAGCCGAGGCTGCTGACGCAGAGGCCCTCATGGCGCACGAGCGGGCCAAGGCGGCGGAGCAGGCGCAGAAGGAGCTGGAGGCAAAGCTGGAGGCGATCGACTCGGAGAAGTCACAGCTCTCCACCCAGCTCAACCAGCTCTCCACCGAGCGCGATCAGCTCTCCCAGGTGGTGCAGGAAAAGGACGCGGAGCTGGCCCGCCTCAAGGCCACGTACCAGGACCTGGAGGAGAAGATGAAGTCGGAGATCGCCGACGGCGAGATCCGCCTGTCGCAGGCCGGGGGCCGCATCCAGGTGGATCTGGTGGACAAGATCCTCTTCGACTCGGGCGAGGCCAGCATCACCGAGCGCGGCGCCGGGGTGCTCACACGGCTGGGCGCGGTGCTCGCGGGGGTGGAGGGCCGCAGCATCCAGGTGTCGGGGCACACGGATGACAGCCCTCCCTCGCAGCGGCTGGCGGCCACCTTCCCCACCAACTGGGAGCTGTCCGTGGCGCGCGCGGTGAACGTGGTGCGCTTCCTCCAGGAGAAAGCGAACGTCCCGGCGCGCCGGCTCGTGGCGTCCGGCTACGGAGAGACGCACCCGGTGGCCACCAATGCCACGCCCAAGGGCCGTGCGCGCAACCGGCGCATCGAGATCCTCCTCATCCCCGAGCTGGCCCAGGCCAAGGCCGCGGAGCTCACCAGCGCCTCGGCGAAGCCGGAGCCGGGCGCCACGGTTCAGCCTGCCAAGGGAACGGGGAAGCCCGGCCCGCGCTGAGCCCTGTGCCGCGTGCGCAGGCACGCCGCCCAGCCACCCGGACAGGGGTTCGTCGCATGGGAGCGCAAGACACCGTATTGTCTCGCCCCATGTCCCGAGACGTCTACATCACCAGCCTGGGCAAGTTTCTGCCCGGCGAACCCATCTCCAATGAGCAGTTGGAGGACTACCTCGGCAAGGTCCGGGGCCGGCCCTCCCGCGCGCGCAGCCGTGTCCTGTCTCAGAACGGCATCACCCAGCGCTACTACGCGATCGACCGCGAGCAGCGCTCGAGCTTCCGCAACTGGGATCTGGCCGTCAACGCCATCAAGGATGCGCTGTCCCGCTCGCCCATCACCCTGAGCGAGATGGACCTGCTCGTCACCGCCACCACCCAGGCGGATCTCGTCCTCCCAGGCTTCGCCAGCCAGGTCCACCGGGCGCTCGGCGGACCTTCGTGCGAGCTCGCCTCCCTTCACGGCATCTGCTCCGCTGGCATGCAGGCGCTGAAGGTGGCGACCCTCCAGGTAGCCACGGGCGAGGCGGAGCGCGCCGTCGTCTGCGCCAGCGAGCTGGTGAGCCGGCTGCTCAAGGCAGGCCACTACGAGGAGGTGGCCGGCGGCCCGAACGCGCTGCCCTTCGAGGCCGAGTTCCTCCGCTGGATGCTGTCCGATGGCGCCGGCGCCGCCGTGCTCCAGGATCGACCCCACCCCACACGGCCGAGCCTCAAGGTGGACTGGATCGACATCCGCTCCCACGCCAACCGGTACGAGCTGGGCATGTACATCGGCGCCAACCGCGGCACGGACGGGGAGTTCGGAACGGGCTGGATCGACTACAACTCCTTCACCGAGGCTGCGGCCGCGGGCGTCTTCACCATCAAGCAGGACATCCGCCGGCTGGAGGCGCTGGTGGGGCTGGGCGTGGATGGCTTCTTCGCGCACATGGACCAGGGACGGCTCAACCCGGCCGAGATCGACTGGTGCCTCATCCACTACTCGTCCCACTACTTCAAGAAGCCCATCGTCGATCTGCTGAAGAAGGGCGGCGTGCACATCCCCGAGGAGCGCTGGTTCACCAACCTCTCCACGCGCGGCAACACCGGGTGTGCCTCCATCTTCCTCATGCTCGAGGAGCTGGTGAACGAGGGCCGCGCCCGCCCCGGCGAGCGCATCTTCTGCATGGTCCCGGAGAGCGGCGGCTTCATCACCTGCTACGCGATGCTGACCGTGGTCCCCCCGGCCCGCGCGTCCCTGCCCGAGGTGTCCACCTCCACGCCCATGGCCTCCAGCAGTCCGGCCCCCACGAGCGCTCCCGCGCCAGCGCCCGAGGCCGCCCCTCTGCTCGCCGCGAGCGGAGATCCGATCCGCGAGAAGCTCGTGCGAGAGCTGACGCACGTCTGGGTGGACTTCGAGGCGAAGCTCCAGCGGGTGCCGGTCATCGAGAAGCTCACGCGCGGCGTCTTCACCGTGGAGGACTACCAGCAGCTGCTCATCAACCTGCGGCAGCAGGTGGTGGAGGGCTCCCGGTGGATCGCCCGCGCCGCCTCCAGCATCACCGCGGAGCACCTGGCCCTGCGCTCCTCCTTCATCCGCCACGCTCGGGACGAGCACCGCGACTACGAGATGCTCGAGCGCCACTATGTCTCCGTGGGCGGCCGCCAGGAGGACATCGCCCGAGCGCCGAAGAATATCGGCAGCGAGGCGCTCTCCGCGTGGATGTTCCACCGCGCCGGCCAGGAGAACCCGTTCGATCTGCTGGGCGCCATGTTCATCATCGAGGGCCTGGGCAACCGCGTGGCGCGGCGCTGGGGCCTGGCCATCCGCGATCAGCTCGGGCTCAATGACGAGCAGGTACGCTTCTTCCTGTACCACGGCGACAACGATGGCACCCACATGGAGCGGCTGGAGGCAGCACTGGGCTCCGGCATCCTCACGCCAGAGCTGGCCGCGCGCGTCGCCAAGACGGCGAAGGTGACAGCCCGCCTCTACCTGCTGCAGCTCGAGGAGCTGGGCAATGTCTGAGCGCCTCAGCCTGGTGTGGCTGGTGCCGTTCTGCGTGGGCTACTTCCTGCTGGCGGGGCTGGCCATCAACGTGGCCTACCACCGGGTGCTCTCGCACCGCTCGCTCACGCTCAACCGCTGGCTGGAGCGGGCCTTCGTCACGCTCGGCCTGCCGGCAGGCACCCCCATCCAGTGGGCGGGCAATCACCGCTGGCACCACGCGCACACGGACGTGCCCGGAGATCCGCACTCGCCCGTGCTGAACGGGTTCTGGTGGGCCCATGTGGGCTGGTACATCGGCACGGCCAACCCGGTCGTCTGCTTCCTCTACTCCATCGCCGGCCCGCTGCGCGTCGTCTACGACGGCTGGCACCGCCCTCGGAGCAACCAGCAGTACAACCACCTGGCCAAGGACGTGGCCGCCGACCCTTGGTACCGCTTCGTCAGCCGGCCCGTGCCCTACCAGGTCCTCTGCATGCTCCACGTGCTGGCACTCGTGGGCGGCGGCTACTGGCTCTTCGGGCCTGTCGGAGTGGCGGCTGCCTGGGGCATGCTGGTGATCATCTTCAACCTGGGGGATGCCATCGACAGCGTCGCGCACCTCTGGGGCGAGCGGCCCTACGCCGAGGTCCATCAAGCCCGCAACGGCCTCTTCATGGGCCTGTTCACGCTCGGCGAGGGCTGGCACGCCAACCACCACAGCTTCCCGTCCAGCGCGCGCCACGGGCTGCTGCCGGGCCAGTTCGACTTCATCTGGTATGTCCTCCGCGGCTTCGAGCAGCTGGGGCTCGCCAAGGATCTGCGCGTCCCCAGCGCGGCGGAGATCGAGGCCCGGAAGCTCCGCCCCGCCCCCGCGGTCCCCATCCGCGTCACCCTTCCCGAGTGAGTGTCATGGATCCGATCGAGCAGCTCAGCAATGAACCGCACGACCCGCGAGACCCCGATCCCTGGGTAGCGCTGTTCCTGGACCGCAGCCTGCCGATGAACGAGCGCACGAAGGCGGCCATGCTGGTGGACCAGCGCACCTTCTCGCGTCAGTTCCTGCTGCCCGTGCTCCGGCCCATCTCGCGGCTGCTCATCATCGTCTTCCAGATCATGAAGATCTTCGTGTCCAACCGCCTCACCTCGTCGAAGCTGTTGCACCGGCTGCTGTGGT
>NZ_DASPHO010000041.1:0-13239 GCF_035629615.1 Hyalangium sp. | reverse complement strand
TCCGTGATCTTGGCTTCTACCTTCTTGGCCCACTCTTGAACGCGCCGGCCATCGGCGGGATCGTACGCCACGCTGCCCTGCTTCACCTTCAGGATCGCCTCGCGCGCCTTCTCCGCCTTGTCGTCCGCCAGCAGCGTCTCGGCCAGGTAGTAGTGGGCGCGGAGGTTGTCCGGAAACTTCGCGATGGCCTTCTCATACAACTTCGCGGACTCGCCCAGATCCCGCTTCGGCCACGGCAGCTCGTAGTGGTAGCGCCCCTTCGCCAGCAAGGGCGCCGCACGCTCGAACGAGGAATCGATCTTGATGGCCGCGTCCAGCCGCTCGTTGAACTTGCCCTCCAGGCCCTCCTTGAGCGCCTTGAGAATGCCCACCGCCTGCGAGTACACGCCGATGCCCGCGGCCGAGTAGTACTGGCACTCGACCCGCTCGGGGGCGAGCTTCACGCCCTTCTCACAGGCGTCCCACGCCTGCCTGCCGAGCACCTTCTTCAGCCGATTATCGCCGGCGCCATCCGCCTGCCACACCAGCAGCCGGGCGTTGCGCCACAGCAGCTCGTAGTCCTCGGGGGCCGCCTGCAGCTCCTTCTTGAGCGTGTCCTCGTGCTCCTTGAGGGCCGCGGGCTCCACGCGTTTGGCGAAAGAAGCATCCAGCGAGGCCAGCACCTCCGGGGTCGCCGAGTAGCCCGGGAGCGCCAGCAACAAGGAAAGGGCAAGGAAAATCAAGCGCATGGGCGGCGGTGTTAGCACGCACCCTCGCTGTCCAGCAACCCGACCTACCATGTTGGGTGAGAAAAAGTGGGGTGTGAAAAACACAAAGGGCGGCCCCCGGCGGGCTGCCCGGGGTACCGCCCTGCTTGCACCGAAGCTCGGAAGCGGGGGCCGGCGGCGCTCAGGCCGCGTCTGCCGCCAGCTCCTCGAGCATCTCCTCGTCCTGGTTGAACGCGGAGAGGTAGCGCTCGAGGAAGCTCTTCGTCTTCAGCTCCACCTGGCGCACGCGCTCACGCGACACGCCCCAGCGCTGGCCCAGCTCCTCCAGTGTCAGCGGCTTGTCCTGGGTGAGCCGCTCCTGGAGGATGTCCCAGCCCAGATCGCCAATGCGCTTGCGCACCTTGGCCAGCGCCTCCTGCACCTCCGAGTCCTGCTCGCTTGACAGGAAGACTTCCTGCGGAGACGGGCCCGAGTCCTCCAGCCGGTCCAGGAACGTCGTCTCGCCCTCCTCGTCGATGGAGGCATCCAGCGAGAAGTCCACCATGCTCCCTCGCTCGGACTCACCTCCACGTACCTGGCTGCGGTTGTCCTTCAGGTAGCGGGTGATGTAGGCGCGAATCCACCAGACGGCATAGGTGGCGAAGCGGACATTCTTCTTGGGATCGAAGTGCTCGATCGCCTTCATCAGACCGACGTTGCCCTCCTGGATGAGGTCATCCAGCCGAGAGCCGCGGTTGGCGAACTTCTTGGCGACCGCTACTACGAAAGCCAGGTTCGAGGTCGCCAGGGTCTGCCGAGCGGACTCCTCGCCCTTGCGCGCCCTCCTCGCCAGGTCGTATTCCTGCTCCCGCGTCAGCTGCTGGTGCCCACCCAGGTGACGCAGGTAGTGCGACAGGCCCTCTGCCGCATACTTCGTCGTGTTGGCCATGATTCCCAACCTCCGTTCCGAGATGCTCCCGACGCGCTCGACTCTCCCGCCCGCGCCGACTTGTCTCTATGACGCGCAACGAGCGAAAGGGTTTCTCATTCCACGCAGGGAATTTTTTGCCCGATTGGACATGTGACAGGGGCGTCACAGGTCCCGGCTCCGAGTGCTTCTCCCCGCCGTTGCGTCTCTAGAAACGCTTGGGATCGGGAAACATTTTCGCGGGGTTGAGAAGACCTGATGGGTCAAAGAAGGCCTTGAGCCGACGCTGTAGCGCGAGCACGGCCGAGGACTGCTCCAGCGCCAGGTAGTCCCGCTTGGCGTGTCCTACCCCATGCTCGCCAGTGATCGTGCCACCCATCTGCACCGTCATTTCGAGCATGCGTCGGATAGCCGTCTCCACGAGCGGGCGCTGGTGGGGCCCCTCGTAGAGGATGTTGGCGTGGAGGTTGCCGTCGCCGGCGTGGCCATAGGTGGCCACGATGAGGCCCAGCTCGGCGCCCATGGCCTTGAGACGCTCGATGATCTCGGGGATGCGGGAGCGGGGGACGGCGATATCCTCGGAGATCTTGTGAGGCTTGAGGGCTCGGAGGGCGGTGGACACTCCGCGCCGGGCGGCCCAGAGCTTCTCGCGCTGGTCCTCGTTCTGCGCGACGAGCGTCTGAGTGGCCCCCAGGCGCTCGCAGATCTCGCCGGCCTGGGCCAGCTCGGCCAGCAGCCCCTCCTCCACGTGGCCATCCACCTCGAGGATGACGGCGGAGCCAGCGCCTGGCGGGAAGTGGAAGCCCCGGCCATCCACGGCGCGCAGGGCCACGTCGTCGATGAGCTCCAGGGTGCGCGGCAGCACGCCCGAGGCGAGCACCGCCGTCACAGCCCGCGCCGCGGTGAGCACCGAGTCGAAGATGACGAGCGCCGTCATCACGTGCCGGGGCCGGGGGATGAGCTGGACGGTGATCTCCGTGGCCACCCCGAGCGTGCCCTCGGAGCCGACGAAGAGGCCCACGAGATCGTAGCCAGCCACGCCCTTGATGGTGCGCCGGCCTACCTGGAGGATCTCCCCGTCGGGGAGCACCCACTCCAGACCGATGACGTAGTCCCGTGTGACGCCGTACTTGAGCGCGCGGGGACCGCCCGCGTTCTCCGCGACGTTGCCGCCCAGGGTGCAGAACTGCCACGAGTTGGGATCCGGCGGATAGAAGAGGCCCACCTCCTCCACCGCCTTCATCAGATCGCCGGTGATGACGCCCGGCTCCACCACGGCGGTGAGATCCTCCACGGAGATGGAGCGAATGCGGTTCATGCGCTCCAGGCTCACCGACACGCCGCCTCGCAGGGGCAGCGAGCCACCGCTCTTGCCGCTGCGCGCGCCGCAGGGGGTGAATGGCACACCCAGCGCCTGGCACGTCTTGAAGACAGCGGAGACCTGCGCGGCGCTCTCGGGGAAGACGACGATGTCGGGCGGGTAGATGCCGCTGTCAGACTCGTCCCGGGCGTATTTCGCGCGGGTGTCTTCGTCGCGATGCACCTGCCCTGAAGAGAGCACCTCGTGGAGCGCCGTCCACGCCCGCTCGAGGAGCTGTGGCTCCACGCGCGGGAAGGTCTGCTCGAACGGCATGGTCATCGCGGCATCCCCAGCCGCGTCCACAGCTCGCGGCGCAGCGCCCCATCCTTGCGCAGGCGCCCCTCGTAGGCCTCCGCGTGCGTGACGGCGTCGCGCTGCTTGTCTCCCCGGAGGCGCAGGCACGCCTGCTTCGCTTCGATGATGCACGCGGAGGCGGGGCTGCCCAGCACCCGCGCGAGCGAGCCGGCCACCTGCCGGGCAAGGTCCTCCTGGAGGATGAGCCGGTGGGCGAAGCAGTCCACCAGCGCGGAGAGCCGCCCGAAGCCCACCACCTGCTTGCCGGGCACGTAGGCCACGTGCGCGCGGCCCTCGTAGGGCAGCAGGTGGTGCGGGCACATGGAGTGGAAGCGCAGGTCCGTCACCACCACCAGCTCGCCCGAGGAGTCCTCGGGCGCCGGGAAGCTCTCCCCGAGCGCCTCCTCGGGTGTGCGCGCGTAGCCGTCGAGGAACTCGCTCACCCAGGCCTCGGCCACCCGCTCCGGTGTGTCGACGAGGTTCGCATCCGTGAGCGGCAGGCCCGCGGCACGCAGGAAGTCCCGCACCGCGGAGGCCATGGCGGCCGCGTCCGGAGTGGCGGGCTGGGCGCCTCGGGGCTGGCGGTGGACGGCTCGACGGTTTCCCACGGGCGGTACTCCTTAGGTTGACGGCATCAGGGGTTCGACACCCTACCCGAGAAGGGGGCCACCTGAATCTCCTCGCCCACCACCCGGAGGGGATAGGTGCGGATCCGAGCCCCCCGGATGATCGGACACAGGCCCGAGCGGACATCGAATGGCCAGGCGTGTAGCGGGCAGTGCAGGACGTACCCCTCCACGTCCCCCTCCGAGAGCGGTCCTCCCCGGTGAGGGCAGGTGTCCTGGATGGCGAACAGCTCGCCCGCGACTCGGAGGATGGCCACCCGCTCGCCTTCGACTGTCACCACTGCGCGCCCGCGTGGATCCAGCTCCGACAATCGAGCGACGGGAATGAACTGGCTGGGAGGCTGACTCTCCATGGCGTGGACCTCCAACACCCTGCGTGCTTGTAGCATCCTGGAGCCTTCCAGAACGTCGGCTGCCTTGACACCCCCAGAGTCCGTCAGTAGAGCAGTCAGGCTGGCTCTTCCCCCGATGACCGACCGCACCTCCCACCTCCGAGGCTATACCGCGACGCTGCTCGTCGCGCTGTGGGCGTTGCAGCCGGTGATGACCGTGGTCCACTCCCGGGAGCACACCCACCACTTCTGCGCGCAGCACCAGATCTTCGAGGAGACGGTGCGCGGCTCGGGCCAGTGGCAGTCCCGGCGCTCACACAGCGAGCCGGTGATCGCCGCCCTGCGCGCCGACAACGGCGTGGACCCGGTGCGCTCCACGCACGAGGCCTGCCCGGTGCAAACGACCGGCGCGCGGGGTGACACGCAGACCTCGGAGACGGTGAGCGTGGCCGCGGAGTGTCTCGGCACGAGCCTGCGGGCCACCGCACCGCCGGGCTCTCTGTGCTCCGTCCCCATCCTCGCCACCGCTCCCAAGTCATCGCCCCCGGTGCGCGCCTAGCGTCCCGAAGCGACCGCTGTGGGTTGACGCCTTCCCCTAGGCGTCTGAGTCCTGAGGAGTTCCCGAGTGTTTCCTCGTTCACGTCAGTCTCCCGGCATCATCGCCCTCGTCCCCTGCCTCCTCTTGTACGCCCTGCCCGCCTCAGCGCAGCAGGCTCCGCCTGACGCGAGCACGCCGCCAGCGGACGCCAGCACGCCGCCCGCCGAGGGAGCTCCCACCGATCCAGCGATCGCCGACGACCTGGCGGAGATCGAGGCCGCCCTGGGCAAGGACAAGGCCGAGGCAGGCACCGGCACCCCGGCGGAGGCTCCGGCGAGCTCGGGCTCGGGCTCGGTGCCCACTGTGGTTCGGGTGGGCTCCAACAACCAGTGGCTCGATCTGAGCTTCGTCCTGGACGCGGCGCTCGCCGCCTTCACCGCCGAGGAGCCGCTGCAGTCGGGAGGGCATGACCCGAACACCAACGGCTTCAACTTCCAGCAGCTCGAGCTCAGCGTCCGCAGCGTGGTGGATCCCTACTTCCGCTTCGACGCCAACATCGTCTTCGCGCTGGCGGGCGTGGAGATCGAGGAGGTGTACGTCACCACGCTGGATCTGCCCGCCAACCTGCAGCTGCGCGCCGGGCAGTTCCTCACGCGCTTCGGCCGCATCAACCCCACGCACCCGCACGCGTGGGACTTCGCGGACCAGGCCTTCGCCGTGGGACGCGTCTTCGGTGGAGAGGGGAACCGGGGCCTGGGCCTCGAGGTGTCCTGGCTCACGCCGCTCCCCTGGTACGTGGAGCTGGTGGGCTCGACCACCGATGCCACCGGAGAGGGCACCGCCCGCAGCTTCCTGGGCGGCGGGGGTGGCCGCGTGGTGTCGCCGCTCGACTTCCAGTTCACCGGGGCGGTGAAGCAGTTCTTCGCTCTCTCGGACGATCTGTCGTTGCTGTGGGGGCTGTCCTCCGCGACCGGCCCCAACCCCACGGGCTACCGCAACTTCACCAACGTCTTCGGCACGGACGTCTATCTCAAGTACCGGCCCACCACCGTGGCGAGCAACACGATCATCTCCCTCCAGGCGGAGCTGCTCTACCGTCGCCGGCAGGTGCCCGACGACGTCCTCTCCGACTACAACGGCTATGCCCAGGTCCTCTGGCGCTTCGCGAAGCGGTGGGCCACGGCTGCGCGCTACGAGTTCGGTACCGCCGCACACGATCAAGACGGCCGCCTCGCCAACGATCCGCTCGACCCGGAGTGGACCGAGACGCGCCAGCGCATCTCCGCCAGCGTCACCTTCTGGCCCACCGAGTTCTCCCGGCTGCGTCTGCAGGCCGCCACCGACCGCGCCGGCTGGCGGGACGAGCGGGACTACTCGGCCTTCCTCACCCTCGAAGCCGTGGTGGGCGCGCATGGCTCCCACGCGTTCTGACCCTCTCTCCAGTGGAGATTCGCCGATGAACTCCTTCCGACTCTCGATCCTCAGTGCCGCTCTCTTCTGTCTCTTCGCCCTGCCCGCCCACGCGGACCTGAACGTCGTCACCACCGTGGCGGATCTCGGCGCCCTCACCAAGGCCATCGGGGGCGACAAGACCTCGGTGACCGTCCTGGCGCTCCCCTCGCAGGATCCCCACTTCGTCGACGCCAAGCCCAACCTCGCCCTCGCGCTCAACAAGGCGGATCTGCTCATCGCCATCGGGCTGGATCTGGAGATCGGCTGGCTGCCCACGCTCCAGCTCAGCGCTCGCAACTCGAAGATCCTGGCGGGCAACCCGGGCTTCCTGGATGCCTCCCAGTTCGTGAAGATCCTCGAGGCCCCGGTGGTCAAGGTCGACCGCAGCCAGGGCGACGTCCACCCGGGCGGCAACCCCCACTACCTCCACGATCCCCGGATGGCCGTGGCCGTGGCGCGCGGCCTCCAGGAGCGCATGGCGCAGCTCGATCCGAAGAACGCTGCTGGCTACCAGGCAAACCTGGAGAAGTTCATCACCGAGGTGGAGGCGGCGCGAGCGGGCTGGGAGAAGCGTCTGGCCGCGGTGCGCGGCGTGCCCGTCATCTCCTACCACAAGACGACGGCGTACCTGGGGGACTGGCTGGGGTTCAAGACCATTGCCTACCTGGAGCCGAAGCCGGGCATCCCTCCCACGCCTTCGCACGTGGCCCAGGTGCTCATGCAGGGGCGACAGCAGAAGGCGCAGTTCGTCGTCCAGGAGGAGTACTACCCGGACTCCACCTCCAAGCTCGTGGCCTCCAAGATCCCCGCCGGCATCGTGATCTTCCCCAGCGGCGCGAAATTCCGTGAGGGTGAGACGTACGTCCAGCGCATGGAGCGGCTGGTGCAGAGGCTCGAGCAGGCCTTCGCGGCCAAGGGGGGCTGAGCATGCGCGTCCGTCTCCTGCTGCCGCTGCTGCTGCTCACCGGCTGCGCCTTGGACGCCGGCGAAGGCTTCGCCGTGCTCGAGCCGTCCTTGAGGGCTGCCTACACCTCGCCCGCCTCGCGCGAGGTCGGGGACGGCTACCAGCGCCTCAGCTCCGACTTCCAGATGAAGTTGACCACCGCGCGCGTGAGGCTGGATCGCATCGAGCTCCTCGGCCGCGCTGGGGGCGGTGGCCCCACCTCTTTCGATCCCGCCAACCCTCCGCCCGGCTACTCCATCTGTCACAACGGGCACTGCGATCGTGACGACGGCGCTCAGGTCCCCTACGAGGAGGTCGAGGCCGAGCTGTCCGGGGGTGGCTCCGCCGCTTCGACCGTCGCCACCCTCGCTGTCGGCGAGTTGGACCTGCTGGTCCCGGAGACGCGCGCGCTGGAGTGCGAGCCGGACTGCGAGCTGCCTCAGCTCACCGTGTCCAGCGGGCGCTGGACGATAACGGCCCTGCGGCTCGAGGGATCCGTTCGGGATGCACGATCTCCCCCGCGCTTCTCGGGCGAGCGACCCTTCCAGCTCGAGCTCACCGCGTCCGGTGCCCAGGCCGAGCCGGTCGCCGTGCTCACGGGGACGCTCGACGTCCCCTCCGATCGTGAGCACGCGCCGCGCGTCCTGCTGGACCTGGCGCTGGAGCTGACCCCCGCGAGCTTCGATCCTGTGGACTGGTCCGCGGCCACGCCGGACATCAATGGAATCGTGGACCTGAACCATCCGGACAACACCGCAACGCGTACCCAGCTCCTGAAGTCGATCACCGAGCTGGCGCCCCAGGCAGAGGTGAAGCGTGAAACCCGATGATCCTCCCAAGCCGGGCGAAGCCCCGGCGATTCCTTCGCCCAAGCAGGGCGACTTGCTCATCTCCTGCGAGGAGCTGGCCGTCGGGTATGGGGAGACAGCCATCCTGCCGCCTTTCAACCTCAAGATTCACAAGGGCAGCTTCATCTCCGTGGTGGGCCGCAATGGCTCGGGCAAGAGCACCTGGTTCAAGACCCTCCTGGGGATGATCCCGCCGGTCTCCGGACGTGTCATCCGGCACCGCCCGGACCTGAAGTGGTCCTACGTGCCGCAGACCATCGGCATCGACTCCGTCTTGCCGATGCGCCCCAAGGAGATGGTCATCTGGGGGCGGCTGAGGGGCTGGAACTTCATGCGTCCCTTCTCCACGTCGGAGGAGAGGAAGATCGCGGAGTCGGCGATCGACACGGCGGGGGCGCGCTCGTTCGCCCACCGCCCCTACCGCGAGCTGTCCGAGGGACAGAAGCAGCGCTCGCTGCTGGCCCGGGTGATCGCCAGCGAGGCGGAGTTCGTCCTCCTGGATGAGCCCACCGCCGCCATGGACGCCGTCGCCGAGCAGCAGACGATGGAGCGGCTCGTCCGGCTGGCGCGCGAGCAGAACATGGCCGTGGTGGTGGTGAGCCACGATCTAGCGCTCGCCGCCAAGCACGCCGACACCATGGTGTTCCTGGATCGCGAGACGCCGTCCATCGTCGTCGGCGACTCGCAGACCGTCTTCTGCTCCCCCGCCTTCCGCCACCAATACGGCGACGAGTACTGCGCTCGCGCCAAGTCAGGAGAGAACCATGGACACTCCCATGGACACCCCCATGGTTGAGCTCTCGAAGTGGGAGCAGCTGCTGGCCAGCTGGGATCTGTTTGGCGATCCCATCCTCTGCGCCTTGATCGCCGGAGGCGTGCTCGGCTTCTTGAGCGTCTATGTGGTGCTGCGGCGGATGGTGTTCGTCAGCGCCGCCGTCACCCACTCGGCCGGTCTGGGCGTGGCGCTCGCGTTCTTCGCGCAGATCCACCTGGGGCTGCGTGTGGATCCCATGGTGGGCGCCACCGGCCTGTCCGTCATCGCGACGCTCCTGTTGATGCTGGATCCCGCCCGGCTCAAGCTCACGCGCGAGAGCATGCTCGGCCTGGCCTTCGCGTTCGCCGGCGGCGCGGCCGTGCTGGTGGGGGATCGCATCGCGCAAGAGGCCCATGACATCCAAGGCATCCTCTTCGGCACCGCGGTGCTCGTCACCCCGGAGAACCTCTACACCGTGGCCGGCGTGGGCGGCGCCATCCTCTTCCTCCAGATCTGGTGGTACCGCGGCTTCACCTTCGTCAGCTTCGACCGGATCGGCGCCACCGTGCAGGGGCTCCCCGTGCGCATGCTGGACGCGACGCTGATGATCTCCATCGGCGTCATGGTGGGTGTGTCGGCGCGGGCGCTGGGTTCGCTGCCCGTGTTCGCCTTCTCCACCCTGTCCGCCATCGCCGCGCTGGTGCTGGACTTCCGGCTCCAGTGGACGTTCCTGCTGGCCACGCTGGCTGGGTGCATCTCGGGGGTCGGCGGCTATCTGTTCGCCTACTTCTATGACTTCCCGGTCGGCGGTTCGCAGACGGTGCTCGCGAGCGTGCTGGTGCTGATCGCCGCGCTCATCCGCGCCTTCCTCGACCTGCTCGATCCGACGCGCTGAGCCGCTCTCATCCGGGGCGTGCCCCGAAGCAGGGGCACGCCTGGCCGGACGATATGCGTCCGCTCATGGGTCGTTGTGAGAGCGTTGGCTCAACGCCCTGGAGCGACCATGCCCCCGCGAGTCCTGCTGTTCTGCCTTGTTGTCTGGGTGGCCGGCTGTGCAGGAAGCACTCCCCGGCCTGATTCGGAACCCTCCGGCCCCCGCTACGAGCACGTCTTCCTCAAGCCGCTCGAGGAGGCCCTGGCGGAGACCCGCCAGCTGCTCAGCGAGAAGGGCTACGGCTTCGAGCGCAGCGAGGACCCGACCCTGATGCTCACCACATGGTCGGAGCCGCAGGCCCCAGGGCACCAGTGGGGCAACCAGAGCCAGTACCGCTACCTGGTGTCCGGGCTTCGAGTGGGCCCCCGGCAGTCCGTGGTCCGCATCTACCGGATGTGGCGCACGGTGATCAGCAACAACAGCGAGCAGCGGCCCAACCTCTACAAGTTCATGCAGCACCACCACACCGACTTCGAAGCCCAGGAGCCCTATCCCATCGAGAAGGCCAACAGGGATCGTGAGACAAGGGTGGGGTTGCGCGATCTGCCGCTGGAGAAGGAGCTCAAGGCCCGCCTGGAGCAGAACGTCGGCATCGAGGTCATCTCCCGGAATGTGGCGCCCGAGCCGGATCAGCCCCGACTCCGGGCGCCCGAGTTCTACCTCGATCGCTGGAAGAGCGAAGGCACCGCGCAGGCCCCCGTGGTGACGCCCTGCCCCCAGGAGGTCCGTGGCCTCACGCCCTTGCTCAAGCCAGGGCTGACGCTCCTCGTCGGCGAGCAGCTCGGCAGCCGGGAGACGCCCGCGGTGGTCGGCGACATGGTGTGTCAGTCCTCCGCGGCGGGCTTCAGCGTGGTGCTGGGCCTGTCCATCCCTCGTACCGAGCAGGAGCGCATCAACCGCTACCTGGCCAGCCCGGGAGCTCCCTCGGACCAGGACGAACTGCTGCGCGGCCCGTTCTGGCGCAGGCCCTTCCAGGATGGCCGCAGCAGCCGCGCCATCATGGATCTCATCGATCGCGTCCGCGCCCTGCGCCACTACGGCCTGTTCATCACCCTGGTGGCCTATGACACCGAGGAGGCCGTGGGCAGCAAGCGCGACGCCCTCCTGGCCGAAGTCTGGGAGGCGCGCCGCAAGGGCCACCCGGACGAGCTCTTCGTCATCCTGGCCGGCAACACCCATACCCGCACTGTCGAGGGCACGCAGTGGGACCGGGACTTCGTCCCCATGGCGAAGCGGCTGGTGAGCAGCGAACAGGCGCTGCTGACGTTCGATCTCAGCTATGCCCAGGGCCAGCGCTGGGGGTGCGATCTGAGCCGTGACGCGAAGCTGGTGTGCAACATCGTCAACGCCAGTCCGAGCGAGCGGGTGGCCGCGCCGCCCGGGCAGAGCCCCTACGTCAAGCTGCTCTCAGAGCGTTCCGAGGAGGGCTACCACGGCCTGCTGTACGTCGGCGCGCTCTCGCCCTCGCTGCCCGCCACCTCCCTGGGGGGCCATGTGCTCCCGCCCACCTCGAAGCCGCCTACCGCACCGCAGAGGAAATGAGCTTGAACTCGGGAGAGCCCGCGCGCCCAAGCATGTCGAAGAGCGCGGACTCCACCGTGGTGATGTGGGCGCCGGCCTCCTTGCATAGCTCGAGGCCGACGCGCCGATCCTCGGCCGAGCGGGAGAGGATGGCATCCGCCAGGATCCAGGCCTCAAAGCCCTTCTCCACGAGATCCCGCACCGTCTGGAAGACGCAGACGTGGGTCTCCATTCCGGCGAGGAGGATCTGCCGCCGCCCCTCGAGCCGGGTGAGGACTTCGGCCGTGGCCGCACTGAAGGCCAGCTTCTCCACCGGCTTGAACCCCCCCAGCCGCTCGCACAGCTGATGGTGCGTGGGCCCGAGCCCCTTCGAGTATTGCTCGGTGACGAGGATAGGCAGCTGGAGCGCCTTGGCGCCCTCAATGGCGGCACCCGTGCGCTTGAGCATGCGCTCGAGGGACTCCCTCTCCATGGCTGCGCACAAGCGCTCCTGGATGTCCACGACGAGCAGTGCGGCGTTGCTGGAGAGAATGCGGTAGGTGGGCATCGGTTCCTCCTGAAGGATCAGTGCTCGTGGTCGTGCGCTCCTGCGTCTTCCTCCATGACGACCGAGACGGACGTCGCCGAGGTGGGACCGAAGGTGATGGAGTAAGTGCCCACCGCGAGCTCGACCGTGTGGCGCCCCTTGATCTCGGTGCACTCGGAGGACGTCTTCACGCTCTCCTCGAGGGCAACCGTCGTTCCGCTCCCATCCTTGATGGCCACTGGCACGTCCGCGCTGGTGAAGAGGACGTAGTGCGCCTCCTCCGCCGAGGCAAAGGAGACAGTCCCCCCCTTGCCGCCCGTCACGTCGACGAGCGTGATGTCATAGCGGCGATGATCGGCCTTCACCTCCGGCGCGCCGGCAGTGGCTGCGGTGGCGTTGATGGAAGAGGCCGGCCCTCCCTGGAGGTGCTCGCACCCCTCGACGTCGGCGGTCTCTTCATCCCCACAACCCACGAGCAGCGCAGTGGACAGCAGGACAGCGGAAAAGAGCTTCATTTTCATGGTGTGACTCCAAGCGTAAGTACTGCGTTATGGCATAACCGGACGGGAACGGCTCAGACGGCATACCCCATTGCACCCGCCTTCATGGGCGCCTCGGGATCGAGCATGACGTTCACACAGGCCACCGTGCCGCTGGCCACCGCGCGCTCCAGCGCCGGGCGGATCTGCGCGGGCTCGGTGACGTGCTCGCCGTAGCCGCCGAGCGCCTCCACCACCTTGTCATAGCGGGTGGGCGCCAGCAGCGTGCCCGGAGACTTGTCCTCGCCGAACATGCTCACCTGCGGGAGCCGGATCTGCCCCCAGGCGGCGTCATTGCCCACCACGCACACCATGGGCAGCTTGAAGCGCAAGGCCGTGTCGTAGTCCATGCCGTTGAGGCCGAACGAGCCGTCGCCCTGGATGATCCAGTGCGTGCGCTCTGGGTGCAGCGTCTTGGAGGCGATGGCGAAGGGTGCTCCCACGCCCAGGCACCCGAGCGGCCCCGGATCCAGCCAGCGGCCCGGCTGACGCAGCTCGATGACCTTGGCGGCCAGGGCCACCCAGTTGCCACCGTCCGCGATGAACACCGGATCCTGGCCCGCCGAGTTGGCCACGTCGGACATCTCCTTGGCGAGCCGGTAGTGGTGGATGGGGACGCTGTCGTCCTTCGTCCACTGCTCCAGATCCTTCAGCCGCTTGTCCTCGCGGGCGCGCAGGCCGGCCAGGAAGGTGTCACGCTTGATGCGCGGGGCCGCGTCCGCAAAGGCCGCGAGCGCGCTGTAGCTGTCGGAGATGATGCCCACCTCCACCGGGCGGTTGCGCCCGATCTCCGTGGGATCAATGTCCACCTGGACGATCTTCGACTCCGCGCTGAAGGTGGGCTCGGCGCCGTAGTTAAGGCGGAAGTCGAACGGCGTGCCGATGACGAACACCACGTCCGCGCCGCTGAGGGCATCCTTGCGCGTGTGCTGGAAGAACAGCGGGTGGCCCGACGGCA
>NZ_DASPHO010000040.1:0-7687 GCF_035629615.1 Hyalangium sp. | reverse complement strand
CAGCACGTAGCCGCCGTTGTAGTCGGTGTGCTCACCGATGAGGTTCACCCGCCCGGGGGCAGAGGCGACGAGCTCCGGGGGGTGGCCGAACAGGTCCTGGAAGGTAGGGGGCACACCGACTTTATTGAACTATTCGGGGGTGATTAGCAACGAGTCGAATCGAGCGGAGGCGCCCGCGACACCCCCCGCGGTGAGCGCCACGCGCACGGCACGATCCCACGGCGGCAGATAGTCGCCGTTCTGCTCGCCGCCCACGTTCGTCCAGGGGGCGCCGTCACCCCTCATCGCGAACTGGAACATGTGGCCCGTCCGAGCCGTCACACGCAGGTGCAGCTTCCCGCCCGGCATCGCCGGAGCATCGAGGCTGGCGAGCGTCTCGTGGTTGTTACCCCTGCGACGCCACAGGTCCACCTTGCTCCCATTGAGGGCGACGCCGATCGCATTCTCCGGATCGCCAAAGGCCGAGAGTCCCGCCACCGTCCCCGCCGGCATCCCGTTCGTGTCCAAGGTCGCAATGGCCGTGTAGCTGCCGGAAGGGGAGGAGCGAGCCAGGACCCCACCGATGACATCCTCCGCCCGATCGGCCGGAGGCGCCAGAGTGAGCATCCCGGCCGCGATGCTCGTGATAGGCTTGCGCGTGTTCGGCCACTGCCAGCCTTGCACGAGCGTCTCCGAGAGGAAGTGATCGCTCCAGGCTGCGGGCTTCGCCAGCACCTGGCCGCCCACGCCCTTGCGCGCGTTGATCACCGGCCAGCCATCCTCGCCCCAGGTGATCACGTCCAGCACGCCCTGCCTTCCGGCGTACACGGAGTCCGTGACGCGATAGGCGTGGTACAGGAAGTAGTCCCGGTTCAGGCTGTCCGTCACCACGCTGCCGTGGCCCGGGCACTTGAAGGACTCGTTGTTCTTCATGATGGGGTTGAGCGGGTTCTTCTCCCAGCCATCGAGCAGCTTCTTCGAGCGGGCCACGCCCACCCCGTAGTTGCAGCCCTTCCCGCAGCAGCCGGCGCCCGCGTAGAAGACGTAGTACCAGTCGTTGCGCTTGATGAGGTGCGGGCCCTCGATGAGCTGGCCCTCCCACGGCACGTCATTCAGGAGGATGGCCTTCTTCTCGCCCGTGAGCTGGGTGCCGTCCTCGGACATCGGCTGGGCCCAGAAGGGCGTGGGCAGACCCTTGCTGTTGCCATCTTCCTTCCAGACCAGGAAGAGCTTGTCGTTCTCATCCCGGATGAACGCGCCGTCGATGGAGCCGAGCTCCTGGCACACGAGCGGGCCGTGATCGGTGTACGGCCCCGAGACCTGCGGCGCCGAGGCCACCGCGACGCACAGCGGGCCGCCCTTCTTCTTCGCCGTATAGAGGACGAAGAACCGGCCCTTGTCGACCACCAGCTCCGGCGCCCAGTAGTTGGCCTCGGACCACTCCGGCGGCGTCTGGAAGATGGAGCCCACCCACTCCCACTGGAGCAGATCCTTCGACTTCAGCAGCGGGAAGTGGGGCGCCCACTCCGAGGACGTCGCCGAGGCCCAGTACTCGTCCCCGACGCGGATCACGGACGGATCCGGGAAGTCGCCGGGCAGGATGGGGTTGGTGATCTGGAGCGGCGGAGGCGGCTCTTCGGGAGGACTCGGGACAGGAGGCTTCTCATCGGAGCAGCTCGGCGCGGACAGGGCTGCGAGCAGGGTCAACGAGAACAGGGCTGCGGAAAGGAATACGCGGCGTGCGCGCATGAGGGCACCTCGGTTGGGGGGCGGCAGCCTATGGCGGTGATGATTCAATGGTCAATCAGGCCTGCTCCATGTCGCCAGGGCTCTGGAGCGCTCCTTGTATGGGTATGGCTTTCGCCAAAGCTCTGTCGAACAGTCGACACATGCTTGACGCGCCGCGTTGACCGTTGGACCTGAGTACAGGGCGGTGTGACGCGGCCCGGCAAGGGGTCTGCGTTGTCGGCCTTGACACACTGTATCTGCCTGTATGAGAAGACCGCCCTCCTGCATGGCGCCCGAAGCAGGGCAGTCCGGGAGCAGCAAACCGTTACATCATCCCGAAAGGGGAAGTGGACATGCGCAGAGGGCCGTCCTCATCTCGAGGTTGGAGCCGAAGGGGAGCGCTGCTCCCAGTGCTCGTACTGATGACCGTCGCGGCCTGCTCGGACGACGAGACTCCGCCAGAGCCGCCGCCTCCGCCGGAGCCCACCCTCGTCAACCAGCGCTTCACCAATCCCCTGAAAGTCTCGATCCCCAGTGGGGGCCGCGTCGAGAACTGCCCGGACCCGACGGCCATCCGGGGACAGCAGGAGGGGGACACGGCCTGGTACATGTACTGCACGTCGGATCCCCTCAACGATCAGGACAAGGATTCCGAAGGCAAATACAGACAGCATTACATTCCCATGTTGAAGTCCACCGATCTGGTAGAATGGACATACGTCGGAGACGCCCTCTCCGCGCCGCCGGGCTGGGCAGAGCCAGACACGGATATCTGGGCGCCTGAGATCACCTTCTTTGGCGGCAAATATTATCTGTATTACACGGTCGTCAACACCATCGCTGGTGGTAGCGCCATTGGGGTCGCCACCAGTGAGAGCCCGGTGGGGCCCTGGACCCAGGCCGGCAGCCCCGCCGTGGAGCCTCATGAGTCTCCCTGCTGCGGTGAGTCGCGGCGCTGGGTGTACGACCCCGAGGTGCTCATCACCGATAACGGTGAGAAGTACATGTATTACGGCAGCTATTTCGGCGGCATCTCCGTGAGGAAGCTCTCGGAGGACGGCCTGACCACCGATCCGCACAGCCAGGTGGAGGTCGCCATCTCCAACCGCTACGAGGCCCCCAGCGTCATCAAGCACGGTGACTACTACTACCTGCTGGGCTCTGCCACGAACTGCTGCAATGGCCCGCTCAGTGGCTACAGCGTCTTCGCTGGGCGCTCCAAGGATCCATGGGGGCCCTTCGTCGATCGCGAGGGCGTGCGCCTCACGACGAACCGCGTCGGCGGCACACCGGTGCTGGGCCTGAATGGCAACCGCTGGGTGGGCACGGGCCACAATACCCTCCTCACGGACCACGGTGGCCAGGACTGGATCCTCTACCACGCCATCGACAAGACAAGCCCCTACCTGGCCCCGGCCCCCGATGGGAATCTGCCCCCCAAGCGCCAGGTGCTGATGGATGCGCTGGACTGGGTGGAGGAGTGGCCCGTGACGCGCGGAGGCCTGGGCGCCTCGGACACCGAGCAAGCTGCGCCAGCCGCGCTGCCCGGGTACAAGAGCCGGTACACCCTGGTCCTCGCGAAGCAGGACGAGCCGGGCAACGCCATCGCCGCGGCCTCGGACGAGTTTGACGGCAGTGCGCTCGATGCGAAGTGGAGCTGGGTGCGCCCGCCGGCTCCGGCCTCCTTCGCGGTCGCCAACGGCGCCTTCCGCTTCGACACCCAGCCGGCGGACCTCTTCGAGGACAGCGACAACGCCTCGATCCTCTGGGAGCCCGCCCCTGCGGGGAACTACCTCGTGGAGACGAAGTTCTCGCTGAACCTGCCGCCGACCAGCTGCTGCCACAACTTCGTCCAGGCGGGGCTCCTCCTGCACAGCGACGATGACAACTACGTGAAGCTCACCCACTTCTCCAACTGGGAGACGCGGCAGATCGCCTTCGCCAAGGAGGTAGGCCCGGACGTGCCCGCGCGCTACCCTCGCTATGGCGAGACCTTCGGTGGTCCCGCGGACGAGACCGTGTGGCTGCGGATCGCCAAGCGCGCCTCGGGGGACGAGGAGCTGTACACGGCCTACTCCAGCCGGGATGGCGCCACGTGGAGCCGCGCCGGGACGTGGACGCACAAGCTGGGGGCGGGAGCCCGGATCGGCCTGGTGTCGTTGGCGGGCGGAGGCTTCACCGCCACCTTCGAGTACGTCCGTGTCTCCGAGCTGAAGGACTAGTCCGTGGTGGGCCAAGGGTTGGCCCGGCCACGAGGGATTGCGTATAGAAGTCTGGAACCTGCCGTTCTCACATGGAGAGACGAATGAGATGGATGATCGCGGTTGCTCTGGTGGCGCTGGTTGGCTGCAGCAAGCAGTCCTCGGACAAGGCTGAGCAGCCCTCCGGTGGGACTGCGGCCCCGACGCCCGCCGCCGAGAAGAAGCTCGTCGTGGGCTTCTCGCAGGTGGGCGCCGAGAGCGCCTGGCGCACGGCGGAGACCAAGTCGATCCAGGGCGAGGCCGCTAAGCGGGGCATCGATCTGAAGTTCGCGGATGCCCAGGGCAAGCAGGCCCAGCAGATCCAGGCGTTGACCTCGTTCATCGCCCAGAAGGTGGACGCCATCGTCCTGGCTCCTGTCGTGGAGACGGGCTGGGACGCCGTCCTGCAGCAGGCCAAGGACGCCAACATCCCGGTCATCCTCGTGGACCGCGGCGTCAAGGTGAGCGACGACAGCCTCTACACCACGCTCATCGCCAGCGACTTCGTGGAGGAGGGCCGCATGGCGGCCGAGTGGCTCGCCAAGAAGATGAACGGCAAGGCCAACATCTACGAGCTGCAGGGCACCACCGGCTCCGCGCCGGCCATCGACCGCAAGAAGGGCTTCGAGGAGATCCTCGCGAAGTACCCGGACATGAAGATCGTCAAGAGCCAGAGTGGCGACTTCACCCGCGCCAAGGGCAAGGAGGTGATGGAGGCCTTCATCAAGTCGGACGGCAAGCAGATCCAGGCCGTCTACGCCCACAATGACGACATGGCCCTGGGCGCCATCCAGGCGCTCGACGAGGCCGGCATGAACCCGGGCAAGGACGTCACCGTGATCTCGATCGATGCCGTGAGGGCCGCGTTCGAGGCCATGGTCGCCGGCAAGCTCAACGCCACCGTCGAGTGCAACCCGCTGATGGGGCCCCTCGTGTTCGACACGATCAACCGGCTCCGCGCGGGTGAGAAGCTGCCGAAGTTCACCCAGAACAAGGACCAGCTCTTCGAGCAGGCGAACGCGGCGCAGGTCATCGGCACTCGTGAGTACTGAGTCGCTCCTCGTCGTCCGAGGCGTCCAGAAGCGTTTCCCCGGGGTCCACGCCCTCGCCGGCGTGGACCTCGATGTTCGTGCAGGGGAAGTCCATGCCCTCATGGGGCAGAACGGCGCCGGCAAGTCGACGCTGATCAAGATCCTCACCGGCGTCTATCCCCGCGACGGCGGGACGATCACCTTCGAGGGACGTGACTTCCGGCCCGTCTCCCCGGGAGATGCCCAGCGCAAGGGCATGAGCACCATCTATCAGGAGCTCAACCTCATCCCCACGCTGACGGTGGCGGAGAACCTGTTCCTGGGCCGCGCGCCCCGGCGCTGGTTCGGCATCGACTGGCGCGCCATGCGGCGCAAGGCGGAGGAGATCCTCGCCACCTTCGATCTGAAGGTGGAGGTGGATCAGCCGCTGGGGACCATGTCGGCCGCGGTGCAGCAGCTGGTGGCCATTGCCCGCGCGGTGCAGACAGAGGCCCGGCTCATCATCATGGATGAGCCCACCTCGAGCCTCGACAGCCACGAGACCGAGGTGCTGCTCGGCATCATCGGGCGGCTCAAGGCGCGCGGCCTGGGCATCATCTTCGTCACCCACTTCCTGGACCAGGTGTACCAGGTCAGCGACCGGATCACGGTGCTGCGCAACGGTGCGCACGTGGGGACGTATGAGGCCTCTCAGCTGTCGCGCCTCGAGCTCGTCTCCCAGATGTTGGGGAAGGTGCCCGAGGAATTGGAGCCGGCCCTCCACGGGGCTCCCGAGAGTCAGGGGCCCGCGGTCGTCGCCGCCCAGGGGCTGAGCCGGCGGGGCGTGGAGCCCTTCGATCTGACGGTGCATGCGGGCGAGGTGGTGGGGTTCGCCGGCCTGCTGGGGTCGGGGCGGACGGAGGCGGCTCGGCTGATCTTTGGCGCGGATCACCCGAGCACCGGCACGGTGAACGGCTCGCTTCCCAGGAGCCCCCGCCAGGCCATCGGTCAGGGCATGGCGTTCCTCCCCGAGGACCGCAAGGCGGATGGGATCATCCCGGACATGTCGGTAAGGGAGAACATCGCGCTGGTGGTGCAGCGCAAGCTGGGCTTCACCCTCTCCCGGGCGCAGCAGGAGAAGATCGCCCAGGAGTTCGTGACGAAGCTGGGCATCAAGACTCCGTCGGTGGAGCAGCCGGTGCGGCTGCTCAGCGGAGGCAACCAGCAGAAGGTCATCCTCGCCCGGTGGCTCGCGTACGAGCCGCGCTTCCTCATCCTGGATGAGCCGACCCGCGGCATCGACGTGGGAGCCAAGGGCGAGATCGAGCGCGTCATCCACCAGCTCTCCCAGAAGGGGCTCGCGGTGTTGTTCATCTCGGCGGCGCTGGAAGAGGTGCTCCGGATCTCCCACCGCGTCGCCATCTTCCGGGATCGGAAGAAGGTGGGAGAGCTGACCCGCACGACGCTGCCGGAGGTCATGAAGGTGATCGCGGGTGAGGAGAAGCCCTCGCCCGAGGCGACGAAGAGCGCTGGAGAGGAACGCAATGCGCCCTAGGAACCTCTGGCCGCTGGTGGCGCTGGCGGCGCTGCTCATCTTCAACATGCTCTTCACCACGGGCTTTGCGCGGATCGAGCTGCGGGATGGCCGGCTCTTCGGCACGCTCGTGGACATCTTCCAGAACGGCGCCCCGGTGATGCTGCTGGCCGTTGGGATGACGCTGGTGATCGCGCTGGGAGGCATCGACCTGTCGGTGGGCTCGGTGATGGCGCTCTCGGGTGCGATCGCGGCGCTGCTGATGACGGAGCAGGGGCAGTCCGTCCCGGTGGCGATCGCGATCGCGCTGGGGGTGGCCCTGGGGGTGGGAGCCTTGAACGGGGCCCTCGTCACCTACGCGGGGATCCAGCCCATCATCGTCACGCTGGTGATGTTGGTGGTGGGGCGTGGGCTGGCGCAGACGCTCACCCATGATCAGAAGATCAGCTTCGAGATCCCGGCCTTCGAGTTCATCGGCAACGGCACCGTGCTGGGCCTGCCGTTCCCAGCGCTCCTGGTCGCGGTGGTGGCGCTGTGCGTCGGGCTGTTGCTGCGGAAGACCTCGACAGGCCTCTACATCGAGGCCATGGGAGGCAACCCCCAGGCGGCCCGGCTCTGTGGTCTGCGCGTCCATGTCATCCGGATCCTGGCTTTCATGGCGTGCGCCTTGTGCGCGGGCCTGGCCGGGCTGATCGCGGCGGCGGACATCAAGGAGGCCGATGTCGCCAACGCCGGGCTCTACCTGGAGCTGGATGCCATCCTCGCGGTGGTCCTGGGTGGGACCAGCCTGACCGGGGGCCGGGCCAACCTCGTGGGCTCGTTGATTGGCGCCATCTTCATCCAGACGCTCACGATCATGCTCCAGATGCGCGGGGTCATCACCGAGCACACGCTCATCATCAAGGCCATCGTGGCGCTCGCGGTCTGCTACATGCAGACACCTGCGTTCGAGCGCCTGGCGCGGCGGCTGCGGCCAGCGGAGGGCAGCGCGTGAACTTCGTCCGCAAGCACATCACGGTCATGGCGGGGGTGGTGGCGTACGTGCTCCTCTATGCCATCGCGGCGGCACGGTACGACGGCTTCCTCTCGCTCCCTGTCTTCATCAACTTCTTGTCCAACAACGCGGTGCTCGGCATCGTCGCGGTGGGTATGACGTTCGTCATTCTCTCCGGCGGGATCGATCTCTCCGTCGGATC
>NZ_DASPHO010000039.1:0-7118 GCF_035629615.1 Hyalangium sp. | reverse complement strand
GGCGCTGGCCTCCTTGCGCTGCACGCGCATCGTCATCGCCCACCGACTGAGCACGGTGGTGGACGCGGATCTCATCCTGGTGATGGACGAGGGCCAGCTCGTCGAGTCCGGACGCCACGAGGAGCTGCTCTTGCGCCGAGGTGCCTACGCGCAGCTGGTCCGCGCGCAGATCGAGAAGACCGGTCGTCTGGAGTGAGCGCATTGCTGGAGGCGGCGGGAATCGAAGCCGCCGATCGGAGCTTCTGGCGAGAGCGCTCCGTCTCGGTCGAGCGCAGGTCCCATAGGACTTCCAGGCACGGCATTTTGAGCGCGGGCCTGGCGAAGTTCCGTGGGTGCCCACCGGTATCGTCCTCGACAATAATCGCTCTGAGCGCGCCCTGCGGCACATCGCTGTGGGCAGGAAGGCGTGGCTCTTTGTCGGCAGCGACGGTCACGCCCAGAGCGCTGGCCACATCCTCTCGCTCGTCGCCTTGGCGCGCCTGCACGGGCTCGACCCTGAGGCCTACCTGCGAGACCTCTTCCGCGTGCTCGCCCACTGGCCCAGAGACCGCTACCTCGAGCTCGCCCCGCGCTACTGGGCAAGCACGCGGGCTCGCCTCGATACCCGGGAACTCGCCGCTGAGCTCGGCCCTCTCACCCTCCCGCAGCCCCTCGCCCCGCCTCCGCAACAGCAGGCTGCGGCGAACGGACCGCCCTGATAACGCCGGCTGTGATGGTCTCGTGTCCACCGCGCCACTCTGCGCTGCTCACAAAGGCTGGCACCAGACGGGGGCCGTGCAGCGGATACGAAGTTCGTGGACGAAGTCGCGGGGGTGGTAGTCTCCGGCCCTCCCCCAGATGCGCGAGTGGATCGCTCAGGCGTTCCTGACTATGTCCAGCGATTTCGTGGACACTCCACGAGCCGTTCTGGAACCGGGCCCTCGAATCCCACTTGCCGTGGGTTGGCCGAAGGCTTCAACCTGGTCCATGCTGCCCGCGGCAGGGTCAACCCTCGAGGACTCGCTTGTACGACGTCTTCCTCTCGCACAGCAGCACGGACAAGCCCGCCGTCGAGCACATCGCCCGACGGCTCCGGGAGCAGGGTCTCCACCCCTTCCTAGACAAGTGGCACCTCATCCCAGGGGCGCCCTGGGTCCCCGCGCTGGCGCAGGCCCTGTCCGAGAGCGAGACGGCCGCGGTCTTCTTCGGCCCCTCCGCCCCCGCCCCCTGGCACAACGAGGAGATGCAGCTGGCGCTCAGTCGCGCAGTGCGCTCGCGCGCGGATTTCCGCCTCATTCCCGTTCTGCTGCCCGGCGCCACTCCCGAGCAGTTGGCGGGCTTCATCGGGCTGCGCACCTACGTCGACTTTCGCGAGGGACTCGACAGCGAGGCGGAACTCGCTCGCCTAGTTGCGGGCATCAAGGGACGCGCTCCCGCTGGACAGAGCCTGACGCTCCCAGAAGATCCCGCCCCCTACCGGGGCCTGCTCGCCTTCGATGAGGCCCACGGCGAGTACTTCTTCGGCCGTGAGCCCGACATCGAACAAACCCTGGCGAAGATTGAGCGTGAGCGGTTCGTCGCCGTGGTGGGGCCTTCTGGCAGTGGAAAGTCCTCGCTGGTGCTGGGCGGGGTGCTGCCGCGCCTGAAGCAACCGGGCGGCATCCTCGGGCCTTGCGTTCGCACCTGGACGCTGCGCCCGGGCGACAGGCCGCTGCGTGCCCTCGCGGATGCGATCGCCGCCCGGGAGGCCTCGGGAGAGCAGCGGCTGACCCTGTCCGACTCCCTCCACCGGCGCTTCCTGGAGAGCCCGGACGGCCTGCGCACCACCCTCACCACCCTCACCGCGGACAGGCCCGGCCCGTGCATCCTGGTCGTGGACCAGTTCGAGGAGCTCTTCACCCATGCCCCGAGCAACGGGAGCCCGGGTGAGCGGGAGCCCTTCGTCGCCAACCTGCAGGATGCGGCGCTCGAGGGCAGTGGCCCCGTGCGCATCCTCATCACCCTGCGCGCCGACTTCTTCAACCGCTGCCTGGACCTCGCGCCCCTCCGGCGGTTGCTGCAGGACCGCGCGGTGCTGCTGGGCAGCCTCGACGAGGAGGCCCTGCACGACGTTATCCTCCGCCCGGCGCAGAAGGTGGGCGCCACGTTGGAGCGGGGCCTGCTCGACACCATCCTCAAGGAGTTCTCGCGGGAGCCCGGAGCGCTGCCGCTGCTTGAGGACACCCTGGACCAGCTCTGGCGGGCTCGGAAGGGTGAATGGCTCACCCTGGACGCGTACAAGCGCAGTGGGGGCATCTCCCGGGCTCTCCAGACCCGAGCCCAGGCCTGCTACGACGCGCTCGGCCCGGAGGAGCAGGAGGTGGCGCGGCTGCTCCTGGTGCGCCTCACGTCACTGGGTGAAGGCCGCGAGGACACCCGGCGCCGGGTGCCTCTGGTCGAGCTCCGCTTCGGGGACATTCCCGATGCACGCGTCGAGCACGTGCTGCGGGTGCTGTCCGGACCCGCGGCCCGGCTCATCGTCGTGGACAAGGGCAGCGTCGAGATGGCCCACGAAATCCTCATCCTCACCTGGCCCACCCTGCGCAGATGGCTGGACGAAGACCGGCGCGAGCTGCGGGTCGAGCGCCGCCTCCTGGAAGACGCCGAGGAGTGGGACAAGAAGGGCCGCGAGGCCGGCTATCTCTCCACCGGTGCCCGATTGCTTGAGGCCGAGGAACTCTTCAAGCACAAGCCCACGCTGCTCAACCAGCTGGAGAGCGACTTCCTCACCGCGAGCCTCCTCCAGCGCGACCAGCATCAGCGAGACAAGGAGGAGCAGGCCCGGCGAGATGTCGAGGCGGCACGCCGGCTCGCCGAGGAGACGGAAGCGCGGCGCAAGCTCGAGGCCGAGAGCGCTGCGAAAGTGCGGCAGTCGGTCCGCCAGCTGCGCTGGCTCGTCGTCGGACTCCTGGCGGCGTTCGCCCTGCTCTATGGGCAGTATCAACGAGCGGAACAGGAGAAACGCGTCGGCTTCTCACGTGAGCTGGTCCTGAGCGCACGTCAGAGCATCCGGGAGGATCCCCAGCGGGCCCTCCTGCTGCTCCAGGAGGCCCAGCGCCTCGCGCCGGTCGCCACCTTGGGCGAGCTGCTCGACGAATGGAGCAGGGAGCCCTGCCTGATGGTGCTGCCAGGAAACGGGGCCTTCCTCTTCCAAGCCTCCTTCAGCCCAGACGGCACGCGGCTCATCACCACCGCCGATGACAACAGAGCACGCCTGTGGGACGCCTCCTCGGGAAGACTCGTCGCGGTCTTCAAGGGTACCACTGTGGCCTTCAGCCGGGATGGGACGCGGTTGCTCACCGCCACCCGCGATGGCATCGCCTACCTGTGGGAAGCCTCCTCCGGCAAGAAGCTCTTCACGCTGGAAGGTCACTCGAGCGTGGTGTGGATTGTCGCTTTCAGCCCCGACGGGAAGCGACTCCTCACCGCCTCGCATGATGGCACAGCGCGCCTGTGGGATGCCTCCTCGGGCAAGCTGCTCGCCATCCTCCAGGGACACTCCGATGTGGTGGGCACGGCGGTGTTCAGCCCAGATGGCTCTAGGGTCCTCACCGCCTCGCATGATGGCACCGCGCGTCTGTGGGATGCCTTCTCCGGCAAATCCCTCTTCACTCTCCACGGCCATTCCAAGGAAGTGAACTCCGCGGTGTTCAATCCAGATGGCTCGCGAGTCCTCACCGCCTCCGACGATGGCACCGCGCGCCTGTGGGATGCCTCCTCCGGCAAATCCCTCTTCACTCTCCACGGCCATTCCAAGGAAGTGAACTCCGCGGCCTTTAGTCCAGATGGCACCAGGGTGATCACCGCCTCCAGGGATGAGACCGTGCGCCTGTGGGAGACCGCCACCGGCAAGCACCTCTCCACCCTCCACGGCCACCCTGGCCCGATCGGGTGGGTGACCTTCAGCCCGGATGGCTCACGCATCCTCACCGCCTATTATGACACCGCCCGGCTGTGGGACGTGGCTTCCGGCAGGCCCCTCATCAACCTCGAGGGCCATACAAATTCGGTGCGGTCAGTGGAGTTCAGCCCGGATGGGAAGCGGATTGTCACGGCTTCTTTCGATGGAACCGCGCGAATCTGGGATGTCACTGCAGGCAAGCCACTCGCCACGCTCAAGGATGATGCCAAGGACCAGGTAGCGGCGGAGTTCAGCCCGGATGGCTCGCGTCTCCTCACCTCCGAGGGCAATACCACCCACTTGAGTGAAACCACCGCTGGCAAACGTCTCGCGACCCTTCAGGGACGTTTCAAGGCCACGGAGCCAGCGGCATTCAGTCCGGACGGCTCGCGAGTTCTCACGGCGTCCCCCGATGGACTCGTGCACTCGTGGGAAGTCTCGTCCGGCGCCTCGTTGTTCAGCTTCCAAGGCGAGGCCGAAGCGCCGGGCACCATGCGCTTCAGCCCGGACGGCACCCGGATCCTCACCGTTTCAGGAAAGGGCACCGCGCGCTTGTGGGAGGCCGCCTCTGGCAGACCCCTCTCCACCTTCGCGGGTTCTCATCGAGGGCTGCTCGAGGCGGCATTCAGTCCAGACAGCACACGGGTCTTCATCGCCTCTCAAAAGAGCGTGGGTTCCTGGGAGACCTCCTCCGGCAAGCCCCTGGTCACTTTCGGCGTCTCATCTGGCGATGGCTCTTCTGGAATGTTGATGGATGCGTCATTGAGCCCAGATGGCACGCGGGCCCTCACTCATGACATTTCCATGGAAACCATTCCCGAAAAGCCATCCACCCAGCCCCCACCCAAAGAGCTACCGCGCATGGGGACCAGTACCATGTCGCTGTGGGATGCCTTTTCAGGAAAGAGGCTCGTCGAAGTCAAAAGCGGCTTTCCTCCGAAAACCCGCATAGAGTTCAGCCCCGATGGCACACACTTCTTGACGATCGGCAACGGTGGTGACATCGGCCTGTGGGACACCTCCTCGGGTAGAGTCCTCCTGACCCTCCACACCAACTTCGCTCTGTGGTCAGCGCAGCTCAGTCCGGACAACTCGCGTGTCCTCTCGGTCTTCTACCAAGGCGAGGGGATTGTCTGGGATGCCTCCTCGGGCAAGCCCATGATCAGACTCGAAGGCCACACCGAGGCCGTGAATGCCATGACGTTCAACCGCGACAGTTCATACATCCTCACGGCATCCACGGATGGCACGGCACGCATATGGGAGGCCGCCTCGGGCAAGCCTCTCGCCACATTCTGGGGTCACCGCGGCCCGGTGAGCACCGTCGCCATCAACCGCGACAGCACCCGTCTGCTCACCATTGGCCGGGATGGCACCGTGCGCCTGTGGCCCGACTGGCGCTGGAATGCGAAGGCCTTCGCGAAGCTCGACGTGGGTCGCCATCTCACCTGCGAGGAACGCGTCGAGTTCCTCCACGAGGACATCGACTGTCCGGAGGAACCAGACCCGAGGTTTTCGGGGGAGGATTCCTCCGAGACGACCGCCGCGGAGCACTGAAGGCAGGCGCGCCCCTCAGCCAGCGGAGGGGCGGCGGTCCTGGATGCTGTAGACGAGCGCCTCCTGATTGGAGTTGCTCGGACTACAGGAGGCCGTCGGTGATGCCACCGTCGGAACGCCCGGGCACACCGCGTCCACCCGGATGTGGAACGGCGCGCCGTCATGCGCCAGCGCGCGCGCCATGCCCACCACCGCTTGCTTGCTGGTGGTGTACGCTGAGTGCGCCGGGAACCCCGCCACGCCCATGATGGACGAGGTGAGGATGACGCTGCCGCCCCCGCGCTTCTGCAGTTCAGGGAAGGCGTACTTGAACCAGGGTGGGCGATAGAAGTCTCAGGTAGGATAGGGGCCCGCCAGTGAGTCATTGCGAATGGTCTGAAAATGAAAAGCAACTTCCCTTACCTCCTGGATGTCGATGCATTTGTTCGCCACGTCGATCGTATGGCAAAGTCTCTTGTCGATGCCTCGACTCGGCTATTCAAGGTTCGTACCGCCTCGGAAATCCCAAACCAATTGGAGACTTTCCAAGAAGCGCTGACGCAAAAGCTTCCAGATAGTGTCAATGGAATCTACATCTGGCGGCTCAGTTGCACACCAGCCACATTTCTGTCCGTTTGGCAGCGTCGAGTGCACCTTTACCAGCAATATGCCAAGAAAAACCGCTCCGATAAGTCCCTCTGGGTGATGTCAAAACCTCGAGGGAGCAACGAGCCCCGCCTTCTGAACTTCTTTCTTCCGGTTCCGAATCCGCTCTGGTTGAGTCTTCACAAGGGCCAATGCGCCGAGAACGGCGAGCACGTTCTCTACGTCGGGAAGCGGTCTGGCGGAGCTGTCTTCACGAGGTTGAAGGAACACTACAGCTGCGGTCCGGGAACGGGAGCCATGAAATTGGGTGGCACCGAGATGCCAACGCTAGAGCTGACCAAAGTCCAAGAGCGATTCCTGCGGGGCTTTGTCGAGAAAGACAAGCGCTTGGTTGAAAGCCTGGAGTTTGATGGGTTGGAATGTAACGTCATCTTCCTTGAGGGACAGGACGAACATATCACGCCTGTGATCGAACAAACGTTAAGAAGCGTGCTGGTGCCGATGCTCGGGCAAAAGTAGGCGGGACGGGACTCGTGGTAACCCGAGCCTCGGCCGAGTCCCGGCGAAGCTCGAAGTGCGCGTCGCCGGAAAGTAGCTTCCGATTCCAGGGGGTTCCCACCCTCCACGGCAGGCCTGATTCATTGTCTGGGGTCGTAGAGCCCGGAAACTGAGTGGGGCCGGGCACTTGCGTGGAGGCGGGACCCAACCGAACGCAGGGGCCTGCTTGAAGCAGCAATCCTGATCCGAAGGAAGCGCCCACACCCAGCCGACGAAGGAGTGTCGTATGAGGTATGGTGAACAAGAGCCTACCTGAGGGGTTGGCTGCTGGGAGGAGGGTGAGCAAAGCCCGGTGCGGAGGCAAAGGCGGGGGAGGAGCCGGCGAGCCCCATCCCCCAAAGTTCGAGTTTCGCACTTTTTGAACGGGCTCAGAGGGGGCAGCATGGGACCCAGCATGAGGGCCTGCTCGCCCACGGGTCAGCACCCGCGCTTGAGGCCTCTTCCCTCTCCAAGTTCCCGCAGATGCCACCCAGCGCCATTCACTCGTGGGCGGCCACCG
>NZ_DASPHO010000038.1:0-10269 GCF_035629615.1 Hyalangium sp. | reverse complement strand
TTGAACTTCAGCGCAAAGTCCTTGAGGATTTCACCCATGACGCGCCTCCTGGCGGGGGTATCGGGTTGCCTGAACAACTCCCCTCTACACTCGGCGGATCGGGCGCGTCATCCTACTTCTTGGGTCACCCCTCTTCCTTCTGACGAATAAGGTAGGATTAGAAGAAGGCCCTATCCGGCCAGCGAGAGAGTATCGCTGCCTTCATGGGTATTGGGTTTGCCGAACTTGCATGACCTCTATGCCCCAAGTCGCTAGCAATGCTGGCCAGTCGTTCCGGTGAACGCGTGGGTGTGCGCACTCATAATAGCCCTCTCCCGGAGTCCCCCAGTCCTGGCGCACTACGATTGCCGGCAAAGCTGGGAGCTTTAAGCTGTTGTGGCAATGATCAACAACTTCGCCTAAGGCTGCATGCAGTTGAGGTGAGCGTGGTGTGAGATTGTGTCCATGCTGGGTGTTGAGTTGCGCTACAAGGTCGGTATATGTAATGAGTTCTTTAGTGGGAAAACATGGGACTCTGATCTTGAGAATGTCATAAATTTGCTGGGCTAAAGGATTCACTTGAGCCTCCTGCATGATATGGTGCGTTTGTCTACTGGACCAAAGTTTCAGGGCACGTCGCGGCCCTCTCCGAAGCCGAGCACCCAGAACTCCGGCTTCGGCTCGGTCCTGGCCTCAATGGCCCTGCGCAGCTCGGTGACGGGCTCCTCCTGCCCGTCATCCCCCAGGTTGAAGGTGCCGTAGTGCATGGGCACGCTCACCTTCGCCTCGAGGTCCACGCTGGCCTGCACCGCCTCGGTGGGTGAGACGTGGACCACCTCCATGAAGGCCTCGGGCTTGTAGGCGCCGACGGGCAGCACCGCCAGCTTCACCGGGCCGAACTTCTCGCGCACCTGGCGGAAGTGCTTGCCGTAGCCGGTGTCCCCCGCGAAGTACGTCACCCCCGAGGGCCCCTGGAGCACGTAGCTCGTCCACAGCGTCCCGTTCCGATCGCTCAGCCCCCGGTTGGAGAAGTGATGCGCCGGGGTGCTCACCAGCTTCACCTCCGGTGTGAGCTGCACCTCCTGCCACCAGTCCAGCTCCGTGACGGAGGGGAGCCCCTTGGAGTCCAGGAACGCCTTGTTCCCCAGCCCCGCGAAGAAGCGCGCGTTCGGGAACTGCTCCGCCAGCCGCTTCAGCGTCGGCACGTCCATGTGATCGTAGTGGTTGTGGCTGAGGATCACCGCGTCGATGGGCGGCAGATCCTCGAAGCGGATGCCCGGCGGACGCACGCGCTTGGGCCCCACGAAGGACACCGGGCTGCAGCGCTCCGACCAGATGGGGTCCGTCAGCACGTTCACCCCGTCCAGCTGCAGCAGGGTGGTGGCGTGGTTGACGAAGGTGACGCGCAGGCTTCCCCGCGGCACACGTCGGGGTGGGGGAGCTCCCGCGGGCGCCTCCGTCCACTCGGCCCACGGGCCCTGATCCCGGTTCAGCTGCCAGTCGAAGAAACTCATGCGCCGCTGCCGGGGCTCCTGGTTGACGAAGTGCTCCCCGTTGAAGTGGTCCGACTTCGGACCGCGGTACACGGGCGCGGAGAAGGCATGGCAGCCCACCCCCGCTCCCGTCATCCCCAGCAACACAAGCCCCCCCAACACGGTGAGCAACGCGCGGCGCACGCGGGGTATGGGCATCGAGTGAATCCTCCAGCAGGTGAGTTGGAATTTCTCTTCTACCCTGGACCGCGGGGATGCGCTGCGTCATGGAGAGGCGCAGCAGATCCCACATTCCCCGTAAGGGTGAGATTGCATCAGAGGCGGGGTAGAGGGCTCTAGTGATATGAGCAGGCTCTACAGGGGAGCGTGCAGCAGTTCCATCTCACTGCCGGGGTGCACTCCCCGGCTCTTGCACGGGTGAATGGTCCATGTCCGGACGCCAGGTTGGGGGTAGGTACGTCCTGGAGCGAAAGATCGCCGGGGGTGGCATGGGAGCCATCTGGGCGGCCTTCGATCCACAGCTACAGCGGCGCGTGGCGATCAAGCTCACCACGACCCAGCGGCTCTCTACCGAGGGCGCCAAGCACCAGTTCGAGAAAGAGGCGAAGGCGATCGCCCAGTTCCACCACCCCAACGTCGTGCAGATCCATGACTTCGGGCTGGACAAGGACGAGCCGTACATCGTCATGGAGCTGCTCGAGGGTGAGGATCTCGAGACGCGCCTGAAGCGCCGCGAGAAGCTTCCCCCGGCGCAGGTGGCCTCCCTGCTCACCCAGGTCTCCCGAGCCCTGGCGGCCGCCCACACCGGCGGCATCATCCACCGCGATCTCAAGCCGGCGAACCTCTTCCTGACCCGGATCGATGGCCAGGAGGTGGTGAAGATCCTCGACTTCGGGCTGGTGCGGCTGGCGTCGCGCACCCCGGATGTCACCCCCGAGTCCATGGACGGGATGGTGGGGACGCTGCGCTACATGAGCCCCGAGCAGATCCGCGGGGACAGCTCGCTCGATCACCGCAGCGATCTCTGGTCCATCTCCGTGGTGGCCTTCCGGGCCCTCACCGGCAAGTTCCCGTTCCCGCTGGAGTCCATCGGGCCGCTGCTCAACGGCAGCTTCCAGCCGCCGGATGTGCCGCCCTCCAGCCTCGTGCCCGAGCTGGGCCCGGAGCTGGATCGCTTCTTCACTCGCGCGCTGTCCCCGGATCCCACCAAGCGCTTCCAGTCCGCCCAGGAGATGGCCACCACCTTCGCGTCCATTGTCCAGGCCGCCCGGCCTCAGGCGGCGAAGATCCTCGTGGTGGATGACGAGCCGGACGTGGAGACGCTGATGAAACAAGCGTTCCGCCGGCAGATCCGCGACTCCATCTACCAGCTGCTCTTCGCCGCGGATGGCGAGGACGCGCTGGAGAAGCTGCGCCAGCACCAGGACATCGATGTCATCCTCACCGACATCAACATGCCGCGCATGGACGGGCTCACCTTCCTGAGCCGGGTGGGCGAGGTGAACCCGCTGGCCAAGGTGATCATCGTCTCCGCCTACAGCGACATGGCCAACATCCGCACCGCGATGAACCGCGGTGCCTATGACTTCCTCACCAAGCCGCTGGACTTCCAGGATCTCGAGGCCACGCTGAGCAAGACGCTCAAGAATGTGGCGGAGTCGCGCCAGCTGATGCGCTCCATCGAGGAGAACGCGTTGCTGCGCATGTTCGTGCAGAGCACCGTCCTCGAGCGCCTGCGCCCGCTGACGCAGGGCCCCGGAGCGCTCGTCGGAGAGCGGACGGAGGCCACGGTGATCTTCCTGCGCATCCCGGACTTCACCTCGCTGGTCCGCCAGCTCCCGCCCGATGTCGTCATCCAGCGGCTCAACCAGAACTTCCAGGTCGTCATCCCCGAGCTGACCTCCCGGGGCGGGGTGGTGGACCGGCTCATGGGGGACTCGGCGCTGGTGGTGTTCCGCGGCTCGGAGCACCTGCGCCAGGCGCTGGATGCGTGCATGGGGGCCCGGGAGCAGCTCCGGACGATGGCCACCAGCGGCGGTGCGGAGTCCCCGTACTCGCTGGGCATCGGCTTCGGGCTGGACTCGGGAGAGGTGGTCCTGGGCGGTCTCGGAGGCCCAGAAGTCGGGCGCCTGGACTACACGATGGTAGGCGTCCCGGTGGAGAACGCCTCGCATCTGGCCGCGATGGCCACCAGCGGAGAGATCCTGATCAGCGCGCGCCTGCGTCAGCGCATGGTGCTGGACTTCGAGTGCCGGCCCGGCGGGGATCGCACGCTGCCCGGCCTGCGTGAGCCCATGGCCGTTCACGACGTCGTGGGTCGGCGCGGTGGGTTCCTCTCCACCACGAGATCCTTCTCGACGCCGGGTGGCTCCGACTCGGAGACCCCACCGCTCGGGTAGGCCCTGGGAGCCTATCGAGTCGCGCCATGCAGCAGCGCTAGACTGAGCTCAGCGCACTCCGGCGCCGTAGAGAGGATCCCTGTATGCAGACGCCCACACCTGGCCCATCCCTGTTCGAAGCCTATCCCCGTACCGAGGACTATGAGCTGTCCTCGGGGGTGGTGTGCCAGATCCCCTATACGTGCCACTCGGCGGACTTCGTGGTGCTGCATGGGCCCGCGGACCTCGAGGCCGTCCGCCGGTTGATGGCCGGGCAGCGCTACCAGCCGGTGTCCGTGGGCGGCGGCAAGTGCGCCGCGGCCCTGTGGATCGCGGACTACCACGACACCTCGTGCGGCCCTTATAAGGAGCTCATCCTCAGCATCCCCGCCTCGCTGAAGTCGCTCGAGGCGCCGGCCAGCGCGCCCATGGAACTGCTGCAGGCGGGCGCGCTCCCGGAGGCCACCATCTATTGCCACAAGCTCATCCTCGACAAGCAGGTGCCCATCGACTTCGGCCGCGAGGTGCACGGGCACGCCAAGCACCCCACGCCGCAGCCGGTGGACATCTCCTTCTCCGCGCAGGGGTGCCGGTTCGACGTGGCCTGCGAGGGCAAGCGGGTCGTCGTCGGCCAGGTCCGCCTCCCGGAGGAGCCGTCCCCGTCGGTGCGGGCCTCGTTTGGCTTCGTCACCCCCAAGGAGGTCTTCCAGACGCGCAACATCATGCACTTCGAGCTGGAGTCGCGCTTCCGCCTCTTCGGGGAGGGGGATGAGTTCTCTATGTCCAGCGAGAGCACACTGGGCAAGGAGCTGGTGGACATGCGCTTCACGCCGCAGGTGGTGCAATACTTGCCGAAGACACGGTTCGTGATGCCCAAGCCGCTCAACTGGCGAGGCGCCAAGGAGAAGTAATGACTCCCTCGGGGAGGAAGTACATCGACAGCCCGTCCCTCCAGGTCTTCCCCCCGCCGAGCCTCTGCCAGGACGTCACGCAGTACCTCTTCTTCCTGAAGGGCCGGCAGTCAAAGCTGCAGGAGCTGTGTGACACGTTCCTCAACGAGCCGTCGGGCGGAGCGGTGGACTACCGCCCGCGGCTGCCCTTCGTGATGCTGACCTTCCAGTCCGTGGGCCGGCTCTCCTCGGGGGCCCAGGGCTTCCAGGACTGGGGGTACACCTCCCAGCGCGAGGCGACTTTCTGGGTCGCCGTCAGCGACTACAAGAAGCACGGCGCGGACGAGCTCTGCAAGAAGGTGGAGCTGTTCATCCCCTTCATCTACTCGGACAACCCGTGGGCGGTGGCGGGAGGCCGGGAGCTGTACGGCTTCCCCAAGCAGGGCTCCACGGTCCTCATCCCGGGCACGGGGCAGGGGGCGGGGGCGTTCGAGATCTCGACGCTGGCCTACCGCACGTTCAGCCGGGACTCCCAGGCCCAGGTCTCGCGGGTGCTCTCGATCGAGCGCGCGGATGGTGAGCCCTTTACGCACGGCGAGCTGGGGATCTCTCTAGGGGATGAGCTGCTCCAGCGGCTTGGGGTGCTCAGGGACGAGCTGGGTCAGCTCCTGGACTTCAACTTCGAGTTCGGGGCCCGGATCATCGACTTCCTGTTCCGGCCGAGCCTGCCCATGGTCTTCCTGAAGCAGTTCCGCGGTGTCGGCAGCACCGAGGAGGCCTGCTACCAGGCCATCGTGGGTGCGGAGGTGGACCAGATCGAGCTGAAGAGCCTCCGTCTCCTGCTGCGGCGCTTCCGCCTCCAGCTAGAGTCCCTGGCCACGCAGCCGATCGCGCAGGCGCTGGGGCTGGAGCTGGACTCGCGGGGTCAGCTCTTCATCCCCGGGGGGCTGCAGATCCAGTTCGATTTCCGCCTCAACGAAGGACACCTCATCTGGAGCGGGGAATGAAGAAGAAGAGGGTGGCGGTGCTGGGGGGCGGTGCTGCTGCGATGACCACCGCGTACCACCTGTCTCGGACACCGGAGCTGCGGGACGAGTACGAGGTGACGGTGTTCCAGCTGGGGTGGCGGCTCGGCGGCAAGGGTGCCAGCGGCCGTGGGCCTCATGGGCGCATCGAGGAGCACGGGCTCCACATCTTCTGGGGCTTCTATGAGAACGCGTTCGCGCTGATGCGCGAGGCGTACCGGGAGATGGCGCGGCCTGCGACGATGCCGCTGGCCACCTTCGAGGAGGCCTTCCGCCCGCGGGCGCTGCTCGCCATGGAGGACTTCGTCCAGGGCCGCTGGCAGCGCTGGGTGGTGCCCTTTCCCACCAACGCGCGTCTGCCTGGGGAGAGCACCGACGAGCCCACCTCCTGGCAGATCGTCGAGACGGTGCTCCGGGTGGCTCAGGAGCTTCTGGGCAAGCTGAAGAGCCGGATCCCGCTGGTGACGGAGCGAGGGGCCGCGCTCATCGCGGAGGAGGTGAGTACGGCGGAAGGGGAGCGACTGCTGGCGGATGCTCACGCCTACGCTCTGGCGGCGGCGCAGGCGCAGGCACAGGTGGCGGAGGCCGTGGCAGACAAGATCCTGGGGGTGATCCGTGAGTTTCTCCGCTGGCTCTGGGGGAGGATCTCGCACCTGATCGAGTCGAACTTCCTGCTCTACCAGCTCAGCGTGGGGCTGGACTTCCTCATCGCCAACCTCGTCGGAATTCTCACGGACAAGGTGCTGACCCAGGGGTTCAGCTCCCTCGATGGGCAGGACTACCGCGAGTGGCTGGGGAGGCACGGGGCGAATCCACGGACACTTCGCTCGGTGCTCACACGCGTCATCTACGACGCAGCCATGTCGATGATCGAGGGCGATCCGGATCGCCAGGCGATAGGGGCTGGCAGTGCGCTGCGGGCGTTGGTGCGCATCGGGCTCACCTACCAGGGGGCCGTGGCCTACGAGTTCGCAGCCTCCATGGGCGATGTCGTCTTCGTGCCGCTCTACGAGGCTTGCCGGAAGAACGGCGTCCGCTTCGAGTTCTTCCATCGAGTGGAAGAGGTCGTCGCTGAGCGCACGGGTGACGGCCCGCCCCGCATCACGCGGCTGCGCATCGGCCGCCAGGTGGACATGAAGAACCCCTCGGCGGAGTACGAGCCCTTCCTCACTGTGAAGAACCTGACCTGCTGGCCGGGCAGGCCGCTCTACGATCAGATCGTCCAGGGGGAGCAGCTCCTGCGGGACAACATCGATCTGGAGTCGTTCTACACGCCTTGGAAGAACGTGTCCGAGCGGGTGCTCGAGGTGGACAAGGACTTCGATCAGGTGGTGTTCGGCATCCCTGTGGCGTCGGTGCCCTTCCTCTGCCCGACGCTGCTGGAGCTGAGTCCGGCCTGGCGGCGGATGGTGAAGGAGGTGGCCACCATCGAGACACAGGCCTTTCAGCTGTGGCTCTCGAAGGATCAGCGGGCGCTGGGGTGGACCGTGGGCAGCCCTTTGCTCACGGGGTACGTCGAGCCGCTGGACACGTGGGCGGACATGACGAGCCTGCTGCCTCGGGAGGGCTGGGCTCAGCCCAACGCGCCGCTCACGGCCGCCTACTTCTGCGGCCCGTTGTCCGGCCCCGCCGTTCCCCCACCGCCCACCGAGCATGACTACCCGGCGCGTCAGAAGGAGCTGGCCCGGCAGAATGCCGTGAGCTTCCTGAAGAACGACATCGGGGTGCTCTGGCCGAAGTCGACCCAGGCGAGGAATTCGGAGGTGTTCGACTGGACGTTGCTGGTGCCCTCGAACGAGGGAGTGGGGGAGGCGCGCTTCGCGACCCAGTACTGGCGGGCCAACGTGGATCCCAGCGAGCGCTACACCCTGGCACTGCCTGGGACTCGGGAGGCGAGGATCCGTCCGGACGATACCGGCTTCGAGAACCTGGCCATCTGCGGGGACTGGGTGGACAACGGCTTCTACATCGGAGCGGCCGAGGGCGCCGTCATCTCCGGCATGCTGGCCTTCCGCGCCATCACGGGGCGGCCGCTGCGCATCTCCGGCGAGGCGTTCTGGTATCGCTGAGGCAAGACATCCATGAGCACGGCACAGGAGTCGCGGGGACGGAAGCGCAGGATCGTCATCCTGGGAGGCGGAGTGGGCGCCATGACGGCCGCGTTCGGGCTGACGAACCAGCCCGGCTGGCAGGAGCAGTACGAGGTCATCCTCTACAACATTGGGTGGCGGCTTGGAGGCAAGGGCGCCAGCGGCCGCAACAAGGATGTCGCCCAGCGCATCGAGGAGCACGGCCTCCACGTGTGGATGGGGCACTACGAGAACGCGTTCCGGGTGATGCGCCAGGTCTACAGGGAGCTGGGGCGGCCCAAGGGGGCGCCGCTCGCCACGATCGAAGAGGCCTTCCGCAAGCAGTCGCTCGTCACACTGTACGAGCGCACGCCCACCGGCTGGGTGGACTGGGACTTTCCGTTCCCCACCAACGCCCAGGAGCCAGGAGCGGAAGGGGAGGGTGGAGAGCTTCCCACGCTCGTCACCTACCTGGAGCGAGGGCTGCAGGCGCTGCTGGATCTGCTCCACCAGGCGCCTGGGGCCGGCCTGGCCGCCGCGACGCCTGCCCCCGATGCGCTGCCCTCCCGAGTCGAAGGGGTCCTCCGGTCCTTGGGGCTGTCGATCTTCCCAAGGGTGGGGGTGCCAGGGATCGGGCGGACGTTGCAGCTCGCGCAGCTGCTCGCGGCCCGGCTTCCCAGGTCCCCGGGAGAACAGGACCCGAGCCAGATCGAGGCGCTCCTCTGGCTTCTGGAGGAGGTCCTGGCCCGGCTGTCCTCCCGGTTCACCCGGAACCTGGAGAACAGCGCGATCCGCAAGATCTGGTCGGTGCTGGAGCTGGGGCTCGTGGTCGCACGAGGCGTGCTCCGGGATGGGGTGCTCAGCACGGGCTTCAACGCCATCGACGGTGAGGACTTCCGAGCATGGCTCGCGCGCCACGGGGCCAGTGACTTCACGCTGCACCGCGCTCCCCTCGTGAAGGGCATGTACCAGCTGCTCTTCGCGTACATCCAAGGCGATCCCAACCGGCAGCAGCTCGCAGCGGGCGTGGCCACGCGCTTCATGCTGCGCATGGCGCTGACCTACAAGGGCGCGGTCTTCTACAAGATGCGCGCGGGCATGGGGGATGTGGTCTTCGCTCCCCTCTACGAACTCCTGAAGCGCCGCGGCGTCCAGTTCCACTTCTTCCACAAGGTGGAGAACCTCCACGTCCATCCGCTGACGCGAAACGTGGATCGGGTGGAGATGACGCGGCAGGTGGAGCTGAAGAACCCGGCGGCGGGTTATCAACCGCTCGTCGATGTGCTCGGACTGCCGTGCTGGCCGGACCGGCCGCTGTACGATCAGATCGTCGACGGTGGTGCGCTGGAGGCGTCCGGCGTCAACCTGGAGTCGTACTGGGCCAGGCCGTGGCCAGGTCGCAGCCCCATCACCCTGGAGCGCGGCCGGGACTACGATGTGCTCGTGCTTGGGATCTCGCTCGGCGCGTTCCCGTATGTCTGCCCGGAGCTGCTCGCGCAGAGCGCGCGCTGGAGGCGGATGGTCGAAGAGCTTCAGACGAACCAGACGCTGGGGGTGCAGCTCTGGATGTCCAAGACGCTCGAGGAGCTGGGATGGAAGGAGTCACCCACGGTGATGACCGGCTATGCCGAGCCGCTGAACACCTATGCGGACATGGCCCAGATCATTCCTCGTGAGACCTGGCCTGCCGGGACGGTCAAGGACGTCGCCTACTTCACAGCGCCATTGATCGACGCACCGAACATCCCGTCGTTCACTGACTACGACTTCCCGCGGCGGGAGCACGAGCGGCTCAAGCAGCTCTCCGTCCGGTGGTTGAAGGAGTGGATCGGCCCGCTGTGGCCGGAGGCGTCGCGCTACAACCCCACGGGCCTGGACTGGGAGCTGCTGGTGGACTCCGGTGGCGCGAAGGGCGTGGCGCGCTTCGATAGCCAGTACTGGCGCGCGAACATCGATCCGCCCGAGCGTTACGTACTCTCCCTGCCGGGCTCGACGGCGGCTCGGCTTGGGTCTCACGACTCGGACTATCCCAACCTCTACCTCGCGGGGGACTGGACGCTCACGGGGCTCAACTGCGGGTGCGTGGAGGCGGCGGTCATGTCCGGGCTCCAAGCCTCGCAGGCCATCTCTGGCTCTCCAGGGCACATCGCCGGCGAGAGCGACTTCTGATTCAACGGAGTCTCCCTGAGAGGGCGTTGACCTGTGGTGGGCCCCCGGCTCCAAACCGGTGGCAGCACGGTCTGCTCGCCTCGCCGCCGCTCATGTCAGCCTGAGCTGATGTGATGGCAGCCGTTGGCAACGAGGAGGGTGGCGGATATGGAACGGATGGGGCTCGTCGCACACGTCGAGCAGCAGTTGGAGCGCGTTATTGCACTGGGCTTGCTGCCAGAGCAGGGACTTCTTCCCTCGGAGAACATGCTGGCGCGGAAGTATGG
>NZ_DASPHO010000037.1:0-11664 GCF_035629615.1 Hyalangium sp. | reverse complement strand
CTTCTGGTCGCTCATCATCTCCGTCTCGGTGAAGTACCTGGTCTTCGTGCTGCGGGCGGACAACCGAGGGGAGGGCGGCGTCCTGGCGTTGATGGCGTTGGTGTCGCAGCGACAGAAGGGGGCCAAGGCGCCTCACCCCTGGCGCCCGAGGCTGCTGCTGCTGGGCATCGTCGGTGCGGCGCTCTTGTACGGGGATGGGATCATCACGCCCGCCATGACGGTGCTGAGCGCGGTGGAGGGCTTGAGCGTGGCGACGAACTTCTTCGAGCCCTACCTCCTGCCCATCTCGCTGATCATCCTGCTGGGGCTGTTCCTCGTGCAGCGCCAAGGCACGGGTGGCATCGGGAACGTGTTTGGGCCTTTCATGTGCCTGTGGTTCGTCGTGCTGGCGGCGCTGGGCATCAAGGAGATGGTGCACAACCCAGCGGTGCTGGCCGCGGTGCTGCCGTGGCACGGCGTGTCCTTCTTCATGCAGAATGGGTGGCACGGCTTCCTGGTGCTGGGCGCCGTCTTCCTGGTGGTGACGGGCGGAGAGGCCCTCTACACGGACATGGGCCACTTCGGCCGGGGGCCCATCCGGTGGGCGTGGTTCAGCATGGTGCTGCCCGGGCTGCTGCTCAACTACTTTGGCCAGGGGGCGCTGCTGCTGAGGGACCCGGGGGCGGCGCGCAACCCCTTCTACCTGCTGGCCCCAAGTTGGGCGCTCTACCCGCTGGTGGCGCTGGCGACGGCGGCGGCGGCCATCGCGTCCCAGGCGGTCATCTCCGGAGCCTTCTCGAACACGCGGCAGGCCATGCAGCTTGGGTACTGCCCGCGCATGGAGGTGGTGCACACCTCGGCGGAGGAGAAGGGGCAGATCTACCTGCCGGGCCTCAACCTCATGCTGCTGGTGGGCGTCATCGTGCTGGTACTGGGCTTCCGCTCCTCCACTCGGCTGGCGGGGGCCTACGGCATCGCGGTGTCCACCGCGATGATGATGACGACGATGCTGGCGTACGTGGTGGCGCGTGAGCGCTGGGGTGTGCGGCGGCTGGTGGCCCTGCCGGTGGCGGGGCTGTTCCTGGGAGTGGAGCTGGCGTTCTTCAGCGCCAACGCGGTGAAGATCCCGGACGGCGGCTGGTTCCCGCTGATGCTGGCGGTGGTGCTCTTCACGCTGATGACGACTTGGAAGCGCGGGCGAGAGATTCTCGGGGCCAAGCTGCGCGCGGCCAGCATGGACCTGAAGGATCTGCTGGAGGGCCTCCAGGGCGATCACGCGCCGGTGCGGGTGCCAGGCACGGCGGTGTTCATGACGGGCAACCCGGAAGGCTCGCCGCCGGCGCTCTTGCACAACCTGAAGCACAACAAGGTGCTGCACGAGCAGGTGGTGCTGCTGACGATCCTCTCGGAAGACGTGCCGCACGTGACATCGGAGGAGCGGGTGCAGGTGGCGCCGCTGGAGCAGGGCTTCGTGCGCGTGGTTGCCCGCTATGGCTTCATGGAGAACCCGAGCATTCCGGACATCCTCAAGAAGTGCCGTGAGCAGGGCCTGCAGTTCCAGCTGATGAGCACCTCGTTCTTCCTGGGGCGCGAGACGCTGATTCCCTCGAAGAAGCCGGGGATGGCGATCTGGCGCGAGGCGCTGTTCTCGTGGATGAGCCGCAACGCGCGCAGCGCCACGGCGTTCTTCCGGATCCCGCCCAACCGCGTGGTGGAGCTGGGCACCCAGGTGGAGCTGTAGGCGCCCGGCTCTGGGCCGGGGGCCCTACCGCGCGGCGCGTGCGCTCTCCACCACCCGGCGCGCGATGGCCTTGCTGATGCGGTGGCCCATCTTCAGCTCCACGTCCATGTAGATGGGCGAGCTGTTCAGCTCCAGGAACACGAAGTCCTTGCCGCGCTGCTTGAGGTCGATGCCCGCCAGCGTCAGCCCGCACGCCCTCGCCGCGGCCCGGCAGAAGCGCTGCACCGGCTCGGGCAGCGCCACCTCGCGGTACATCGCCTCCCCGCCGCTGTAGACAGGGTCATCCCGGAAGTCGAGGTGCTGCTCCGGTGTCACGATGGCCACGCTGGAGACGATCTCATCCCCCACCAGCATCACCCGCAGATCCTCCCCCGGCACGCGCTCCTGGAAGATGACGGGCGAGGCGGCTACCGCGTCCAGCCGCTCCAGCGCCTCGGCGTCCAGGGCGCGGGTGAGCGCTCCTCCCAGGATGGGCTTGTAGATGACGTCCTTCACCTCGGCCTGGAAGGCGCGGATGGCCACCGGGTCATTCGAGATGAGCGTGCGCGGCACCTTCGCCCCCAGGCTGCGCAGCGCGTGGAGCTGATAGGGCTTGTGCTGCATCACGCTGGCCGCGTGCGGGCCGTTGACCAGGGTGACGCCCCGGTGCGACAGCTGCAGCAGCCAGGCCAGGAAGTACGCCGCCCGCTCACGCGTCTGGGTGAAGGTGGTGAACCAGTCCTCGTAGAGCACCAGGGAGTCGTCCTTCTTCATCGCTGGGACATAGGGCACGGGGACCGAGCGCACGTAGAAGCCCTTCACGTCATCCACGGGCTCGCCCAGGTAGAAGGTCTTCCCATCGTGCATGGAGAGCGGCTTGCCCTCGTCGAGCGCGCGGCTGTCTACGATGAGCGCGCCTGCGCCGAGTGCCGCTGCCTCGCGGGCCACTGCGGCGCACTGTGGATCCGCGCCATCGCCAAAGATGCCGATTCGCATGGTGTTCCCCCCTTGTCAGGCTGGAGACTTCCACCCCAGGCAAGCAGGACTCACCTTCTCCGTACAGAGGGGTAGTCAGAAACCCACCCCCCCTTTCCAGGAGGCAACATGACGGGTCACCGCAGAGGCTCACCTTTCATCCGGTATGAGCTGCCCGTGCTGATCGCCGGTAAACCCACGAAACCCCCGGATGACCAGGGCGGCAAGGGCAAGCCCCGCCCCATGACGACTCTGGCGCTGGGCGAGGAAGGGGGAGGCTCCAACTCTGGCGTCGTCACCACGATGGCGCTGGGCGAGGAGGGAGGGAGCGACGCCTCTTGAGCTCCCTTGCTCACAAGGGAGGCAAGGCCCCGCGCCTCAGTTCCAGGTGATGTCGTACTCCACGCGATCGATCCCCTGGGGCCGGGCCCGCGCGCGCCCCTGGATGTTGAGCAGCTTCAGCGAGCCGAGCACGATGCCCTCGTGGTAGGCCGGCGGGATCATGTCCCCCTGGGCGTGCAGCACCCCGGACTTGGGGGTGATGGCCTTGTACTCGCGGCGCCCATACGTGACGGCGGTGCTGTAGCCAATCTGCGCCATGGAGAAGAGCTTGTGCGGATCACCCCGCACCAGCACCCCGAAGATGAAGCGGCCGGGGCCGGAGTTGTACCGCGAGAGGCTCGTCTCACCGCACGCGCGGAAGACGGCTTCAGCGGAGCCGAGCTTGCCCTCGAGCAGATCCGCGACGTTGTAGAGCAGGTGAAGGAAGTCCTGCACCGGGTACATGCGCAGCTCGGAGTACTCCTTCGCGAGCTCGCCGGTGCGAAGCGTCGCCAGGGCGCTCTGCCCTGCTTGTTGCTCAACGAAGTGGAACACCGTCGTGAAGAACAGCCCCAAGGCACTGTCTCCCGGATGAACCGCTGCGAGGCGAGCCGAGAGCTCCGTCTTGTTCGCTGGCATCTGTCATCCCCCGCTGCCTCTTCCCGACTCCGAGGCAGTGTGAGGAGATTCTAGAGCGCTCTCGCGAGCCGAGGAATGCAGGCGCAGCGCTCACATCTCGTCAAGCAAGACAGGCGAGAACTTTGCCGCGTCACAAGAAGCCAGCACGTAGCGCACCCCCGCGCGCTCGCCGGTGAAGCCCGCGGCGATGCCCTCCGCGTGCAGGTGTCCGTACACGCACACCTTGGGGCGGAAGGCCTCGATGGGAGCGCTGAAGGCGGTGGGCTTCTCGTTGGCGTACAGCGGAGGGAAGTGCACGGCCACCACCCGCGTGAGCGGCGTGGGGCTCTGCTTCTCCTTCTTCTGCGCGTCCTCGAAGGAGGTGGCCAGCCGGCGCGTCTCGCGCTCCACGTAGGCCAGGTCCGCGGGCTCGTCTCCCATCTCCCCGCCAGGCATGGGCGGAGCCTCGGGTGCCGTCCACAGCCGCGAGCCGGCGATGACCCACGGCCCCATCACCACCGCGCTGTTGTGCAGGAAGCCCTCCAGCGTCTTGAAGGGCTCCAGCAGCTTGCGCAGCTTCGAGGCCGAGTCTCCCCACCAGTAGTCATGGTTGCCGCGCACCAGCACCTTGCGCCCGGGCCGCTCGTCCAGCCACTTCAAGTCCTCCATCACCTCCGTGGTTCGCGTGGCCCAGGAGATGTCTCCCGCGACGATGATCACATCCTCGGGGCGCACCTTCTCGTCCCACGCGCGCTGCAGCGGCAGCGGGTGCTCCGTCCACCCGAAGCGGTGCATGTCCTTGTTCCGAGTCGAGGGCAGGTGGGTGTCGCCGATGGCGAAGAGGCGCATGGTGACACCCTCATACCCAAGCCCTCGCGCGATGTCGGCACCCGCGAAGGGCTCCTCCTCACGACCGAGGACTTGGGAGCCTGCCGAGGACTCGAGCTTCCTTGGGGGACCAATGAAATAGGTAAAACAAGTTTAGGCAGTTATTGTATGAAATCAGGACAGACTGGAGCATGGATGCTCCACTCTCAGCCTGAGGCTTTACAGGTCTTCAGAGGGATACCTGTTTGGCTCGAATTCTGCTAATCAGTCCGCGCCGGCCCCCTCGCGGACGAGGGTGGAGCCGACGTCTCACCTGCCCCCCCTCCGAAGGAGTATCCATGTTCAGGTTGCGCAACGTGCTCGCGACAGCAGCTGCGGCCCTCTCGCTGGCCGCCTGCGGCCCCCAGGGCCCCGAGTCCCAGGAGCCCGCGCAGAACCCCTCCAGCGCCATTGCCGAGGCGGCCAAGGACGCCGTCGACCACGGCTCCATCGGCCAGTTGGATCCGCTGTTCGACCAGGCCGCCCGCGAGTTCAACGTCCCGGCGGACCTGCTCAAGGCTGTGGCTTTCACGGAGACGCGCTGGCAGATGGTGCGCGGTGAGGTGGAGTTCGAGGGCATGCCGGCGGCCTTCGGCGTGACGGCCCTGCGAGGCGAGGCGCTCGAGCGCGGCGCGGCCCTGGTGGGAGTCTCCGCCGAGGCAGTCCGCACCGACGCGCTGGCCAACACCCGAGCAGGCGCGGCGCTGCTGTCCTCCTACGCGGAGGAGCTCAACGTCGACCGTGGGGATCTGGGCGCCTGGGCCGCCGCGGTGGTGAAGCTCAGTGGCATCGAGAACACGGACGCGCAGGCCGAGCACGTGCACAAGGGTGTCTACGCCACGCTGCGCAGCGGCGTCGTTGTGGAGACGGCGGACGGCCAGGTGACGGCGTCCATCATGCCCACGCAGGTGGAGGCGAAGTTTGCCGCGCCCTCGCTGCACGCCATGGCGGCCGGCCCGGACTATGCCGCCTCCGTCTGGCGGCCCTCGCCCAACTACGGCGCCCGGCCCGCGGGCACCGTGCTCAAGATGATCATCATCCACACCTGCGAGGGCAGCTACTCGAGCTGCTGGAGCTGGCTGGTGAACACGGCCTCGGGTGTGTCGGCGCACTACGTGGTGAACGAGAGCGGCAGCGAGGTCTCCCAGCTGGTGCGTGAGGTGGACCGCGGCTGGCACGTGGGCGCCTCCTATGACTGCAACCTGAACGGTGGCCAGGAGTGCGGCCTGCAGGGCGTGTCGGTGAACCACTTCTCGGTGGGCATCGAGCACGGCGGCTTCGCCAGCCAGACGTCCTTCCCGGCGGGGCAGATCGACGCGTCGGCGAAACTCTCGTGCGACATCGCGCGTGACCGGGGCATCCCCAAGGACAGCTACCACATCGTGGCGCACGGGCGGCTCCAGCCGGCCACGCGCACGGACCCGGGTCCGAACTGGCCGTGGACGAGCTACATCAGCAAGGTCAACTCCTTCTGCGGCACCACCTCCACGGACCTGGTGATCGACAGCAACAACGCCAACAACGACACCAGCAAGGGCTACATCGAGGCCTCCGCGAACTGGATCTCGTCCACGAACGTGGCGGGCTACTACGGCTCGGGCTACTTCGTGGCGTCCACGCAGGCCATCTCGGATCCGGCGACCTTCTGGTTCTACATGCCGGCGGCGGGCACCAAGACGATCGACGCCTGGTGGACGGCGGCCACGGATCGCTCGACGACGACGCCGTTCATCGCGTGGAACGCGGCGGGCACCAAGCTGGGCACGGTGAACGTGAACCAGCAGATCAATGGCGGCAAGTGGAACACGCTGGGCTCCTGGAGCTTCTCGGCGGGCTGGAACAAGGTCCAGGTCAGCCGCTGGACGGGGGCGGGCTTCCAGGTCGTCGCCGACGCGATCCGCGTCCGCTAGCACCATGGGCCAGGGCCTCGAACCTCGTCGTCCCTGGCTGGGACGGGTGCGGCTGTGGGCCGCGCTCGCCCTCCTGGGTGCCGGTTGTCCCGCGAGCAAGTGCAGCCGCGGGACGGCCGGCACCGGTCCGCTCTCCGAGGAGGAGCGGCGGGCCATTCCTGGCGTCATCGCCTTCATCTCCGAGCGAGCGACGCAGAAGGACGTCTGGCTGGTGAAGCCGACGGGTGAGGAGACGCAGCTCACCAAGAGCCCCGAGGAGGATGACTACACCTCGGCGCCGGCTCCGGATGGCAAGGCGCTGCTCGTCATCGCTACGCGCACCGTGAGTGGGCTCCACCTGGAGCAGCTGAGGCTGCAGCCGCTGGATGGCTCGGCGCCGGTGCCGCTCAATGAGCCCCGGGCGCGCGCGCGCAACGCGAGCTGGTCGCCGGACGGCCGCTGGTTGGTCTCCGAGTCGGATGCGCAGAGCTTCAGCGATCTGGTGAAGCTCGAGCCGAAGGCGGGCGCGGTGGAGCAGCGCCTGACGGATGTGCGCGAGGGGTGCTTCGAGCCCTCCGTGTCTCCGGATGGAAGTGAGATCGCGTTCGTGTCCAGCCGCGAGGGCGATCCAGAGATCTACGTGATGCGCGCGGACGGGACGGGCGAGCGGCGGCTCACTGCCTTCCACATGGAGGACCGCGAGCCGCGCTGGAGCCCGGACGGGAAGTGGCTCACGTTCATCAGCAACCGCGAGGGCCGGGAGCGCTACTACCTGGTGCGGCCGGATGGGACGCAGCTGCGCGCGCTGTCGGGTGCCGCCACGAAGCTCGACGAGCGCGAGCTGGCGTGGAGCGCGGACAGCCAGAAGGTGGCCTTCGCGGAGCGGCTGCCAGATGGGAAGAGCCGCATCTGGGTGGCCAGCGTGGAAGGGGGCGAGCCGGTGGCGCTCACGGACGGGAAGGCGCGGGATGACGCGCCGACCTGGAGCCCGGACGGGAAGTACCTGGTGTTCGTGGCGGAGAGGGAAGGGGACACGGATCTGTGGCTGATGCGCGCGGATGGCACGGGGCAGACGCGCCTCACGAAGGCGAAGGGCGCCGACTGGCTGCCGCGGTGGTTCACTCCTCGCTGAGCGGTGCCTGGCGCGAGCCCGGGCGCTGGCCTGCGAGCCGCTGGAAGCGAGCCATGAAGCGCCGGTCGATGGCATCCTTGAGCTGCCACATGGCACGGCCCTGAAAGGCGAGCCCCTTCCATGCACCCACCGCCGTGCCGTCTCCCGCGTTCAGCAGGGAGAGGAAGCCTCGCTGCGCGCGGTAGGACTGGAGCGGGCCCTGGCCCGTGAGGGCCGAGCGCAGGTTGGCGCTGAGCACGGGCCCCTGGCGCACGGCGTACACACCGGCCTTGGGGACGTGCTGGCCACTGATGAAGCCCGCGCAGTCACCCGTGGCGAACAGCTCCGGGTGGGAGGGGCTGCGCAGCGTGTCCTCCACCGCGAGGTAGCCTCGAGCATCCACCGCCGCTCCGCTTCGGACGAAGAGCTCGGGGGCGCGGGCGCCCGTGGCCCACACACAGGTGGTGAAGGGGAGGGACTCGCCGGATGCCAACTGGGCGGCAGCGGGCGACAGTGAGACCAGGGTTGCCTCCGTGCGCAGCGCCACCCTCCGCCGTGCCAGCAGCCCGCGCACGAGGCGCCGGGCGGAACGAGGCATGCCTCGGGGGACCTCCTCCCCGCGCTCGATGAGCGTGGTGGGGCGCCCGGTGCGGGCCTGGAGACAGAGGGCCAGCTCCACGCCCGCGGCCCCGCCGCCCACGACGAGCAGGGGACCGGACTCGCGAGTGGCCTCGGTGAGCACCGTGAGCGTGCGCTCCAGCGGCTTGAGGACCCGGGCATGCTCTTCCACTCCGGGCAGCTCGGTGCCCGCGGGCAGCGAGCCGATGTCGAAGCTCGCCACGTCGTAGCCGAGCACACGCCCGTCTCCGAGCTGGAGCTCTCTTGAGTTCGCCCTCAGCTCCGCCGCGCCACCAGGCTCCAGCCGGGCCCCTGCGGCGCGCGCGAGCCCCTCGAGCTCGAAGGAGAGCTGCTCCAGCACATAGTCACCCGCGATCCAGCCCGGCACCATGCCGCTATAGAGCTGCCTTGCCCCGAGCGACACGAGCACTGTCTCCACTCCAGGCAGCGGCGCGAGTGCCAGGGCTTCCAGCACGTAGAGGTGCGCGTGTCCCGGGCCCACGAGGACCAGCCGTTTCATGAAGTCCCTGGTAGCACGCTCATGCCATCAAGCGGCACCCCGCTCCGCTTCGGAGCTCTCCTGGGCAGGGACGCTCAAGGGCAGAGCGACGGTGAAGACAGCTCCCTGACCCGGTTGGCTCGACACGCGGATGCCACCTCCGTGCGCCTCGACGATGAGCCGGCAGATGTAGAGCCCCAGCCCCGCGCCCTTCGCCCGTCGGCCTTCCTTCGTCCGGTAGAACTTCTGGAAGAGCCGCACGGCATCCTCCGGCAGCAGGCCCAGGCCGTGGTCCTGGACGGAGAGCTCCACGAGCCCCTCGGTCTGCTCCAGACGGATCTCGATGGGGCTGTCGGGTGGGCTGTACTTGAGGGCGTTGGTGAGCAGGTTCACGACGACGCGCTCCAGGCGTGGCGGGTCCACCGGCACCAGCGGTACGGAGGAGGTGAGCTCCAGGTGGAAGCGCTCGCGGGTGTCGGGAGGGAGGTCGCGCTCGAGCACCTCCTCGAGGAAGCGGACCAGGTCTGTGGGCTCCAGGCAGAGCTTCACCTCTCCTGCCTCCAGGAGCGAGTTCTCCAGCAGATCCTCTACCAGCCAGCTCATCTGCCGCGTGTTCTGGAGCAGGCTCCCGGTGAGCGCCGCCTCGCGCGTGAGGCCCCTCTCCTGAAGCAGTCGCTGCAGCAGCTGGGTCCGCAGGGCAATCACCTGGAGGGGGTTGCGCAGATCATGGGAGATGAGCCCCACGTAGTCCTGCTGGAGCTGCTCCAGCTCCCGGCGGGCGGTGATGTCCTGGATGGTGACGACCACGCCGCGCACCGTGTCGGAGCTCCCGAACACGGGTGCCGCCGAGGCCAGCACGGGGACCTGCCGGTCCGGGCGGGCGATCAGGAACTCCTGGGCGGGGACCGCCTGTCCCACGAGCGCCCGCGTAGAGGGAAACTCCTCGAGGCTCACGACACTTCCATCCGGGTGCAGGAAGTTCCCCCGGTACAGCTCTCCGCCCTCCGAAGGCTCGACGGGACGGCCGAGCATGGCCGTGAGCGCGACGTTGGTCCGCACCTTGTCCGTCACGGGATCCACGAAGAGGATGCCCACGGGGGCGCTGTCCACCACCGTCTGCAGGAACAGGCGCTCACGCTCGGCCTCGGCGCGAGCATCCTGCAGGCGGGCCAGGTGCTGCTCGCGCTCCGTCACGTCCCGGATGATGGCGGTGATCGTCAGCCCCTCGGGTGTGTGGCAGGGGCTGAGGCTCACCTCCACGGGCAGCTCGGAGCCGTCCTTGCGCCGGCCCCGGAGCGGCACGGCCTGGCCCACCGAGCGGATCTCCGGGCTGCGCACGTAGGCCGCGAGGTAGCGGGAGTGCTTGTCCCGCAAGGACTCGGCGAGCAGCACCGCCACGTCATGGCCGATCAGCTCCTCCCGCCCGTAGCCAAACACCCGCTCCACCTGGGCGTTCACGAAGCGCACCACGCCGTGCTCATCCACGGCCACCACCGGATCCGGTGCTGTCTCCAGCAGACCGCGGTACCGCGCCTCGGAGGACTCGAGGGCGGCGCTCGCGCGGCGACGGTCCTCATGAATGCGGTCCAGCAGCGAGGTGGCAAGGAGCACGAGCAGCACGCCGCAGAGGATGAGACCCAGCGCGGTGTGAGGTGCCAGGTCAATAAGGCCCAAGCTCCAACCCAGCAGCCCCAAGGCTCCCATGAGCGGGCAGGCCAGGAGCCCCACCCACACGAGTCCTCTACCAATCTGGGCACTGCTCGAGCGCAACCCATTGGACATTCGCGGTCCCCCCGGAACGCAGTGCCCTGTGAGTCAGAATGACTACGCTCGAAGTGAAGAGGGATCAATCCCCGAGTGACAGGTCGGTGGAAAGCCGACACTCCGTGGATGCGCCGCGTCGGGTCTATGGAGCGTAAGTGCCCGGGAAGAGGGTGATCACGAGGCCGCGCCCCGGTGTGGCGCCTGCATTCCGCCACACGTACGTCTCCGTGCCATGGAGGCCCACACGAAACGTCTCGGCGTCCGCGCCCGAGTGGACGTAGAGGAAGAGCCCGTGGGCGCTGGTGCCTCCTTGGCCGGCGTGGGCCAGGTCCTCGGAGGGATAGTAGATCCGGTCTGCCAGCTCACCTCGATCGAGCCGCACGCGGGCGCCTGCCATGGGCTTGCCCGTCTCATCCACCACCCGGCCGAGGACGAAGCCTGCCTCCACGAGTGTCTGAGCACGGCCCTCCGTGTGGACGCGGAGGGCTTCAGGGCCGACGGCGCGAGTGAGCGCCTCGTGGAACGCCACCGGCAGGGCCCACACGCGGGCATCGATGACATCCGTCCGCGGCCGCGAGCCGGTGAAGGCGGTGTCGAAGACGATGGTGGACGCGCGCACGAAGCCCTCGTGCTCGAGGCTCGCCGCCAGGCTCAAGTGGACGTCCCTCACCGGGATATCGGAGATGGAGAACCCGCCGTCCTCGAAGAGCGTGCCGACGCCGAAGGTGGCGCTCGGATCGCTCACGCCCACTCGTAGGGGCTCTTCGATGACGAGGGGAAGTCCTGCGAGTGCGGGAGGAGGTTGTCCTTGCGCTGACAGCAGCCGCGAGGCTTCGGGCAGGAGCTCCACCCGGCCATTCACGGTGATGAGGAGGTTGTCCAGATCCACGATCTGGGCGTCCTCGGTGCGCGTGCCGGGGTCCGGTATGGAACCGGAGCCACAGGCAGCGAGGCTCAATCCGAGGAGGGCACAGCCAGCGAGCAGGCACGAGGACTTCATGACTGCCCGCCAAGATTTCCATGCACCGGCGGGGAAGCAAGCCACCCCGCCGGCGACCGTCCCGTTGCTGACGGTTAGCTACCAGCGGACACTGGAACCGGAGCTGGAGCTGGACGAGCCCCTGCGCGGGGGAGGAGCGGAGGTGCCGCTGCCGGACGGCGAGGAGGAGCTGCTGCGGCCACTCTCGCCCCAGCCACTGCCGCCGCGGGGACGGCCGTTGCCGCCGCTGTTTCCATTGCCATTGCCGTGGCCGTTGCCATTGCCGCCGCCCGGGTTGCCCCAGCCGCCACCATTGCCACCGCC
>NZ_DASPHO010000036.1:0-10085 GCF_035629615.1 Hyalangium sp. | reverse complement strand
ACGCCGTCCGAGGGCGGATAGTTGGTCTCCCCCGCCTGGAGCGCCTGCGTAATGCCCTGGCCCAGCGTGGTGGGGATGGGGAACTCGCGCGGGCTGAAGTCGCCCACGGTGAGGTTGCACACCTTGCGGCCTTGCGCCGTCAGCTCGCGGATCTCGGCGGCGATGCGGAGGATCTCGCTGCCGATGAGGCCGCGCGCCATCGTGCCAACGTAGGTGTCATCCCGCTTGGGGAGGAGGGTCGTGAGGTCAAGGGCCATGCGGGCGGACCATACACGCCACGCGGTGTCCGTGCGTCATCCATCGACTTGCAGGAGCTGCCCTGATCTCTGGAACTATAAGGAGTAGAACCAGCCACCCTCGGCACGGGCGCTGGCGCGCCGCGTCTCGACAGGTCCGCTCACTCCCGGGAAGGAGCGAGGAGCCGTCATCCCCAGCGCGTTCCACGTCTTGGGCCCGACGATACCGTCGGCCTCCAGGCCCTTGGCCCGCTGGAAGGCCATCACGGTGCGCTCTGTCTTCGGGCCGAAGATGCCGTCCTTGGAGCCGGGATCGAAGCCGTGGGTGGCCAGCACCTTCTGGAGGACGACCACCGAGGGCTCGCAGACCCCGCGCTTGAGGATGGGGCGCAACCCCGTACCCCGGCGCGTGTCCAGCGCCGCCCACGTCCGCGTGCCGGCGATGCCATCCACCTCGAGGCCCCGCGCCCGCTGGAAGGCCATCACCGCGGACTTGGTGCTCGCGCCGAAGACGCCATCCACCGGGTCCTCGTAGACGCCCACCAGCTGAAGCTGCCGCTGGAGGTACTCGACCTCGGGTCCGCGCATCCCCTGCCGGAGACAGACAAAGGACTCATCCGAGGATGAAGAGGGGGTGGAAGGCATGGAGGGCAGCATGGAGGGCATAAAAGACTCCAGGCACTCGATTCAAGAGCGGGGGGGCGTCTTATCGATGATCCACGCGCGAGATGCCAGTCCCCCCCAGGGGTCACGAGGCGCTTTTAGTACCTCAAAGCACAACTTCTGTCAGGGAAATATCTCTACCCATCACGTCCTGCCGCCACGAATTCCAGAGAGGTCCTCTCATTCGTGGCCGAGCACTTCTCCTCCGCGTCCGCACTGGAACCCAGGGTGCCTCCCATGCGAGAGGGGGGCAGCGGCTCCTCGGCAGGAGCCCCAGGAGCGGGACGGATGATGCAGGCAAAGAGGTTCAGTCGTGGGGTGAAGTCCCTGTGGCTCGCGGGCTGCCTGATCGCGGCTGGGTGCTCGAAGAAGGCGGAGCCGGCCCCCCAGACTGAGCCAGCGCCCCAGCTCCCCACTGCTGGGAGTGACTCGGCGCCACCGCCGGCTCCCCCTCCCCTGGAGAGCGCCGCCCCTGGGACACCTCCTGCTCCCGCACAAGGCTCGGCAACTCCCGAGGATCCGAAGAACCGCGAGTGGACCGCGGGGGACATGAAGCAGAAGCGAGCGGACCTGCAGATGGTGACGCTGCGCTCGGTGCGCGCGGCGCGCAACGAGGGCTTCGACCGCGTGGTGTTCGAGTTCGACGGGACGCAGGTGCCCGGCTATCAGCTCGAGTACGTGGACAAGCCCATCATCAAGTGCGGCTCGGGAGACCCGACGGAGGTCGCAGGTCAATCCTGGCTCCAGGTGAGCCTCACCCCCGCGCAGGCCCACGAGGGCCCTCAGGTCACCGTCACCGAGCGCGAGCGCAAGCCCGGCCTGCCCGTCATCCAGGAGCTGGAGCTCACATGTGACTTCGAGGGCGAGGTGACGTGGGTGCTCGGCAACGCGCACCCCAACAAGTACCGGGTGATGGAGCTGCATGAGCCCACCCGCCTCGTGGTGGACGTGCAGCACTGAGGGCCCGGCTCACGGGCTCCGCAGGCTGTCGGCCATGCGCTCCAAGGCTGCGATGAGCTCACGGTATCGCGTGCGGAAGGGCTCTCCCCTCGCGCGCAGAGCCAGCGTCAGTGCCAGGGGCAGGTTGAGCGCGGCGTTGCGCGCCAGCTTCTCTCGGTAGTCGAGCGGGTATTGCGCCGGGACACGCAGGGTCCAGTTCTCCTCGTTGACGGTGCCGGGCGCGTTGTAGACGTCGACCAGTCCGAGCAGGTCGGCGAAGAAGATCATCACGTTGCGCGCCGGGCAGGCGAACAGGTCCGCGAACTTCGCCTGCACAAGCAGCCCCGGCTCCTCCAGGAGCCGCTGCGCGAACTCCTCACGGCCCTCGGGCTCCGGGTGCAGACGCCACGCCAGGTACTCCGCCTGCGCGCGGTCAGTGCCTGTCTCCTGCCACTGCCTGGCGACGCGCCACAGCGGCGGAGTGTCATGGGTGCCCACCATCACCCAGTCCTCCGGGACCGCGTTCTCGCTCCGGTAGACATCGGCTAGATTCTGCAGGTTGGCCTTCTGGGTGACGCGGAAGCGTCCCAGCCCGTACTGCGCCAGCACGCGCTGGAGCGGGTAGGGCTGCGTGCTGAGCACCTCGGCCAGCAAGTCTGGCAGCTGACGCCCGTGGCGGCGCGAGGAGGTGACGATGGTGTCGAAGAGGACGCTGTACTGGCGCACCTGCTCCGGGGTGAGCCGGCGCACCCACCCATCCGCGTAGCGCGGCACCGAGCGATCGAGCTGCTCCGGCGTGGCGATGGCGTACCGGGCCAGCTCCGGGTGGTCGGGCAGGTCCGGCGAGTCGAAGAGCCGCGCCCCCGTCTGCACGGCGCGCAGCGCGTCCGGCTCGCCCGCGCGGTAGACCCAGGGGCACACCAGCCCATGCGGGTGGTCGATGCGCAGCCCATCGTACTCCCCGAGCATCTTGTCCATTCGTGCATCCATGAAGCGCAGCACGGGGCCAGCCCTGCGCTCCGGAGCGCTGCCCTCGTGCGGCTCGAAGAAGCGGAGGGGGTCCAGCACCGGGTAGTTCCACGGCTGGCCCTCCGGGTTGGTGCGGCTGGGCGGTGCACCCATCAGGTACGTGCGCAGGAAGAGGCTCTGCCACGCCCAGGCATCCTCCTGAGAGAAGCCGATCTGCAGATCCCCGTAGAGCTTGAGCGCCCCGCCCGCCACCCGGGTCCGCAGCTCCTGGTGGGCCGCATGGACGAGGAACTGCCAGAAGGCGTAGCGCTCGATGAGCTCCGCGTATTTCGCGAGCAGGCTTCGCTGGCGAGCCTTGCACGCCTCCTCCTCACCGGGCCCCGGAGCGAACAGCCGCGCATCGAGCGCCGCCTCGCCCTGCTCCATCCACTGGCGCCAGTCGCGCTGGCCGTGCTCGACGCAGAGGGCCTCGAAGAGGGAATCGCGCAGCAACCAGCCGCGGTGCTCCTTCTGGAAGGTCTCGAAGCGCGCGGCCAGGTCGCGGATGACGGGGCGCGCATCCGCCCGGGCCCGCTCTCGCTGGAAGTGGCTCCACACCTCCTCGAGTGCTGCGTGCTGGACTCGGAAGGCATGGCGATAGCGCTCGCCCGGCCCGGCTCCCAGCGGGCGGGAGGACACGATCGCGGCAAGCCGCTGGGCGCTCAGCAGCCGGCCCCACTCCTCTCCGGTGAGGGCCGAGAGTGGAAGGTTGAGGACGTTGCGCGAGAAGAGCGTCGAGTCATACGGCGAGGCATTGGACTCGGAGGTCTGCCCCTGCGGGCCAAGCTGGATGCCGGTGAAGCCCAGCTCACGGATGAACTCCAGGAAGCGGGTGGCGCCCCGGGTGTACGGCGAGCCGCGGCCCGTGTCCTCGTCCGGGTCGCTGGGGAAGCTCGGGTCGTGGATGCCGAGCACCAGGTTGCGCACGTCCAGCGCATCCAGGGCCTCGGCGATGAGCCTCCGGTGCTCCTGAGGGATCACGTCCGCCCCCATCCCTGAACCAGCGGCATGATGAGGATACGCGACCCGTCCGAGTGGGGAACCCCCAGGAGCCCCGCGATGTCATCGCCCAGCGGGTAACGAATGAGTGTGCCCGGCATGCCGTCGAAGACATTACCGAGAATGAGCTGCCGCATCATCTCAGAAACCTGATTCCATGCCGGCGCCACGAATCCCCTGGGACCACAGGGAACCGCTCACGCTGACGAGCGTCGCGCTTCCGCCGCTCCGGCCAGCAAAGCGCCTGGACGCGCCCTCACTCCTGCCGGGCCTGGGGCACCGGGCGCGGCTCTCCTCCACCCCCACCCTGCACGGGTCCGGAAGTGCCGCGCCCGAACCACCGCCGGAGCTTCCCGAGGATCCAGCTCCGCGCATTCGAGAGGATCTCGTACACCGTTGGAATCACGAGCAGCGTGAGCACCGTGGAGGTGATGACGCCACCGATGACGGCTCGGCCCAGTGGCGCGCGGAAGTCAGCGCCCTCTCCCCGCCCCAGCGCCACCGGAATCATACCGGCGATCAGCGCGAACGTCGTCATGATGATGGGCCGCAGGCGGATGCGCCCCGCCTCGATGAGCGCATCCCGCAGCGGGAGCCCGCGCCGCTCGTGCGTCCACTTGGCGAAGTCGATGAGCAGGATGGCGTTCTTCGCCACGATGCCCATCAGCAGGATGACGCCGATCAGGCTCATGATGTTCAGCGTGTCCCCGGTGATGAGCAGCGCCAGCACCACGCCGATGAGCGACAGCGGCAGCGAGACGAGGATGGCCAGCGGGTCCAGGAACGAGCCGAACTGCACCACCAGGATGAGGTACATGAGCAGCACCGCGATGACGAGCGCCGTCAGCACGCGGCTGAACACCTCCGCCTGATCCGCCGCCTCTCCACCCTCGGAGAGCTCGTAGCCCGCGGGCAGCGGCACCTTCGCCAGGCGCGCCTGCGCATCCCTCAGCACCTCCGAGAGCGAGCGCCCCTGCACGTTCGCCTGGATGTTGATGACCTTCTCCCGGTCCAGGTGGTTGATCTGAGCGGGACCGATCGTCTCGCGGATCTCCGCCACCTGTCCCAGGGGCACCACCACCGGTGGACCGCCGGGGGCTCCTGGAATCACCAGGGGGAGCTGCGCCAGGTCGCTGGGACTCTTGCGGGCCTCCGGGGCCAGCCGCACCATCACATCCCGCGTCTCCCCCGTGGGATCCACCCAGTCTCCCGCGTCCAACCCCGCGAACGCGGGCCGCAGCGACTGAGCCACCTGCCCTACCGTCACGCCGAGCTGCCCGGCCAGGCCTCGCCGCAGCTCCACCTCCAGCTCCGGCTTCTGCCCTCGGGTGGAGAGCCCCACATCCACCGCGCCTGGCACCTGCTCCACCTCACGCCTCAGCTTCTCGGCCAGGTCACTGAGCACCCGCGCGTCCGGCCCGCGCAGCTCGAGCTGAATGGACTTGAACGCTCCGCCGAAGCCGCTGGTGAAGACAGACACCTGCGCTCCCGCCACCCGCTTCATCTCCTGGCGGATGATGTTGCCGAGCGCATCCTGGCTCAGCTCGCGCGTGTCCTTGGGCTTCAGCCGCACGTACACGAGCGCCTGATCCACGCCCGGTGAGCGCAGCGGCAGCGGCGTGCCGATGGAGGAGTACGTATAGGCCACCTCCGGGTGAGCGCTCGCGATGCGAGACACCTCCTCCACCTTGCGCCGGGTGTACTCGAGGTTGGAGCTCGGGGGCGTCTCCACCAGGACTTCCATCTCGCTGTTGTCGCTCACGGGGACGAAGCTCGCGCCGCCGAACATCCCCTGCAGCGCCAGCGCGCCCACGAACGAGCCCACCGCCAGCAGCACCATGGCCATCCGGTGATCCAGCGCCCAGGCGATGACACGCTTGTAGTTGTCCGCCTGCCGGTCAAACCAGTGGTTGAAGCGCACGAGCGTCCGCGAGATGAGCCCCCTGCGCGCCCCCTTCTCCACCTGCGGATCCGCCCAATAGGCGGAGAGCATCGGGTCCAGCGAGAAGCTGACGAAGAGCGACACCAGCACCGCGCACGCAATCGTCAGGGCGAAGGGCTTGAACCACTGCCCGGCCACGCCGTACATGAAGGCAATGGGGACGAACACCGCCACGATGGAGAAGGTGGTGGCCGCCACCGCGAGGCCGATCTCACTCGTGCCCTCGCGCGACGCCTTCATGTGGTCCTTCCCCATCTCGATGTGGCGGACGATGTTCTCTCGCACCACGATGGCGTCGTCGATGAGGATGCCAATGGCCAGCGACAAGCCCAGCAGGGACATGGTGTTGAGCGTGAAGCCGAACGCCCACACGCTGATGAAGGAGGCCAGCACGCTCACCGGCAGCGCCAGGCCCGTGATGACCGTGGAGCGCCACGAGTTGAGGAAGAGGAACACCACCAGCACCGTGAGGAAGGCGCCCTCCAGGAGCGCCTCCTCCACGTTGCGTACCGCGGCCGCCACCCGCGTGCCCGCATCACGGACGATCTCCAGCCGCACGCCCTCGGGGAGCTTGGGCTGGAGCGTCTGAATCCGCTCGCGGAGCTGGTCCGCCACGTCCGTGGTGCTGTAGCCCTTGGACTTGATCACGTCGATGCCCACGGCCTGCTTGCCGTTGAAGAGGGCCAGCGTGCGTGGCTCCTCCGTCCCATCCTTCACCTGCGCCACCTGTCCCAGGCGGATGGTCTGCCCGGCCCGCTCGGCGACGACGACGTTGGTGAAGTCCTCGGGTGTCTCCAGCCGGCCCTTGAGGCGGATGGTCTGCTCCTCCAGCGCCTCGGTGATGCGGCCCACAGGTGCGGCGAGGTTCTGCGCCTGGAGCGCCAGGACGACCTCCGACACGCTCAGTCCCGCCGCCTGGAGCGCCGCCGGCCGCAGCTCCACCGTCAGCTCGCGCTCGATGCCGCCCACCACCGTCACCTGCGCCACGCCCGCGACGGCGCGCAGCTCGCGCACCACGGTCGGATCCGCAATGCGTGTGAGCGTCGTCGCCGGCAGCGCGTCCGAGGTGAGTGTCAGCGAGAGGATGGGCAGATCCGCCGGGTCGAACCGCGTGAGGATGGGCTCCTCCATCTCCTGGGGCAGATCCGCGCGCTTGCTGGAGATGGCATCGCGGATGTCCTGCGAGGCCTGCTGGACGTCCTTCTCGAAGTCAAAGAAGACCGTGAACTGGGCCAGCCCATCCGTGGCCCCGGAGGTCGTCTTGCTGCCATCCACGCCGCTGATGCTGAAGATGGCGTCCTCTATGGGCTCGACGATCTCCCGCTCCACCACGTCCGGAGAGGCGCCTGGATAGACGATGGTGACGGCGATGACGGGCTGCTGCACGTCGGGGAACTCGTCCGTCTCGAGGTTGACGAGCGCGATGAGCCCGAAGACGACCAGCGCCAGCATGCAGGTGATGGTGACGATGGGGCGCTTGATGGCGAAGTCGGAGATGAACACGGCGTCTCCTCAGGGAAGGACGTGAGAGTGCGACTCAGCGGGGCGCAGGGGTGACGGGGCCCTGCCCTTGCTGCTGCGGCGGCGCCTGCGTCAGCTCCACGCGCGTGCCCTCGGCCAGCTCCTTCGCCGAGCCCAGCACCACCACGTCTCCCGCCTGGAGCCCGGAGCGCACCTCGATCTGCTGCGCTACCTCGTCGCGCAGTCCCAGCGTCACCGAGACACGCTCCACCTTGCCGTCCCGGACCCGCAGCACCGAGGGCGGCGTGGTGCGCAGGTCCACCGCTTTCAGCGGAAGGGCTGCCGCCTCGCGCGCCTCGGAGGCCACCCGGCCCTGGGCGAACAGCCCCACCAGCAGCGACTGCTCCACGTTGGGAATGGTCACATAGATGCGCACCTGCCCGGTGGAGGGATCCACCGCCGGGTTGATGCGCTCGATCTTTCCAGAGAAGGTCTGCTCCGCGCCGCCGGGGAGACGGAAGTCCACCGGGGTGCCCACGGAGATCCTCCCCGCGTACTCGGCGGGGACCGAGGCGTCCAGCTCCAGGCTCCTGGGATCCACCACCGTGAGCAGGGGAGAGCCTGGCTGCACGACGTCCCCGGCGTTCGCCTGGCGCTCGCTCACCACCCCGTCAAAGGGTGCGGTGACGCGCGTGCGCCCCACCTGCTCCCGTGCCAGCGCCAGCCGGGACTGCGCGTCCGCGAGCTGGGCCTGGACCTGGTGCCTCGCGAGCTGCGCGCGCTCGAAGTCCCGCTGAGTGATGACCCCCGCCTTGGCCAGCTTCCCGCTTCGCTCCTCTTCCGCCTCTGCCACCCGCAGCGCATTCTCCGCGACCCGCACTGCGGAGCGCGCTGCGAGGAGCTGGTCCTGCGAGGCCACGTCGTCGAGGCGTGCCAGCAAGGCTCCGCGCTTCACCGGCTGGCCCTGCTCGGCCTTCATCTCCAGCACGGGGCTTGCCACCTCCGCCCGGAGGGTGGCGGCCCGCCGCGCCTGCAGCGAGCCGGAGACGACGGGGCCACTCTGCAGCGTCCGCGTCTCCACTCGGGCCACGTTCTCGGGTCCCAGCGTCACCGAGGCCTGAGCCTCCTCGGGAGCCGCCTCGCCCCGCTGACCGTTGCAGCCCACCAGGCAGGCCAGGGCCAAAGCCCCCAGCAGCACGCCTGAACACCTGCCTGCCCCCAAGGAGCCTCGCACCCGACTCGAAGCCTTTCGCATTACCGGTCGCCCCTGTCTCCGGCCTCTTCACAGCCGGTGGAGAGTTGGACCTCCGATAACGAGTTGCCAGTGAGGTGCCCAGGCAGGGTCGGGCGCCTGCTTGCACGTGGACGAATCGACCTGGAGCCCCGTTGAACGGGGAACAGAGTGGCCGTGTCCAGGCGCCAGGCGCTGCTGGGTGCGCGCGCCTAGTTGTGGGGCGGCGTCTCGCTGATGAGGAGCGCCTTCGTGGAGAAGCTCTTGCCGCAGGTCGTCACCATCCGCTCGCCGCACTGGATGGGCGTCGTGGCCCGCGTCTGCTCGCTGAAGCAGCTGGCGCCCTCCGTGTTCCACTCCGCCTCGTGCACCCAGGACTCGGTATCGGCCTGGATGTTCACCGCGTCGTAGAGGTTCACCCAGTTGCCATCCACGGTGTAGGAGGTGCCGTCGCCGCAGAAGTCCGCGCGGATCATCCGCGTACAGGACTGGTGGTGGTCCGCGAGGCTCACCCCGTTCACCGACTGCCAGGGCTTGTAGCCAAAGCGCACGCACTTGGAGAGCGCCGCACCCTCGCACGCGAAGGTGAAGGCCGCCGTGTCGTGGATCTTGTCACCGCCCCCGAGCACCCCCTGGCGGTAGTCCCAGCGTCCCTCCAGCGGGATGGCATTGGCCGCCGAGCCATCCGCATTCGTGCAGATCGGCGACCACTCCCCAGTCGTCGTGTGCTGGTACGACACCCGGTAGCTCCACACATCCTGGTCCACGCCCGTGCCTGGGTAGACTTCATCGACACGCAGCGTCAGGGTGCTGCCATCCTCCAGGGTCCCGGTGAAGCGCACCTGCTGGAAGTCCACGCCGGACAGCTCCTCGGAGCCGCTCAAGGCGTGGAAGACGGAGCCCTCCAGCCACATCTCATCGAACGCCGTGCTCATCCCCTCGCGCCGCGCGCCGTCGTAACGCACCGAGACGAGCTTCGATCCCAGCTCCGAGCCGTTGATCTCCCGACCGTTGATCTCTCGGCCGTTGATCTCCCGGCCATTGGCCTGGACGAGCGCCGCCATGGACGTCCCCAGCGTTGGCGCAGGCGCCTCAGCAGGTTCCGTGCTCCCACACCCCATCACCCCACCGGCAATCATCGCCGCCACCATCGCGAACCTGGCACCCATGGAACACCTCCGCTGCCGCCTTCAGCTGTCCGGCACGGTGTGCAGCGAGGTGTGATCGGGCAAGGTGCGGCCACGCTTCCGGGCACTTGCACCGTTGACTCATGGGCTCCCGATCCGCCTGTTAGGACAGGGTGGAGCCAGAATCCGTTAGAAAGTGGGTGTTGGGTTCTGGGGCAGCTCCGCGCAGACGCGCAGGCCTACTGTGAGGTCTCTCAGCGAGGCATCTGACGGATCGCGGTTGGCGGAGCGGGCGGAGTTGGGGCCGTAGTAGTAGCTGCCACCGCGAGCCACGGGCTTTGTGGGCTCCAACCAGTTGCGCGTCCACTCCCAGGCATTGCCTGCCATGTCTTCCACGCCGAAGGGGCTGCGGGAGCTGGGGTAGGTGCCCACTTCATCCGGGCCGAAGCCGCCTGACTTCTGGCCGTAGGTGAGGTCGA
>NZ_DASPHO010000035.1:0-10177 GCF_035629615.1 Hyalangium sp. | reverse complement strand
CACCCGCGAGAAGTTCGCGCGCATGGCCACGCTCATCTACGCCACGGAGACCATGACGTACCGCACCTCGGGGCTGGTGGACGCGCGGCTGGCCGAGCGGGATCGGCAGGCGACGGACCACGACGCGCACGTCATCGCCTCCATCGAGGAGTACGCCATCGAGTCCTCCATCATGAAGGTGTTCGGCTCGGAGGCGGCCGGGCAGAACGTGGACGACGCGGTGCAGATCCACGGGGGAGCGGGCTTCATCGAGGAGTACCCCGTGGAGCGGGCCTATCGAGACGCGCGCATCAACCGCATCTTCGAGGGCACCAACGAGATCAACCGGATGCTCATCTCCGGGCTGTTCCTGAAGCGAGGGGTGAAGGGCGAGCTGCCGCTGTTCGCCGTGGCTCAGTCCGTGGAGGAGGAGCTCACCCAGGGGACGCTGCCACGCCCGCGCCGGGACGATGCGCTGGCGGAGGAGGAGCAGGTGGCCGAGCTCCTCAAGCGCATGGCGCTCTATGGCCTCAAGGTGGCGGCGGAGACGTTCGGCACGGAGCTGGAGCAGCACCAGGAGGTGCTCGCGGGGCTGGCGGACGTGGTGATGGACGCGTTCGCCATGGACTCGATGGTGACGCGCACGCGCCAGAGCGCCTCCAACGGGACGCTGGATCCGACGCGGGTGGCGATGACGCGGCTGTACGGGATGGACGCCATGGCGCGTTCTTTCGACCGCACCCGTCGTGCGCTGTGCAGCTCGGCCCAGGGCGAGGCGCTCCAGAAGCACCTGGCGAGGGTGGCGCAGCTGCAGCGCTTCACGCCGTACAACCCCGCGGAGCTGCGCGAGCAGGTGGTGACGGCGGTGGAGCAGGCCGGTGGCTTCCCGCTCTGGGAAGCGTCGGAAGGCGACCTTCAATGAGGGTCAGCCAGGCTGGGCGTCAGCAAACCTGTCATACAAGCAGACAGGTTCGGCAAGAGCGCGCCCGGGGTGAGGTGGTGAGTCGCCTCACGGCATCCGGGAGATGGCTTCCTGTCCGAAGCTGACGCGCGCCCACCAGGGACCCGGGGGCAGGGCGTCCAGCGCCAGCAGCGACTCCAGCCGCTCGGCCGTGTCCTTCGGCAGCGGCTCCGTGAAGCCCACGCCGAAGATCGGTGTCACCGGCGAGTGCGCCCGGAAGGCCGTCGACGCCCACACCACCTCTCCGGGCAGCAGCAGCGGCCCCGGAGCCAGCTCCATCTCCAGTAGGAACGGCGTCCCCACCTTCACCATCGGAGGCAGCGCGGGCGCGTCCACCTCCATCCCCACGCCGCCGCGCGAGATGTCCCGCACGTAGAACACCGGCGAGAACGGCGTGGACTCGATGGCACGCACGTTCAGGGGGATGCGCGGGTACTTGCGCATCTTCTCCTGCTCCTGCGCGAAGATGCGCTGCAGCACCGCATCCAGCGCCACCCGATCCACCCCGGTCGCGTACTTCACCGTCAGGTGGTAGCGCCCTCCCGGCCGCGGGGTGATGTGCACCACCTCGCCCACCACCTCCACCGGCTGCGCCACGCCCTCCGCCTGCATCTCGAAGACGAAGCGCGTGCCTCGCGTCAGGCTCCGGCGCGTCTCCAGGGTCACACTCCCCTGGCCGACGCTCCGCGTGTACTCGTCGATCAGCGCCTCGGGCGTCTTGTAGGTGACTTTCAGACGGACGCTGGAATCTTGCTCGGAGATCTGCATGCGCGGGCTCGCCCCTATGCTCTGGCCTCCCACCGAAAAACACAAGGCCGGGCCTCCCTCGCGGGTAGCCCGGCCTTTCCCTGTTCAGCCGTCAGGCCTGGATGATCACGACTTCCCGTCGTCCTGGGGGATGCCGCCCTCGACGTTAATGGTGACGGACTCGTTGGTGTACACGTAGCTGCCCTCGGAGGTCTTGATCGTCCCGTTCAGCTTGACCGTCACCGAGCCCGAGGTGGCGCTGGTGGCCGCCACGGAGACCGTCTCGGTCACGTCCGCGTCGATGAAGTCATCGATGTCGCCGCTGATCTCGATCTTGCCCTTGAGGCGCATGGCCAGCTCGAGCGAGGTCGCGGTGCCGGCGAGGCTGAGCTCCATCGTCATGGTGCCGTTGAACTCGTTGACGCCGTCCTCGTTGCAGCCCTTGTACTCCAGCGCGTACTTGAAGGAGCCGCTCTGGGTGCCGCTGGTGAGGTCCAGCTTCAGCTTGACCGAGCCGCCCTGGGCGCAGTCCACGGACACCTCGATGTTGCCGGTGGTGTCCGCGCCGCTCGCCAGCGCCCTCAGCAGGCTCTGGCCGTTGCTGTTGCCGCCCTTGCCCGCCGGCTGGCTGGCCTCGAACAGGGCCTTCGCGGCGCCCTCCTTGCCACCCCCCAGCTTGGCGCCACCCCCACAGGCCACGAGGGCGGTGGTAGCAACGGCGAGGAGCGAGAGACGAATGATGCGCGACATGTGCTGTGCCTCCTGAGGGCCGGCGCGATGGCACCGCCCCATGCGACGCGTCCTCCCGGCGAGGACGGGCGACTTCCCGCTTTGGGGAAGGCCTCGCCGGCTTAGCAGACGGCCCGTCAGACGGGCAACGCACACTCCGGAGGGCACGCCACACACCGCGCCACGCGCACCCACGGATCCGCCGAGCGCCACCGAGCGCCGCCGATCCATGCCTGTTGCATTTCTTGACCGGGTGGGGAGCGGCGCGTATTTTCCGCGGCTCAGTGGCAAGAAGTGGCAAGGAGTGGTGGAAAATCCCGTGCCGTGGTGGGGCGGTGGCACGCCCGTGAGGGGAAGCGCTCCGCGTGTTCCGAGGCGTCTATGAGCACCAGATCGACGCGAAGGGGCGCACGAGCCTCCCGGCCCGCCTGCGGGAGACGCTGGTGGGCACCTACGACGAGCGCCTCATCCTCACGACGGCGCTGGATCCCTGCCTCCACGCGTACCCGGTGCGCGAGTGGGAGGCGCTCGAGACCGCGCTGGGCAAGCGCAACCCCATGGAGCCAGGGGTGAAGACGCTGATGCGCCTCTACGTGGCCAGCGCCCAGGAGTGCCCGCTCGACAAGATGGGCCGCGTGCTCGTGCCGCCGCCGCTGCGCCAGCACGCGGCGCTGGAGAAGGACGTGGTGTGGGTGGGGATGGTGAAGGTGATGGAGCTGTGGAGCCGCGCCGGCTGGGCCAAGGCCCAGGAGGACGCAAGGGCTCAGGCGGACTCGGTGGATGTCGCCCGAGTGCTCGCCGAGCTGCGGCAGTAGCCATTTTCTCGACGGACTACGGAAAACCCGAGAGTGTAGGGAGGTGTATGAACCAGGTATCGGAGGCGAGGCGGACTCTGGCGGCGGACGCGAGCAGCGACCGCGTGGAGACCGTGCTGCTGGAGGGGGAGCTGGGGGAGCGGGAGCTCTCGCAGGTGTGCGAGGAGCTGGCGCGCCGTCTGCAGCGCGGCGTGCGCCAGGTGGTGCTCGACTTCAGCGAGGTGGCGCACCTGGACTACCGGGGGGTGCGGCCGCTGATGGCGCGCTCGGAGTCGTTCCGGCGCGCGGGGGGAGATCTCAAGCTGGCCGGCTTGTCGCCGTACCTGGCCGCCATCTTCCGGGCGGCGGGCGCGCACGATCGGTTCGAGATGTACCCGCATATGAACGATGCCCGCGCGGCCTTCGCGCTCATGCGGGCTCCTTTCGTCTAAGGCGGCCTTCTTTGGCCTTCAGCCATCAGACCGTCCTGCTCGAAGAGACGGTGGAGCTGCTGCAACCCGGAGCGGGGAAGGTGATCGTGGACGGGACACTGGGTGGCGGTGGCCATGCGGAGGCGCTCTTGGCCCGGGGCGCCACGGTCATCGGCGTGGACCGCGATCCGGTGGCGCTCGCGGCGGCCACCTCGCGGCTGGGCGGCAATCCCCTCTTCCAGGCGCGCGCCGGCACGTTCGGCGAGCTGCCCCGGGTGGCGGCGGACGTGCTCCCAGTGGAGGGCGTGCTGGTGGATCTGGGGGTGTCCTCGCCGCAGCTGGACGTGGCCGAGCGCGGCTTCTCCTTCAACAAGGACGGGCCGCTGGACATGCGGATGGGCCCCGAGGGCCGCACCGCCGCGGAGCTGATCGCCGAGGAGGACGAGCGTGAGCTGGCCCGCATCATCTATGAGCTGGGCGAGGAGTCCTTCTCGCGGCCCATCGCCCGGGAGCTCAAGCGCGCCCTGCCCACGCGCACGCTGGAGGCCGCGGAGGTGGTGAAGCGCGCGGTGCCGCGCAAGGCGTGGCCCAAGAAGATCCATGTCGCGACGAAGACGTTCCAGGCGCTGCGCATGGCCGTCAACCGCGAGCTGGAGGAGCTGGACTCGCTGCTCATGGCGCTGCCCCAGCTGCTCAAGGTCGGGGGAAGGGCTGCCGTCATCTCGTTTCACTCGCTCGAGGATCGCAAGGTGAAGGAGGCCTTCCGCACCCTGGTGGGCGTGTGCCGCTGCCCGCCGGGCCTGCCGGTGTGCGCCTGTGGCGGCCCGGGCGACTTCGCCCTGCTGACGAAGAAGGCCGTCTCCGCCTCGGAGGGAGAGGTGGAGGCCAACCCCCGCTCTCGCAGCGCGCACCTGCGCGTGGTGGAGAAGATTCGATGACCCAGGTGAGCTCGCGAAACACAGTGTCGGTGGGCCGCGTGCTGGTGCACCTGCTGCCCGCGGTGCTGCTCTTCGCCCTCTTCGCGGCGGTGGGCATCCTCCACGTCACCAGCCGGGTGCTGGTGGTGGACATGGGCTACCGGCTCTCCAAGGCGGAGTCCGAGGGCCGCTCCCTGACGCGCGAGAATGATCGGCTCAAGCTGGAGCTGGCCACGCTGAAGGCCCCGGCGCGGCTGGAGAAGCTGGCCCGCGAGCAGCTGGGCATGATGATGCCCCCGGGCTCGGCGGTGATGTCGCTGGAGCCGGAGCTGCCGGGCGTGCGCCGCAAGGGCAAGGGCGAGGCGCGCAAGCCCGCGGGGCTGCGTGTGGCTGAGCGGGAGAACGCTCGGTGAGGGATCTCAAGGCGGCGCGCGTCCCAGAGACGAACACCCGGTGGCTGCGGCTCCGGGTGATGCTGATGGGCGGGCTCTTCCTGGGCCTGCTCGCGGTGGCCTTCGGCCGCGCCGTCTATCTCCAGGTCTACGAGCAGGACAAGCTGCGCGAGCTGGCCCAGGATCAGTACGTCCGCCAGATCGATATCCCTGCCCGGCGCGGCGACATCTTCGACCGGCGCGGCACGCCGCTGGCCCAGAGCGTGGAGGTGGACTCCATCTGGGCGGATCCGTCCATGCTCCAGGATGTGCGCAAGGCGGCTCGTGCGCTGGCCAAGGCGCTGAAGCTGGGCGCGCAGGACGCGGAGGAGCTCCAGGCCCGGCTGCAGCGCGGCAAGCGCTTCGCGTGGGTGAAGCGCCAGGCGAAGCCGCAGGAGGTAGAGGCGGTGAAGGCCCTGAGCCTGGCCGGGATGGGCTTCACCAAGGAGCCCAAGCGCTTCTACCCGCAGCGGGAGCTGGCGGCGCAGGTGATGGGGGTGGTGGGCACGGATGGGCGCGGCCTCGAGGGGCTGGAGCTGGCCTTCAATGACGAGCTGTCGGGGCAGAACTCGAGCCTGTCCGGTTTCCGCGACGCCAAGGGACGCAAGCTGCTGATGCAGGGCACGCTGGATCCGATCGAGCGCGAGGGCGCCTCCGTCACCCTGACGCTGGATCGCCACCTCCAGTACGTGGCGGAGAAGGCGCTGGTGCGCGCGGTGGAGGAGTCCAAGGCGGTGGCGGGCACGGTGGTGGTGTTGGATCCGAAGACGGGCGAGCTGCTCGCCCTGGCCAACGCCCCCGGCTTCAACCCCAACACACCGGGCTCGGCCCAGCAGGAGGCCCTCCGCAACCGCGCCGCGCTGGACGCCTTCGAGCCCGGCTCGACGACGAAGGCCTTCGTCATCGCCGCGGCCCTGGAAGAGAAGGCCCTCAAGCCCGAGGACGTCTTCTTCTGCGAGAACGGCGCGTGGAGGATTGGCCGCTACACCATCAATGACACCCACTCGTACGCCTGGCTCTCAGCGAAGGGCATCCTCCAGGTCTCGTCCAACATCTGCGCCGCCAAGGTGGGGCAGGTGCTGGGGCGCGAGAGGCTGGTGGCCTACTACCATGCCTTCGGCTTCGCCGAGCGCACGGGCCTGTCGCTGCCGGGCGAGGGCAAGGGCATCATCCCCTTCCCCAAGGCAGAGGTGGCGCTGGCCACCCAGTCCTTCGGCCAGGGCATGACGGCCACCGCTGTCCAGATCGCCGCCGGCTACGGGGCCCTGGCCAATGAGGGCGTCCTCATGCGGCCCTACCTCGTCTCGAAGGTCGTGGATCCGGATGGGGTGGTGCTGCTAGAGAACCGCCCCGTGGAGGTTCGCCGCGTTGTGTCGTCCAAGGTGGCACGGCAGGTGGTTGGCATGCTCGAGAGCGTGGTAGCCAAGGAGGGCACCGCTCCCAAGGCCGCTATGCAGGAGTACCGGGTGGCTGGAAAGACGGGCACCGCAGAGAAGGCGGACCCGGTCGCCCGGGGGTACTCGGACAAGCGGATCGCCTCCTTCGTCGGCGTCGTACCGGCCGACAATCCGCGCGCTGTCATACTCGTAGTGGTGGACGAGCCGAAAACAGACGTGTACGGGGGTCTTGTGGCTGCCCCCGCCTTCAAGGAAATCGCTACCGCCGCCATGGCTCACCTGGCCGTGCCGTCTTCGCGCACGATCTCGCCGGAAGTGGCGGTAGCACCGGTCGCGCCCCCGGTGGCGGCAAAAGCCCCTCTGACTCCCAAGCCCACCCCTGAGCGGCCCACCGTGGCCGTCCAGGAGGGTGAAGGGTCTGGCACGGTGCGTGTACCGGACGTGCAGGGGCAGGTAGGGCGCGAGGCCGTGGTGAAACTGCTCGCCTCGGCATTGGAGCCACAATTGTTGGGCAGTGGACGCGTGGTATCGCAGACCCCCGCCGCCGGTGTGCTGGTGGACAAGGGGGCACGGGTGACGCTGGAGCTGGCGACGCGGCCCTGAGGCCGCACCAGGCCGGGCCCCGCGCTTGCAGTGCTGAAGGGGAAACGATGAAGCTGACGGATGTCCTCGCAGGGTGTGGAGCGGAGCAGGTCTCGGGCGGTCGGTCCTCAGTGGATGTAACGGGGGTGACGCAGGACTCTCGCCGAGTGAAGGCCGGTGATCTCTTCATAGCGGTGCCTGGGACGAAGGAGGATGGCGCCCAGTACATTGGGGAGGCAGTCTCTCGCGGTGCAGTGGGTGTGGTGTCCGAGAAGCCCGTGGGCTCCTCGCAGGTGCCTTTCTTCAAGGTGAGCAGCGCGCGCAAGGCGCTGGCCCTCATCGCGGCCAACTTCTACGGCCGGCCCGCGCAGCAGCTCACGCTGCTGGGTGTCACGGGCACCAACGGGAAGACGACGGTCACCTACCTGCTGGAGGCCATGAGCACCGCGGCGTACGCCTCCACCGGTGTCATCGGCACGCTGGGCTACAAGGTCGCCGGGCGCACCGTGGAGCTGGCGAACACCACGCCGGACGCGCTGGAGCTGCACCGGATCCTCAAGGAGATGGTGGACTCGGGCGTGGAGACGGTGGTGATGGAGGTGTCCAGCCACGCCCTGGTCCAGGAGCGTGTGCACGGGCTCACCTTCAAGGCGGCGGCCTTCACCAACCTCTCGCGGGATCACCTCGACTACCACAAGGACCTGGAGGACTACTTCCAGGCCAAGCGGCGGCTCTTCTCCGAGCACCTGTCGCCCACCGGCGTGGCGGTAGTGAACGGGGACGACACCTACGCCTCGCGCGTCTACAACGAGCTGCGGGGCCAGAAGCGCATGGCGTGGAAGTTCAGCCGCCAGGGCGCCGGGGAGATCTCCGCCACGGACGTCTCCTACTCCCTGCAGGGCATCAAGGCCACGCTGAAGACGCCCGCGGGCGACATCCCCGTGAAGAGCCGGCTGATGGGGCCGCACAACCTGGAGAACATCCTGGCGGCGGCGGGCGTGGCGCTGGGAGCGGGCATGGCCCGGCGGGACGTGCAGACGGGCATCGAGCGCATGACGAAGGTCGCCGGCCGCATGGAGCTCGTGGAGAACTACATGCCGGGGCCCGCGCCCTCGGTGCTGGTGGACTACGCGCACACGGATGACGCCCTCAAGCGCGCGCTGGAGGCCACGCGCACGCTGGCCAAGGGCCGCGTCATCGCCGTGTTCGGCTGCGGCGGGGACCGGGACAAGGGCAAGCGCCCGCTCATGGGCACCGCGGCGGCCGAGGGCGCCGATCTGGTGGTCGTCACCAGCGACAACCCGCGCACGGAGGATCCGGAGGAGATCATCTCCCAGGTGACGCCGGGCCTGGAGAAGGGCGGGCTGCGGCGCATCTCCGCGGGCAAGGCCAAGAGCGGCGAGAAGGGCTACCTGGTGGACGTGGATCGCCGGGCCGCCATCGAGACGGCCATCGGCCTGGCGCAGGCGGACGACGTGGTGCTCATCGCGGGCAAGGGCCACGAGACGTACCAGCTCGTCGGCAGCGAGCGGCGCCAGTTCGATGACCGCGAGGCCGCGGCCAAGGCGCTCGCGAGCCGCCCCCCGCAAAGCTGAGCGCAGCGCGACGCCGGAGCCTCCATGGTCGCTCGATTCACGGACGAAGAGGTGGCAAAGGCGACCGGGGCGAGCCGGCGCACCGGCTTTGCCCCGGCGGTGTACACCGAGGTCTGCACCGACACGCGGGCGCTGTCGCAGGGCTGCCTCTTCGTGGCGCTCCATGGCGACCGCTTCGATGCCCACGCCTTCCTGGCCCAGGCACGAGCGGGTGGCGCGACGGGCGCGGTGGTGCGAGATGACCGGACGCTGCCACCGCTGCCGGGGACCTTTCCCCTCTACGCGGTGCCGGACACGCAGGAGGCGCTGGGGGCGCTGGCTCGCTTCCATCGCCAGCGCTTCCGCATCCCCGTAGCGGCAGTGGGCGGCTCCAACGGGAAGACGACGACGAAGGAGATGGTGGGCGCCATCCTCGCCACGCGCGGGCCGGCGCTGAAGACGGAGGGCAACCTCAACAACGAGGTGGGCGTCCCGCTCACGCTCTTCCGCCTGGAGCCGTCGCACGTGGCGGCGGTCATCGAAGTGGGCATGAACCACCCGGGCGAGATCACCCGGCTGGCGCGCATCGTCCAGCCAGATGCGGGCCTCATCACCGTGGTGCAGCCCGAGCACCTCGAGGGGCTGGGCAGCCTCGAGGGCGTGGCCGAGGCGGAAGGGGAGCTGTTCCGCGAGCTGCGCCCCGAGGCCGTCGCGGTGGTGAACCTGGATGACGCGCTCCTCCCGGCGCAGGCGGCCCGCAGCGACGCGCGCAAGCTGACGTTCGGGCGCGCGCAGGCCGCGGACGTGCGGCTGGAGCGGGTGGAGACGCTGGGCCGCGAGGGCCTGCGAGCCACGGTGCGCTACCAGGGCAAGGAGTGGCCGGTGCGGCTGCACTTCATCGGCGAGCACAACGCGCTCAACGCCACGGGCGCCTTCGCGGTGGGGCTCGCGCTGGGCTACTCGCCCGAGGAGTGCGCGCGGGGCCTGGAGACGGCGCGGCCCTACGCTCGGCGCCTCAATGTGGTGGACGGGCTCAACGGCATCACCGTGGTGGACGACTGCTACAACGCCAACCCGGCCTCCATGGACGCGGCGCTGGACACGCTGCGCACGCTGGTGCCCTCGGGCGGGAGCACGGTGGCGGTGCTCGGAGACATGCTGGAGCTGGGGCCCGGCGAGCTGGAGGAGCACCGGGCGCTGGGCGAGCGGGCGGCGGGCAAGGTTCAGCGCGTGGCTTTCTTTGGCCCTCGCTCGGAGAAGGGCTTCCGGGCGGCCTCTGGCCTGGGGGACGCGGCGGCGCACTTCACCGAGGTGGGGCCGCTGGTGGCGTGGCTGCAGCCCCAGCTGAAGGCGGGGGATGTGGTGCTGGTGAAGGGCAGCCGCGGCATGCGGCTGGAGCGGGTGGTGGCGGCCCTCACGGGCGTCGCGGCGCCTGGAGGTTCGCACTAGTGCTGTTCATGCTTTACGAGTGGTTGAAGGACACCGGCACGGGCCGGATCCTCAACTTCCTGCGCTACCCCACGTTTCGCATCATCGCGGCGGGGGTGTTCGCGCTGCTGCTGGGGATGCTCATCGGCCCCAAGCTCATCGCCCGGCTCCGCCTGAAGCAGCACGGGCAGAGCAACGTGCGCGAGG
>NZ_DASPHO010000034.1:0-19208 GCF_035629615.1 Hyalangium sp. | reverse complement strand
TCTCACGCAGGCCCGGGCGCAGGCCGCGCTCCAGGAGCGGCTCGCGAAGCCCCCCGATCCCTCGCAGCGCCCTGCCCCACCCGAGGGAGCCAAGGTGCGCATCCGCGCCGTGGGGGACGTGATGCTCGGCACCACAGAGCCCGAGGGCTACTTGCCTCCCGAGGGCCCGGAGGGAGTCCTCGCCGCCGTGCGCCCGCTCCTGGAGGACGCGGACGTCACCTTCGTGAACCTCGAGGGCCCGCTGTGCGACGGCGGTGTGACGACGAAGTGCCGCTCTCCGAATAGCTGCTACGCGTTCCGCTCGCCCACGTCGTACGGCCAGGCGCTCAAGGACGCGGGCGTGGACATGGCCTCCACGGCGAACAACCACTCGGGGGACTACGGAGAGGAGTGCCGGCGGCAGACGGAGGCCACGCTGGACACGCTCGGCATTGCCTGGAGCGGGCCACCGGGCAGCGTGGCCACCATCGAGCGCAACGGGCTTCGCATCGGCCTGGTGGCCTTCCACACCTCGCCCGCGTGCAACCACCTCAACAACCAGCCCACTGCCAAGGCGCTGGTGCGCTCGGTGGCGGCCACGCATGATCTCGTCCTCGTCTCCTTCCACGGTGGTGCCGAGGGCCCCAAGGCGCTGCGTGTCCCGCACGGCAAGGAGAAGTTCATGAGCGAGGACCGAGGAGATCTCCGCGCCTTCACGCACGCCATGGTGGATGCGGGGGCGCACCTCGTGATGGGCCACGGGCCGCACGTGGCGCGGGCCATGGAGTTCTACAAGGGCCGGCTCATCGCCTACTCGATGGGCAACTTCGCCACCTACGGGCGCTTCGTCGTGAGCGGTCTCCAGGGACTGGGCATGGTGCTGGAGGTGGAGCTCGATGGCCGGGGCCGCTTCCTCTCCGGCCGCATCCTCCCCACGAAGCAGCACGGCGAGGGCATTCCCGCGCCGGATCCGCAGGGCGGCGTCACCGCCCTGGTGCGCAAGCTCACGGCCCAGGACTTCCCACGGAGCGGAGCGCAGATCTCCGAGGACGGTGTCATCTCCCCTCGCGGCCCTCCGTCCGCGTCCTCGCAGCGAGACATGCCCTGAGTCATTGGGGCCCAAAGAGTGGGACCGAAGCACACCGAGCGCGGGTCCGAGGCTTGGGTTAGAAAGATTATCGCCGTGCCCGCTCTTCGCCTTCCGCGTTTCTCCTCGTTCCGAGCCTTCGAACACCCCGGCTACCTTCCGGTCTGGACCGGATCGCTGGTGTCGAACATCGGCACGTGGATGGAGACGCTGGCGCTGGGCGTGTACGTCACCCAGGTGACGGGCCGCGCCGAGTGGACGGGCGGTGTGGCGGCGCTCTCGTACCTGCCCGGGCTGGCGTTGTCGCCGCTGGGCGGAGCGCTGGCGGACCGCTTCGACCGGCGGATGTACCTGGCGGCGGGGGCGGTGGGGCAGATGCTGCTGGCCGGCGTGCTCACGGTGCTGGCCTTCACCGACAACCTGAGCGTTCCGCTGGTGGCCGTCGCCGCCTTCCTCAACGGCAGCATCAGCCAGCTCATGGGCCCGGCCTTCAACGCGCTGCTCGCCGAGCTCGTCCCGCCGGAGGATCTGCACAGCGCGCTCAGCCTGAGCTCCGCCCAGTTCAACCTGGGGCGCGTCATCGGCCCGCTGCTCGCCACGGTGGTGCTGGCCGCGGGTGGCATTGCCTGGGCGCTGCTCATCAACATGCTGTCCTTCGTGGCGGTGCTGGCCGCGCTGTCGAGGCTGCGCGGGGCCCACAGCCCCAGCTCGTTCGCCATCAAGGGCCTGTGGAAGGTGTTGTGGGCGGACATCGCCCGCGGTGTGGAGGTGGCGCGCCAGGACGCGGGCATCCGGCTGATGCTGGTGAGCACGCTCATCATCGCCGTGCTGGTGGCGCCCTTTATTGGCCTGGTGCCGGTGTTTGCCATCCGGGTCTTCGGCCAGGGCGCCTCCGCCACCTCGCTGCTCGTCACCTCGCAGGGTGCGGGGGCGGTGATGGCGGCGGTGGCGGCGGGCGTGGTGGTTGACGCCTTCGGGCGCAAGCGTGTGCTGGAGGGGGTGATGCTCGCCCTGGGGCCAGTGGCCGCGCTGTACTGGCTGGCGCCGTCGCTGGTGCTGGCCGCGGTGGGCATCTTCTTCCTGGGCGCCAGCTACATGACGTGCCTCACGGGCATCCACACGGTCTGCCAGACACGGGCGCCCGTGGAGCTGCGGGCACGCATCAGCAGCCTCTACGGCATGGTGCTCAACGGCGGGTACGCGCTGGGGGTGTGGCTGCAGGGCGCGCTGGCGGACCGGGTGGGCGTGCGCTTCATCACCGTGTCCTCCGCTGTGTTCTTCCTGGCGCTGGTGCTCTCGCTGCGTTTGCTGCGCCCGCGCAGCTTCGACGCGACGGAGGCGTGAGGCGCTCGGCAAGAGTGCCGTCTACCTTCAGTGGGGCTCGCGCGCGGAACCGCCCAACGCCTCTTCCAACTGCTGGGCCGCCTCCAGCCAGGCCGCGCGCTCAACGCTCGCGGTCCCTGGGTCTCGCTTGATAGCAAGCAGTGTGTGGTACTGGCTCATGTCATCGCTGCCGGACACTGCGAGCTGATACCAGCGGGCCCATTTGTCGGGGTGCAGCGCACCCCAGTACTCGAGCCGCTCCGCGCTGACCGCACGCTCAAGAGCATCCGCCAGCAGTTCACTGCGACGCACGTCCTCCGTCGGGACACTTGCTTTCCACAGTGCCTCCACTGCATTGATAAAGCTGTTAGCACCAGGACCAGGAAAGTCGTCTTCCGCCTTGGGCCAGGTCTTACCGTCAAGAGCCGCGCTCGTGCCGGTCACGGACTCGATGAACTCGCGGGGCCAAAGCACTCCGGGCTGATGGCGCTCGAAGACAAGGAGGCGGCGGGCAAGGAAGTCGCGCACCAGCCGCAGGGCCCGCTGTGCTGGCAGCCACCGCAGCAGCTTCTGGGTGGCATCCCAGCAGCCATTCACGTCGCCGCGCTCGGCCGCCAGCCGCAGTGATTGGATCTCCTGCTCGTAAGGTAGCGGCTTGCTCATGTGGCGCAGGCGCCCTACCAGACAATGCGACACTTGGTCCACATGATGGGTTTGGGATCCGCATCGACACAGCACGGGCAGCAAACAATGGAGCCGATGCGCTCGCCATCCCTGCGCACATTGTAGTGCTTCCCGAGACCTGGACAGGGGCCTGACTGCGTATCGTCCGGCCTATGCAAAGCCAGGTCTTTTGCACCCAACCGCTGCTTCAGCGAGTCCAGGGCTTGTTGGTGGCTGTGGTAGGTGTAGTCCTTGGGCAGATCCTGACACACCGGGTACTCAGGCAGTTCCGTGTCGCACGCACGCCGCTCGCCAGAAGGGTCCTCCGGATCCACCCACGGGTCAACAGGCGGGAAGCGTTCAGGGCCGGTCTGCTGGGACTGCTGTTGCTGGCGCTGGCGGATGGCCTCCTGCAGTCGAGTGGCGGCTTCCTGGGAGAGCAGGCCTGCGGCAATGGCGTGCAGAAGCAGCTCCTCCGCCTCTGTGAGCTGGCCCTTGGCAATGAGCACAGGGATGCGGGCCGTCGCGCTGTCACCTCCTTTGGTGCGCACGGTGGGTTCATCGGGTGTGACCGTGGAAGTGTGGACGCACCCTGCGGGGACCAGCATCACCCCGCAGGTAAGCAGGGCTCGCCAAACGCACATGGCCTTCTCCTGGAACGAGTGGAGTTTGCTGGCGGAACTGTAGGTTCCCGCCTGCACGCGTAGAACGACCTGATGAGTTCGCGCGGAGCGCCGGTGCGTGCCCCCCATCTGGCGGACACCCCACGCCAGAGGCGATGATGCAGGTGGAGCTCTCCACGCTGTGATCAGCGCCGTGCTCCCACGCCGTGCCCCCACGCCGAGGTGGAAACGCATGAGGCTGTTCCTGGGCCCCCTCCTGTACGCCGAGAACCAGAACGATCCGGAGCTCTGGAGCTTCTCGGTGAACCTGTTGCTGTCCGGCCAGGACACGGCGAAGCCGCCACCCCTGCGGCTGGCCTTCCGCGACGCCACCGGACAGGAGGTGGGCACCGTGTCCGGCCCCACCGTGGCCGCGGACTTCTCCGGGCTGGAGGAGTCCTCCGCCTGTGTCTCTTGGAAGTGGGCCGTCCGGCTGCCACGTCTGGAGGTGGAGCAGCGGGTCAGCTACCGCTTCGACGCCGCCACCCCCGCGGTGGAGTGGCGGATGGATGACGTGAAGGACGTGCTCGTGCCAGCGCGGGGCGCCCTGCCGCGCTGCGCCTTCTTCTCCTGCAACGGCCTGAGTGAGGGCAAGGGCTGGGCGGCGCTCGATCGGCCCTTCGCCCTCTGGGAGGAGATGCGGCGCCAGCAGGAGCAGGATGCGGGCTTCCACGTCCTCGTCGGCGGAGGAGATCAGCTCTACACCGACAGCCTCTGGTACACGAACCCCACACTGGTCCGCTTCCAGAAGCTGTCACGGGAGCAGCGCCAGCGCAGCTCCATCCCAGACGGGCTGGAGGCCGAGCTGCTGCGCGACTATGTGCACGTGTATCGGGAGCGCTGGAGCGAGCACGGCATTGGCCCCCTGCTGGCGCGCGTCCCAGGCGTCTTCACCTGGGATGACCACGACATCATGGATGGCTGGGGTTCGCTGGAAGAGCTGCAGGAGTCCCCCACGTTGCGGGCGGTCTATGGCGCCGCCGCCCTCGTCTTCGAGGCCTTCCAACTGGGAGCCTTGCGCGGCGATGTGAAGGCCCGGCGCGAGCCGGGGACAGCGCACTACTTCCAGGCGCTCACCTTCTCGGGCGAGGCGTGTGATCTGGACGTGGTGCTGCTGGACCTGCGCAGCGGCCGGACGAGCCGAGGGCTCCCCAATGGCAAGCTCGATCACACCATCCTGTCGGACGACCAGTGGCGGGCCTTCGACGCCTGGCGCAAGGAGCACGCGGCGCGCGGCGCCCAGCGGAACAGGCCCCGGCACGTGCTGCTGGTCTCCTCCATCCCCATCGTCTACATGCGCTTCCGGCCCGGCGTGGAGGCCGGCGCCGCGCTGGTCGACAAGAGGGATGATCTGCTGGACCAGTGGGAGTCGGTCATCCACCGCGGCGAGCGGACGCGGCTGATGATGAACCTCTTCGAGCTCGCGAAGGACTCACGCTGCGCGGTGACGGTGCTGTCCGGAGATGCGCATGTGGGCTCGAGGGCGTTGATCCGCTCGCGCAACGTGCGGCACCTGCACCCAGGCCATGCCGAGGTCCACCTGGAGCAGGTGACCTCCTCGGGGATCGTCCATCCGCCGCCCTCGGTGCTCGAGCTGATGGGCATGCGCGCGCTGGCCAATGACGTACCGGAGGATCTGCCCGGGCACTTGCGCACGGAGCTGCTCCCGGTGGGAGGAGACCTGTACCTGCGAGAGCGCAACTGGATCTCCCTCCGGGTGACTCAGGGCCAGGCAGGAGGCTCGCCCAAGCTGTGGCTCCAGTGGGAGGCCGAGCACAGCCACATCGACGTTCAAGTGGTGGTCGAGCCCCCGGCCCTCAGCGGCGGCTGATTCCCAGCGGACGAGCCAGGGTCAGGCTGTCACGCTCGCCCGGTGGACGAACGGGCTGGGGAGCCCTCCGGGCCGGGAAGCTTGGTGCGGGGTGGGGGCACCCTGAGATTGAGCTTCGAGGCGCGCGGGTCCTCCGTGCGCGCAACGAGGAGCCCCACCATGAGCAGCCGGAAGGATGACCCTCTCAAGGGCGGCAAGGAGGCCTCCAAGAAGCCCGCGTTCGCCAAGGACCGTGTCGAGCGTGGACTCGAGGCCGATGACACCAAGCCGCTCTATGCCGATGAGTCCAAGCACGACACCCGCGAGCTGAAGTTCGCCTTTGACAGCGACGGCCCGGTGGGTGGCAACGTGCCGGACATTCGCAGCCCTATCGACGAGGCGGACGAGCTCGAGCGGGAGCGGCGTGGCCGCGGGGAGTCCGAGGAGGACTAGAGCCAGGCCGCCCGGAGAGGCACCGGGCTGAAATGCAGAGCGCCGGAGCCCAAGAGGACTCCGGCGCCTGAACGACTCCTTCGCCAGGTGCTACTTCCCGGCCTTGCCCGGAGCCGGTTTCCCCGCTCCCGCCACATCCATCGGCGCAAGCTTGCCCAGGTTGAGCGGGACCACCTGCTGCTGGATGACGTCCGGATCCCCGACGAGGATGATCTGCATCGCTGCCGGGTTCAGGTACGTCTCCGCCACGCGCTGCACCTCGGCCGGCGTGGCCTTCTCCAGCCCCTCCACCTGCCGGGCGAACTCATCCATGGGCCGGCGCTTGAGGAAGAGCGTGGCGGCGTTGATGCCCACCCACTCCACCGTCTCGAAGATGCCGGGGTACGAGCGGATGAGCCCCTCGCGGGCGGCCTCCAGCTCCTTGGAGGCGATGGGCCGGGCCTTGATGTCCGTGAGCTCGCGCACGAACTCGGCGAGCGCGGGGCCCGTGACATTGGCACGCACCGAGGAGTAGACGGTGATCGGCCCCACGCCCAGCCGCGCATCGGAGCTGGCACCGGCCCCGTAGGTATAGCCTTTGGCCTCGCGCAGGTTCATGTTCAGCCGGCTGCCGAAGAAGCCACCGAACACCGTGATGGCCAGATCCAGCGCGTACTCGTCCGGGTGGCCCACGGCGATGCCGGGGCGGCCCACCATGATGAAGGTCTGCTCCAGGCCGGGCTTGTGGACCACGCGCAGCGAGTCGCGCGGCGGCGAGGCCGGGGCAGGAGGCGCCGACGGCAGCACGGCCTCTCCCTTCCAGTCCCCGAGGTACTTCTTCGCCCAGTCCTCGGCCTGCTGCTTCGTGACGTCTCCCACCACCACGAGCGCCGTGGCCTTGGGGCCCACGTTCTTCTGGTAGAAGCGCTTCACGTCCTGCAGCGTGAGCTTCTCCACCGAGGCGGGCACGCCCGACCCCGGGTGCCCGTACGGGTGAGCCGAGGTGAACACGGCCTCCAGGTACGCCTGCTGCGCCAGGAACCAGGGCGTGCCCAGCCGCCGCACGAGGTCCGCCAGCTGCTGCTTCTTGCGCCGGTCGAAGTCCTTCTGCGCGAAGGTGGGCCTGCGCGCCACGTCCGCCAGCAGCGCGAGCGCCTTGTCCGCGTTGCGCGCCAGCACGCGCACCCCGACGATGGCCCCATCCGGCTCCACCCTCATCGAGGGGGACACGCCCAGATCCGCGAAGGCGTTGTCCAGGGCGATGGTGTCCTTTCCACCCGCGCCCTCCAGCAACATCTTGTAGGTGAGGTCCGCCAGGCCGCCCTGCGCCGCGGGATCCTGCGAGGTGCCGTTGGCGAAGGCCAGGCCCACGAAGACGAGCGGGAGCTCCCGGCGCGTGTTCGTCACCACGGTGAGGCCGTTGTCGAGCTTCGTCTGCTCGAAGGTCGGCAGCACCAGGTCCGGGGACTTGCCCGGGGTTGGCATCTTCGTGCGGAAGGCCTGGGGATCCTCCGCCTTGGGCGGCTCGGCCGGGGCCGCGGGTGCGGGCTCGGGCGTCGGCTCGGGCTGGGGAGTGGTGACGCACGAGGCCAGCGCGAGGAGGGAGAGAGCGAGGAAGAGGCGGCGCATCACTTGTTCTCCTTCGGGGCGGCGGGGGCCTGGGGTGCCGGCACGGCGTGCAGCACGACGCGCGCGTCCAGGCGCAGCTGCTCGTTGGCGTAGCGCTTCACGTCCTCCTGCGACACGGCCTGGTAGCGCGCCAGATCCTGCGCCAGGTAGCTCGGCTCGCCGACGAACTGGTTGTAGCTCTGCAGCACGTCCGCCTTGCCGCCGAAGCCGCCCACGGACTCCAGCCCGGACAGCATCCGCGTGTCATAGCGGGTGCGGGCCCGGTTGAGCTCCTCGGCGGTGACGCCGTTCTTGCGGACCTCCTCCAGCACGGCATCCACCTCCTTCTTCAGCGTGTCGGTGGAGACACCGGGCCGCGCCACCACCTCGATGGTGAAGACGGACTGGGCGCCGATGCTCTGCTGGCTGGCATCCACGCTCTGGGCGATCTGCTTCTCCAGCACCAGGCGGCGGTAGAGGCGGCTGGCCTTGCCGGTGGCCAGCACCGTGGCGAGCATGTCCGCGGTGGCGTCACCCTCGGTGAGGTACTCCGGGCTGTGCCAGGCCAGCGTGAGCATGGGCAGCGTGGCCACCGTCTCGTCATGGCGGATGACGGTCTCCCCGGTGAGCTTCACCGGCGCCACCTGGGGCTTCTGCGGCTTGGGAGCCACCGGCAGGCTGCCGAAGTACTTCTCCACCAGGGCCTTCGTCTTCGCCGGGTCGAAGTCCCCCACGATGGTCAGCGTGGCGTTGGAGGGCGCGTACCACGTGCGGAAGAAGTTCTTCACATCCTCCACGGTGGCGGCGTCCAGGTCCACCATGGAGCCGATGACATCCCCGTGGTACGGGTGAGGCAGCGGGAAGAGCGTGTGCCACATCTTCTCGCGGGCCATGCCGTAGGGGGCGGCCTCGGTGCCCTGGCGGCGCTCGTTCTTGACCACCTCCTTCTGCGTCTCCAGCTTCTCCTCGGTGAGCTTGTCGAGCAGGAAGCCCATCCGATCGCTCTCCAGCCAGAGCGCGGTCTCCAGGTGGTTGCTGGGCACCGTCTCGAAGTAGTTGGTCCGGTCGAAGTTGGTGGTGCCGTTGAGGTCCGTGGCGCCCAGCTGCTCGAGCATGGAGATGTGCACGTCATCCGGCACGTTCTTCGAGCCCTGGAACATCATGTGCTCGAAGAGGTGCGCGAAGCCGGTGCGGCCTGCCGTCTCGTGGTAGGCGCCCACGTGGTACCAGAGGTTCACTGCCACGATGGGCAGCTTGCGATCCACGGAGAGGATCACCTCCAGGCCGTTCTTGAGCTTGTACTTCTCGTAGGGAATGGCGAGCGACTCGCGGCCAGGCTCCAGCGGCTTCGCCTCCTGGGCGAGCGCTGGCAGACCGAGCGCGAGGATGACAGCGGCGACGAGGGCTTTCATGCGCGGCTTGAGCCTCCTTGAGCAGGGCCCTGCGCTTAGCATGCGACAGCGCCCGGGTGGGGAAGGAATCGTGAGACACTGGAGCGCGTGTTCCATTCCGAAACTCCCCTCGGGCCCCTGTCTGCCCGGTGCGCCACGCACCCAGAGGAAGAGGCGAGCGGCACCTGCGCCCGCTGCGGAACCTTCTTCTGTGCCGGCTGCGTGCGGTCGATCGCCGGCAAGGCCTGGTGCGCCACGTGCGCGGCCCGCCCGGAGATCAACTACCTGGAGCAGTTCCGCCTCAAACTGTGGGGACGCAGGGACGGCTCGACCTGGATGGTCCTGGGGGTCGGCCTCGCCTTCGGTGTGGCGGCCTTCACCGGAACGTGGACGCGCGCACCCGCGCTGGTCGTGCTGACCTTCCTGGCCGGCGCGGGGACAGGCGTCTGCTTCTTCATGGGCCTGAGGTGGGCGCGCGAGGCGTTGGTCGGCGTACCGCTGGGCTTCGCCCTGGTGTGCTCGCTGCAAGAGCTCCAAGGGTTCGCCGTCTTTCTCACCGTCATCGCCTTCAGCGGCCTCATCGTCTACGCCGACACACGCAACCAGCTCTTCTTCCGGCGCCCCGTCTCTCGTAAGCGCCTCGAGCGGCTGTGGCACCTGCGGGAGAACAACCCCATTGCGCGCAGGGCGCTGAGCCTGGGCCTCGGCGCGTTCCTCCTGCCGATGCTCTCCCCGCTGGCCATCCTCTGCGGCATTCTCGGGCTGCGGCGAGTGGATCCGGAGGCCATTCCCCCCATCGGACGCAAGGCAGAGGCCGTGGGTGGCATCGTGCTGGGGCTGGTCTCGATGGTGATGTGGGGCATGCTGCTGTGGCCTCGGGTGCGCGGGATGTTCTCCTTCTCGGTGGGAGAGTGAGCGCCCGCGTGCCTGGCCTGAAAAGACCAGCAGCCGTGATGCTCCCCGGGGGCTGAAGGAGCATCACGGCTGCCGAAGGACCACGGGAAGTTCCAGGCACCGCTGTCGGGAGTCGATGCCTGAAGGAGGGTCACCCGTGGCTGACTGCTATTCATCAGGAGGACCCGGCGATCCCAAAATCGGCCACAGCACCCGAGAGTAGGAGATTGGCGCACGAATGCCTCCAAGGTGGTTTCCTGCTGAATCCAAGGGGTTCCAAGGCGTTCCACCCAGCGCGCTGAAGCGGGCGATATCCTGAATGGACGTCCGGAATTCATCAGGAATTGGAGGAGCCCATGAGCCTGGTTCGAGCTGCTCTCGCCGCGGTGGTGCTGCTGTGCATGCCGTCCCTGGCGGATGCGCCTCGGGATGAGTCCAAGCGCATCACCCTGGATGTGGTGCGTGCGGACATCCACGACGTGCTGCGGCTGCTGGCGGAGAAGGGCGGGCTGAACGTGGTGGTGTCTGACGACGTGAAGGGCAAGGTGACGCTGAAGCTGCGCAACGTGCCGTGGAGGCAGGCGCTCGACACGGTGCTCGCTTCAAACGGGCTGGGCCAGGAGCTGCGGGGCAACGTGCTGCGCGTCGCGCCGGTGAAGCAGCTGGCCGAGGAGGCCGCGGCCCGCACCCAGCTGAAGAAGGCGCGCGAGGAGGTGGCCCCGCTGCGGACGTTCCTCATTCCGGTGAACTACGCGAATGCTTCGGAGCTGCTGCCGCAGGTGAAGGCGCAGCTCTCTCCGCGCGGGACGGCCAGCGTGGACGCGCGTACCAACACCATCATCGTGACGGACGTGGGGCCAGTCTCACTGCCGTAGGGCGGGTTCGGAAGGAAGGTGTCCGGACAGGCAGGGTTACGAGTGCCGTCCGCTGTCCCGGGGGGCCTCCCGGGGCTCCAGCTTCCTCCTCCCTCGGCTGACGTGCGGAATCCGGCTGCGGGCTCGTCCTCTGGGCTGGTGCCCCGGGCACCGGACGGGAGTGAGGCCCTTGCTCGCGTGCCTCCGGGTGTGGCGGTGGCCACGCTCAGAGGAGGGCGACTAGCAGGAGGATGATCATGGCGACTGAGCGAGAAGAGAACATCCAGGGCGCCGGGCAGGAGCCGGTTGAAGAGCGTCGAGGCTCGACCCCCGGGATTCGAGCGCAACGGAGCGAGTCACGGGCCGCGCAGACCTTTGCCTTCTTCCTGAGGGACCTGGAGGCGAGAGGGTTGGACCGGAAGCTCGCGGAGCAGGCGATCCAGTCGGTGCTGTGCGTGCTGGAGCAGCGGTTGATGAGCGACGAGGCGCGGCACATGGAGGCGCAGCTGCCCAGGAAGGTGGTAGCGCTGCTGGAGCGCTGCCCCAATCACCAGGGCAGGCCGTACCGGAAGTTCGGACGGACCGAGTTCCTCGGCATGGTGGCCGAGGACCTGGGCGTGGACATGAAAGCCGCGGAGCGAATCACCCACGCGGTGCTGTCGACGGTGCGTGAGCACATCACCGAGGGCGAGGCCATGGACGTGCTGGGCCAGCTCCCGCGCGAGCTGCGCACGCTCTGGGAGCCGGAGGACACGGGCTCGACGCCGAGCCGGATGAACACCCGGGGCAAGGTGTCGGGCCGGCGCGTCGAGGACGTGATGACTCGGGACGTGGAGGTGGTGAGCCCCGAGGACACGCTGAAGGACGTGGCGGAGAGGATGCGGACGCTCAACGTGGGTCCGATGCCGGTGTGTGATGGGGAGAAGCTGAAGGGCATCATCACGGACCGGGACATCGTGGTGCGCGCCGTCTCCCAGGGGATGGACCCGAACAGCACACGCGTCTCGAAGGTGATGACGGAGGAGGTGGAGTTCATCTACTCCGACGAGGGCATAGAGCTGGCGGCGCAGCGGATGCGCGAGGAGCAGATCCGCCGCATCCTGGTGGTGAGTCGGGACAAGAAGCTGGTGGGCATCCTGTCGCTGGGTGACATCTCCCAGGCGATGGGCGAGCATGAGACGGGCCGGACGCTGGAGGCCATCTCCGAGCCCACCCAGCCGATGCCCCACTGACAGGCAGCCCTGCGCGCCGAGGCCCGTCTCCGCAGAGGCGGGCCTCCCAGGCTCACCCGCCCAGCTTCTCCTCGAGCTCATCCAGCTCGCGCTTCACCGTCGGATCCGACTCCCGCAGGCCCTCCACCTTGCGCACGGCGGAGATGACGGTGGAGTGGTCCTTGTTGAAGCGCGAGGCGATCTCCGGGAACGAGCTCTTCGTCAGCTTGCGGCACAGGTACATGGCCACCTGGCGGGCATGCGCCAGCGCCTTGTGCCGCCGATCCTCTTTCAGCGCCTCCACCGAGACTTTGTAGTACCGAGCCACCTCGCGCTGGATCGACTCCGCGTCCACGATGCGGTTGGCCGGGAGGATGTCCTTCAGCACACTGGCGGCGAACTCCACCGTCACCGGCTGCCGCGACAGGCTGTGGATCGCCGACAGCTTCACCAGCGCTCCCTCCAGCTCGCGCACGTTGCGCTGGATGTGCTTGGCGATGAAGTGCGCCACATCGTCCGGCAGCGTCAGCCGCTCGGCCTCCGCCTTCTTCTGGAGGATGGCCACCCGCGTCTCGTAGTTCGGCTCGCGGATGTCCGTGATGAGCCCCATGGTGAACCGGCTGCGCAGCCGCTCCTCCAACCCCGGAATCTCCGAGGGCAGCGTGTCGCTGGTGAGGACGATGGCCTTGTTCAGCTCGTAGAGCGTGTTGAAGGTGTAGAAGAACTCCTTCTGCGTCTCCTCGCGCTTGCCCAGGAACTGGATGTCGTCGATGAGCAGCACGTCGCACTCCTCGCGGAACTTCCGTCGGAAGTCCGCCATGCGGTGCTCACGCACGCTCTCCACGTACTCGTTGGTGAACTGCTCGCTGGACAGGTACACCACCCGCTGCGACGGGTCCTTCTCCCAGATGTGGTTGCCCACCGCATGCAGCAGGTGCGTCTTCCCCAGCCCCGTGCCCCCGTAGATATAGAGGGGGTTGTAGTTGTGGCCGGGCTTGTCCGCGACGGCGGAGGCCGCCGCCGCCGGCAGCTGGTTGCTGTCCGACACCACGAATGTGGCGAACGTGAAGCGGACATTCAAACGGGGCGGACGGGCGGAGTCCACCTTGACTGTGGGTGTGGGCAGAAGGTGCCCTGCCCCCGAGGGGTCCTCCACCACCTCATAGGCCACTCGGGCCAGTCCGTCGCCTACCCGGGCCAGCGTCGACTCGAGCAGCGCCCGGTAGTGGTCATCCACCCAGTCGCGGAAGAAGCGATCAGGAACGCCCAGAATCAGCGCACCCTCCCGTACATCCAGAGCTCGCATGCGCTCGAGCCACGTCAGCGCGTAGGTCTTCCCCTCCTGCCGGATGGTATCCAGCGTCCGGGCCCAGATAATTCCGGCACTTGGCGGCGTACTTAGAGCTTCTGCGAGGGCGCTCACGCGTGTCTCAGGATTGCAAAATGGGCCACGGGGCCGAGGGCCGACCGTGCTAACAAACGCACACTGGACGATCAAGCACCTGAGTCAAAGGGCCGGAAGTCCGACGCTTTCTTCCGCTGTTTTTGATCGGCAACGGGCATGCCGCCGCGACAGGGTTGTGGTGGTGGAGGCCCGACCCCCCAGGTCTTGGGGGCGCCTGCCCTCTATTCACTGAGAGTGTGAGGGCGCAAAAAGAGGTGAAGGGTGATCGGACGAGCAGGCGGCAATGACGTCCAACGTTGACTTGGGTGGGAGAACGGGTTACGAGCGCCGCCTTTTCCCAGGGCCGCGCCGGATCACAGGCGCAGCCGGTGTTTCAGGAGTTCAGCCATGGCCAAGGCCAAGCGCACGTATCAGCCATCGAAGGTCAAGCGCAATCGCACTCACGGGTTCCGCAAGCGCAACAGCACGCGCGCTGGGCGGGAGGTTCTCAAGCGCCGCCGGGCCAAGGGCCGCAAGCGGCTGGTGGTTTCGGCGCCGAAGAAGTAGGCCGAGGGCCCCTTGTGACGGCCGCGGACGCGGGGCCAGAACGCCCGGGAGAAGGTTTCCCCAAGGCCCTGCGCCTGCTGCGCCGGCACGAGTTCCTCAAGGTCCAGGAGGGTGGGCAGAAGCTCTCCGCTGACTGCCTGCTCGCCCTGGTGAAGCGCAACGGCCGGCCGTACACCCGGCTGGGGCTCACCGTGTCCAGCAAGGTAGGCAACGCCGTGGTGCGCGTGCGCCTGCGGCGCCTGCTGCGCGAGCTGTTCCGCAAGCGGCGCGGGCAATGGCCCGCCGGGCTGGACGTGGTGCTGGTGGTGCGCTCGTCGGCGAAGGAGGTGTCCTTCGCCGAAATGTCGCGAGCCTTCGACGGTGTTACCCGCAAGTTGCAGCGGCTGGCTCCAGCCGCGACAGGAGGGGCTTCCCCCTGAGTCCGCTCGCCTTCCTCCTCGCCCTGCCAGTCCGCTTCTACCGCCGGTTCATCGGGCCGCTGCTGCCGAAGGTGTGCCGCTTCCACCCCACGTGCTCCATGTATGCGCTGCAGGCGTTGGAGAAGCACGGCGGCCTCAAGGGCGCCTGGCTCACCGTGCGGCGCCTGCTGCGGTGCCACCCCTTCCACCCCGGCGGACTCGATCCGGTGCCCTGAGCCCGGCGGCCGCCCCGTCCAGCCCTCTCCTTCGGGGGAGGGGACCTTATGAACCTTCCTGACGATCCCTTCTCGCCGAACTCGAACGACTCGCAGAAGCGGCTGCTGGTGGCCCTGGGCCTGTCGTTCGGGGCCGTCACCCTCTACATGCTCTTCTTCGCACCGCCGCCGCCTCCGCCCGAGGCCGGCGCCGTGGACGGGGGCGTGGTGGCAGGCCCGGCGGACGCGGGTATGGTGACCGCGGCTCCCGTGACGCCTCCGGGTGGCACGCCAGAGGTGGCCGCCCCAGGTACCGCGCAGGAGCCAGCGCTGCCCGTGCGCACGGTGGAGCGGCGGCGCCCGGAGACGGTGTACGCCTTCTCCAGCGAGGGTGCTGGCTTCACCTCCGCCGAGCTCCAGGGCTCGAAGATGCGCGAGCAGCAGGAGCTCTCGATTGCCGAGGGCTTCAAGCTGCTCTTCGGCGGGGAGCTGCCGCCGCCGCCGCAGATGAACCTGATGAGGCCCGTCCCGGGCCAGCCGCTGCCGATGTCCCTCAGCATCGAAGGCGCGGCGCCGCTGCCGGCCAGCACGCGCTGGGCGGTGGTGGAGACGGGCGAGGACAGCGTGGCCTTCACCGCTCGCCGTGGGGCGTGGGAGGTGACCAAGACGCTGCAGTGGCCCCTCAAGGGCTTCGAGCTGGCCTACACCGTCCAGGTGAAGAACACCTCCGGTGAGTCGCTCACCGGCGAGCTGCAGCTGCACCACAACCGCGCCATTGACCCGAACTTCGAGCACGCGCCGTCCTTCTTCGGCGGGGTGGGCAACCAGAGCCGCGCGGCCTGCCATGTGGGCGAAGATCTGCACAAGCTGGTGCCCGACGAGAAGCCGCCAGAGGACACGAAGGGCCCGATCCACTACTTCGGCATTGATCAGCAGTACTTCCTCTCGGTGCTCTACCCGCTGGAGGGGCCTCGGGTCGGATCCTGCGTGCTCAGCGCCACGCCGACGGCGCGTCAGGTGACGGTGGGCTTCCCGCTCACGGTCAACGCGGGCGAGACGGTGACGCTGCGCTTTGGCGGCTGGCTGGGGCCCAAGGATCCGGACCTGCTGCTGCCCGTGCCCGGCCAGGAGGTGCTGCGCGCCGCGGGGATGACGGCGGCTGCGTGGCACCCCACCGTCGAGAAGACGGTGGACTTCGGCATCTGGGAGCTCATCTGCAACGTGCTCCTCTTCTTCATGAAGAAGTTCTACGCCGTCACCGGCAACTGGGGCGTGGCCGTCATCCTCCTCACGGTGCTGGTGAAGATGGTCCTGCTGCCGCTCACCTATAAGTCCATGGTGGGCATGGAGGCGGTGAAGGAGCTCCAGCCGCAGATGGAGGCGATCAAGAAGAAGTACGCGGATGACCGCGAGCGGATGAACGTCGAGGTGATGAAGCTGTACCAGCAGGCCAAGGTGAACCCGCTCGGCGGCTGTCTACCCCTGCTGGTGCAGATGCCGGTGTGGATCGCCCTCTTCACCGCGCTGCGCAACAGCTTCGACATCTACTGGGAGCCCTTCTTCGGCCCGGTGTGGAGGGACCTGACGTACAAGGACCCCACCTACCTGCTGCCCCTCGCGCTGGGCGTGTCGATGATCATCACCCAGAAGATGCAGCCGCAGATGATGGATGCGGCCCAGGCGCGCATCATGATTTGGGTGATGCCCATCATCTTCACCCTCACGCTGCTGCAGTACCCGGCGGGCCTGTCGCTCTACATCTTCACCAACAACCTGCTGTCCATCGGCCAGCAGTACGGGTTGAGGAAGTGGCTCGACCACAAGAAGTTGAAGCGTGGGGGAGCACCGGCGGAGACCGGGGGAGGCAAGCGCAAGTGACCGAGCAGGCCCTACCGCAGCAACAGTCCGCCACGGGCGCTGGCGGCGACACCCGCACCCGCGTGGAGCGGCTCCTCACCGACATCCTCGGGCTGATGGGCTACCCGGCGCGGCTGGAGTTCCGGGACGCCTCGGATGGCAGCCTGGCAGTGGCCCTCCACTTCGAGGCGGCGGGCCCGCCTCCCGGGGTGGAGAACGCCCGGCGCAGCCAGGTGCTGGACTCACTTCAGTTCCTCCTCAACAAGATGCTCCACCGGCCCGGTGCCGAGCGGCGGTGGGTGCTGCTGGGCGCTGGCGTCTTCCCCGAGCCCCGGCCGCGCAAGGAGCCCCAGGCCCCTGCCCCCGCCCCTGCTCCCACCTCGAACGCGGCCGCTGCGCCACGCCCGGCGCCTCCTCCCAAGGCCCAGGTGCCCACACCAGCGCCTGCCGCGCCGGCACCTGCCAAGGCGGCCAGGTCTGCCCCTGCTCCTGCGGCGGCTCCATCGGCCCGGCGGGGCGAGGCCGACGAGCGTACAATGGAGGTTCCCGAGGACGTGGCGCTCAAGGAGGCCGCTCGCCAGCTGGCCGGGAAGTCGGGCTCGCTCGGCCGCTTCTATGCCATCGCGGCGATGAAGCTCGAGGACCGCGCGCGCGTCTTGAAGGCAGTGGAAGGTGTGGCGGGCGTGGTGGTGGCGGGAGAGGGCGAGGGGCGGTGCCGCCGGATGGTGTTCACCCCAGACAAGCCGGCGCCGCTGCCCCGGCGGCTCCTGGTGCCGGACGATGACGAGGACGACTTCGAGGGCTGAGCTCCCTGCGCTCGGCCTTCAGGAGAGGACATGGGCAAGGCGAAGTCGCTCAAGGACAAGCTGTACGGCGCGGCGGTGCTGAAGATGAGCTTCCGTCTGCGCGGGGATGAGGACTCCCCGGCCTTCCGCTTCGTGTACCCCGGTGTGCTCCGGGATCTCGAGCTGGAGGACGGGGCGGTGGAGAAGTACATCGAGGAGAACCGCGAGGCCGTCGAGAAGGCCGCCCGCGGCTCCAACCCCGCTCCCGGCCCGCGGTAGCTGCTGGCTCAGAGCGAGGGCGGCGGGGTGTGGAGTAGAGATGCATGACCGTGTCTGCCACGACCATCGCTGCTCTGGCCACCGCGCCCGCCACTGGCGCCGTGGGAATCCTCCGGTTGTCCGGCCCCGCGGCGCTCGAGGTGGGCCGCCGGCTGGCCCCCGGAGCTCCCGCCGAGCCCACGCCCCGCCATGCGTACCTGGCCGAATTCGTGGACGCCGAGGGCCGGGCGCTTGATGAGGGGCTGTTCCTCTACTTCCGTGCGCCGAACTCCTTCACCGGAGAAGAGGTGGTGGAGCTCCAGGCCCACGGTGGCCCGCGCCTGCTGCAGCTGCTGCTCGGGCGCGTGCTGGAGGACGAGCGCGTGCGCCCCGCTCGCCCGGGAGAGTTCACCCGCCGCGCCTTCCTGAATGGCCGGCTGGACCTGACGCGCGCGGAGGCAGTTGCGGATCTGGTGGCCGCGGACTCGGAGGCGGCGGTGCGGGCCGCGGCGGCGGGGCTGGCTGGCGCCCTGTCCACGCGGGTGCGGGGCTTGGAGGAGCCGCTGCGAGCGCTCCACGCGGACCTGGAGGGCGTGCTCAACTTCCCGGACGAGGCCGAGGGCGCCGAGGCGGAGGCGGAGGCGCGGGTGGCGACGCTGCGTACGCAGGCGCAGGCGCTGCTGGCCGAGGCCGGGCGAGGCAGGCTGGTGCGCCGGGGAGCTCGGGTGGTGCTCTACGGGCCGGTGAATGCGGGCAAGTCCACCCTCTTCAACCGGCTGGTGGGTGAGGCCCGCGCCCTGGTGGATGAAGAGCCCGGCACCACGCGCGACGTGCTGGAGGCCCGCGTGGAGTGGGACGGGCTGGCCCTGACGCTGCTCGACACCGCGGGGCTGCGGGAAGCGCCCGGTCGCGTGGAGGCGCTCGGCATCGCCCGCACCCGCGAGGCTCTGTCCGGCGCGGACCTTGCCGTGCTCGTGCTGCCACCAGGCGTCTCTTCCGCCGAGGCCGAGGCCTGGACACGCGAGGCGGGCACGGCGGCCTTGCTGCACGTGGCGGGCAAGTGCGATGTGGAGGCCCGCCCTTCGCTCCTCTCCCAGCAGGAGGAGGGGCTTCGCGTCAGCGGCCTGACTGGGCAAGGCGTCGAGGCGCTGCGCACCATCGTCCTCTCACGGCTATGGGGAGGGGGCACGCCCTCCGCTGTTGCACTCGTCTCCGAGCGCCATGCCGACGCACTGCGCCGCGCCTGTGAGGCCCTCGCACGTGCTCAAGAGGCCAGCCGTGTCTCCACTCTGGAGGTCGTCTCCGGCGAGGTGGGCCTGGCGCTCGAGGCGCTCGGCGAGGTGTCCGGCACGCACGTCTCCGAGGCGCTCCTGGACGCCATCTTCCAGCGCTTCTGCATTGGTAAGTAGTCCACTTCCCTGGGCAGCCCGGCTGATGTCAGACCCCTCCTTATGATTCGTTCCCGTCCAGCCGCCGCACGGGAAGGGAATGGTGATGGAGATCCGCATCAATCAGGCGACGTACTCGGTACTCAACGCGCTACCCAAGGGGTGGGTGGGAGAGATCGTCGAAGACGAGCTCGTCGCCTCGCCTCGCCCGCTGGCTGCCCAGACGCGCGCGGCCTTCATGCTCGGCGTGGAGCTGGGAGAGCAGCTGGATCAGCGGCGCGGGGGCAATGGCCGCTGGTGCTTCCTGCGTGCGCCAGAGCTTCACCTGGGCCGCGATGTGATGGTGCCGGACCTTGCGGGCTGGCGGCGTGAGCGCATGGACCTGCCACCCGATCCGAGCTCGCCCTTCCTCACCCTCACGCCGGACTGGGTGTGTGAAGTG
>NZ_DASPHO010000033.1:0-10840 GCF_035629615.1 Hyalangium sp. | reverse complement strand
GTACGGGCAACGGCGGGGGCGACGGAGGGGTTGACGCGCATGGCTGAGTCCTTTTTGGAGAACCGCCTGGGGTGGCGGTGAGTACGGATGACCCCTAATGCACCCCGCATGCCATGAACTAGAGCAGGGGTGCGCGAAAGGTGATCCCCAGGAGTTTCATGGGGTTAGGTGAGAATCTTGGCGCCAAGGCAGGGGGAGGTGGTGACAGCAGCCACCGGGTAGGGGTGGTGACGACAGTCATCACCGGTGACTGCCGTCATCGCCCCGGGGTGCTCATGGGCGCCAGCGGCCGTCCTAGGATGCGGCGAATGTCCCTCCAACCTGGAGAGCGGTTCGGCCGCTATGAGCTGGTGTCTTGGCTTGGTCGTGGCGGCATGGCGGAGACGTACCGGGCCCGGCTGTTGGGCGAGGCGGGCGTCACCAAGCCCGTGCTCATCAAGAAGGTGCTGCCCGAGTACACGAATGATCAGGCGTTCATCGCGATGTTCATCAGCGAGGCGCGGATCTCGGCCACGCTGTCGCACGGCAACATCGCGCAGGTCTACGACTTCGGGCGTGTGGACGGGGACTACTTCCTGGCCATGGAGTACGTGGACGGGCAGCCGCTCCACCGCGTCCTCAAGCGCGCGCGCAAGGCGGGGATGGCGACCGTCCCGGTTCCACTGGCGGCCTTCATCGCCTTGGAGATGTGCCGGGGGCTGCACTACGCGCACACGCGTGCGGATGACAAGGGACAGCCGCTGGGTATCGTCCACCGGGACATCTCTCCGGACAACGTGCTCATCAGCTACGAGGGGCAGGTCAAGATCGTCGACTTTGGCATTGCCAAGGCGCGAGAGCTGCGCGGGTTCAGCACCGAGCCGGGGATCGTGAAGGGCAAGTACCTCTTCTTCTCTCCGGAGCAGGCGGCAGGGGAGGAGGTGGATGCGCGCACGGATGTGTGGGCCACCGGCATCGTCCTCTATGAACTTCTGTGCGGGCAGCTCCCGGTCGAGGATTCGCCGGACGTGGCGATGCCCCGGCTCATGGAGGGGAAGTTTCCGCGGCCCCGAGAGCTGAATCCGAAGCTCCCCGAGGAGGTGGACGCCATCGTCATGCAGGCGCTGGCAGTGAGGCAGGAGGATCGCTACGAGTCCTGCCACGCCTTTGGGGATGCGCTCGCGACGTTCCTGGCCGCCAGCGCGCCGCGCTTCTCGGCGATGTCGCTCTCGCACTTCGTCCAGGAGCTGTTCCGTGAGGACATTGCCAGCACGGGCCGGCAGGCGCAGGTGCCGGACGCGTTCCGGGAGCAGTTCGCCCAGTGGCGAGGCCAGTCTCCCACGGCGTTGATGTCGCCGGGGCGGGCTCGGGCGCCGTCCGACACGGTGCCAGAGCCCTCGGCGCAGCAGCCTGGAGCGTCCCAGGCACCGACGGACAAGTCCTCGGAGGCCGCGACGCGGCAATATGGCTCTGCTCCGACGCAGGCCGACACCCTGATGGATGCATCGGAACCCGGGCAGACCCGCCTCCGGGCCTCTCGGCGTCGAGGGGGCGGCGTGGCAGTCGCGGTGTTGGGCGTGGTGCTCCTGGTGGGGGCGCTCGCGGGTGGCTTCTTCTGGATGAAGCGCTCGAAGCCCGCGGGGGGGAAGGATCCTTCCAACCCTCAGCCCCTCCAGCTCACCGAGGCTCCCCTCGCGCCCCCCCCTGAGCCGGCCTCGCCTGAGCCGGCCTCGCCTGAGCCGGCCGAAGCCCCTGCGGCGGTTGCGGAGGTGGAGCAGGCTCCAGAGCTGGCCGCCGCCCCTGCTGACAGCGCTGCCTCGGCCGAGCCTTCACCCGATGAGGGCGGCGCCAACACCGAGACTGCGCCCACCGAGGCCGTGGCCGACACCGGGACGCCCGCTCCGGCGCTCTCCAAGAAGGAACAGGACGCAAGGGCGGCGTACGACAGCGCGACGAAGCTCTATGAGGGAAGGAACTACGCGCAGGCCCTGGCCAAGGCGCAGCGGTGCGTCGCGCTGACGCCCAAGGATGCCGAGTGCCACAGGATGGTGGGGGCTGCCTACTCCGGGCTGGGCCAGTTCGACAAGGCGATGGGGCACTACCGCAAGTTCCTCGCGCTGGCGCCCCACCATAAGCTGGCCCCGCAGATTCGGAAGAGCGTGGCTGGGTACGCGCAGAGTCAGCGCAAGGACATACAGGAACAGTAGGTTTCGGACTCCCAGGGCCGGAAAGGAGAAGTCAGCATGGTGCGCATCCTTCGTGCACTGCTCTTCATGGCGGTGCTCCCCGTGGGCCTCGCCTGCGAGCAGGTGAAGCAAATCGATCCTCCGGATCTCCCGAAGGTGGATCTGCCGAACCTCTCGCTGCCAAAGCGGGGCACCGGCAACTTCGTCCTGCTCGAGAACCCCTTGGGGGGCCTCCAGCTCGACCCGAGAGGCGATGATGCCATCACGGCGCTCGGGGCCTGCACGGACCTGATCACCTACTGCTTCGAGCCCGGCCAGCGCTCGGTGGACGAGTGCGTACCGGCCGTCCCCCTGTGCAAGACGTCGAAGCCCTGGGAGGAGGACGACTGCTGTCCGTCGGCCTGCGTGGACGCCTACGCGAAGGCACGAGATCGGGGGCAGGAGGCGTTCACGGCCTTCGAGCAGACCTTCTTCGTGGAACCGGACTGCTTCCCGGGGGTTCGTGCGCTGCTGGAGGACCAGTGATGAGACACCTCTTCTTGCTGGCCCTGTTGCTGTCGCTGCCCGCCGTGGCCTGGGAGTCCGTCTGCTACGAGCAACCGGACACGACGAAGGAGCCCTCCGAGTACCCGCAGAACTCCGGCTCCTGGTGTTCGCCCGCGGCGGGGCCCAACACCGCGCGCCACCGCTGGGTGGGCAAGCTGGACGAGCACCGCCGTCTCTGGGAGGTGACGCGGGAGAAGGCGGGCCTGCCCGCCGAGTCCTCCGCGACGATGCGGCTGCGGGTCTTCACGTCGGGTGCTCCGGTGCCGGTGGCTGGGCAGCAGCTCACGTCCTTGCAGCCGGTGCCGTTCGCGGAGGCAGAGCGGGTGCAGCTGCGCTCCATCACCCCGGGCGAGCTGGCGCAGCTGCCGGACTTCTCGTACGCGCTGTGGGACTGGGCGACGGGCCACGAGACATGCCCGCTGCCGGGGGCGGGGGAGGACGCGACGCTGTGTCACGACTTCGCCTCGCACATGGGGCCCGTGAACTCGAACCACTTCCTGCCGCAGGCCGGGCGCTTCTACGCGCACTACCACGCGCTGGCGCTGGGACGGGCGAGGGAGTGCAAGGCGATGAAGGACGCGGTCGGCGCGGCGGGGGCGCGCTTCACGGCCTACCTTCGCGCGTGCGAGGCCCAGGCGCTGGCCCTGGAGGCGGTGGGGCACCACTACCTGCAGGATGCCTGGAGCGCGGGGCACATGTGGCAGCGCTGGGGCTCACCGGAGCTCGTGGACTTCCCGAGCACCACGGGGGATCAGCGTGATCGGGCGGTGCTCGTGGCGCTCGCCTCGGGGTTGCTGCACGGGGCGCGCGGGGTGCTCCAGCGGGTACCGGCGTGGACGAGCTACGACGTGAATGACGCCCTCTGCGCGCCGCACCCGGCGGTGGAGTTCATCACTCCCAGTGGGGAGCGCCACCCGGCCATCGGAGACGACTACCTGGAGCTGCTGCCACCCCTGGGGACGGGCAGCACGTACACGCCGCAGTCAGAGCGGCTGCTGTCCTGCGCGGTGTCGGGGATGCGCGAGGTGTACACGGCGGCAGGGGAGAACCATGGCCCGCTGGGCTCGCCAGCCCAGGGCTTGCGGACCGTGGAGCCAACAGGCCCGGAGTGCTTCGGGCAGCGGGTGACGAACCGGGCGATGAAGGAGGCGGCGGCGGTGCAGTTCCGCCTCGTGGGCCGGCAGGTGACGCTCGATCTGGACTCGCGCGTGGTGGGGGCGATCGTGCCCACCGTGGCACGCGAGACGGGGGAGGTGCCCGTGCCGACGCGGCTGAGGAACGAGTTCCGGCTGGGGCTGCAGCGCGTCGTCTCGCTGACACGGCTGATGGCGAAGGAGCGGCCCCTGGGCACGGAGCTGGCGGAGGGCCGGTTCGGGACCTTCCTGGGCGCGAAGCCGAACGGGGAGTACGCGAACAGCGTGCTGGCCTCATACGTGGATCCGGTGCTGCCGTGGCCGGCAACCGCCGACACGACTGCGGTGGCGAAGGAGCGGGCCCAGGCGCTGGCGCGCGTCTTCCACCAGGGCCACGCATCGGACTGGTGCCGGGCGTTCGCGTCGGATGGCCTCGAGGCGCTCAGGGCAAGGGCCACGAACGGGGCTCTGGACTCGGAGACGCGGGCCGCGGCGTGCGAGATCTGCTCGGAGTTCGCGCTCCGGCACCTGAGAGTCGGGACGGGGCCGGCGAGCTACGACACGGCGTCGGAGCCCCTGTGCCACTACCTCTCGGAGGGGCCGTACCTCTACCAGCCGGGATCCGGCACGCCAGAGCCTCTGGCTCGCGCCTGGTGTGGCTGTCCCTGAGCGAGTCGGCGGTCCGCGCTGCCAGCTACATCACTCCGGTAGAGCAGCTGCGGGCGAGGCTCGAGGCGCAGCGCGAGGCCTACGTGTCGGGCCGTAGTCCAGTCCTCGCTCACAGGCCCGCTTCACGGCCCAACCCGCCGCTCACCCCCTGAGGCCTCTGTGGAAGAGGCCTCCGTGGTGTAGTGTTCGCCGCGCATGGTCACCAAGCTCCTCGAAGGTCACAGCCGGTTCCGCAGCGAGTATTTTGAGAATGAGCGCGAGCTCTTCGAGACGCTCGCCAAGGGTGTGCAGCAGCCTGTGGCGTTGATGCTGTCGTGCTGCGATGCGCGCGTCGTTCCCAACATCATGGTGAATGCGAGCCCTGGTGAGCTGTTCGTGGTCCGGAACATTGCCAACATCGTCCCCCCGTTCGGGCGTCATCTGGCCAACCGGTCTGTCGGCGCCGCCATCGAGTATGCGCTCCACTTCCTGAAGGTGCCGCACGTCATCGTGTGCGGTCATACCCAATGCGGAGGCTTGCAGGCCCTTGCGGAGGGCCTGGGGACGCTGGAGGCAGAGACACCGACGCTCGCGGCCTGGCTTCAGGACGCGGTGGTGGTGCGCGAGCGCATCGCGAGCCGGTGGCCGGACGCGACTCCGGAGGTGGTTGCCCGCCAGCTCGTGTTCGAGAACGTGGTCGTGCAGCTCGAGAACCTGCTCACCTATCCGGTCGTCCAGCGGGCGCTGGACGAGAACCGGGTAGAGATCCACGGCTGGGTCTACGATCTGGTGGCGGCGACGCTGCGAGTCTACGAGCCAAAGGCGAACGAGTTCCGGCCCCTCCAGCCCCGCTGAGTTGCCTCTCTTCTGTGCTCTACGCCTGACTTTCATTAAGGTCTCGAATTGGCGCAATGACCTTGCCTTCCAGCCATCCGCAGAAGACAGGTTCGAGGAATCCCCCACGAAGAAGTCCCTGCGCCGAGGAGAAGCCGCGTATGACCCTGAGGAAATACGTTCCAATCGTCGCATGGCTCGCGTGTGCCGCACCCGCGTTCGCGCAGGCCCCCCAGCAGGACAAGGCGCAGGAGAAGATGGTGTGGATCACCATCGGCACGGACGCACTGCAGGAGGTGCACAAGTCCTTCCAGGGCGAGGGCCTGATGTTGCCGGCCTCGCTGCGTGAGAAGGGCGGGGTGGCGGCACTGCGCATCCCCGAGTCGCAGATTGACAAAGTCGCGGGCGTGATTCACTCGAAGCTCAACCGGTGCGCGGGCTTCATCGCCCATGACTCGGAGGCCAAGGCCCTGGCGGAGGTGGACAGCGCCGGTGCTCCGGTGCCGCCCCCGACGCTGCTGGCCACCTACTTCATCAACAACGGCCCGTCGGTGAACGCAATGCTGAGCGGAGTGCAGGAGCTCAACATCCGCAACACCATCAACTCGCTGTCGACGAACTGGACGACGCGCCGCTACAACGTGCAGTCAGGTGCGGACGCGGCCACCTGGCTGAAGAACCAGTGGACGACCATCGCCAACGGGCGCACGGACGTGTCCGTGGCGTTCTTCACGCACTCATGGCTGCAGCCGTCCGTCATCGCCACCATCCAGGGCACCACGCTGCCCAGCGAGGTGGTGGTGATCGGCGGCCACCTGGACTCCATCAACGGGAGCAGCAGCACCGGCGCGGCGCCAGGCGCGGATGACGACGCCTCGGGCGTGGCCTCCCTCACCGAGGTCTTCCGCGTGGCCATGGCCAATGGCTACAGGCCGGCGCGCACGGTGAAGTTCATGGCCTATGCCGCCGAGGAGGTGGGCCTGTACGGCTCGAACGCCATCGCCACCTGGCACAAGAACAACGCGGTGAACGTGGTGGGCGTGCTGCAGCTGGACATGACCAACTACAAGGGCTCCAGCTACGACTTCGGCATGGTGACGGACAACACCAACGCCGCGCTGAACAGCTTCACCACCAGCCTCATGTCCACGTACCTGCCGGGGACGACCTACACCAACATCACCTGCGGCTACGGCTGCTCGGATCACGCCTCGTGGACCAGCGCGGGCTTCCCGGCCACGATGCCCTTCGAGGCGACGATGAGCACGGACAACCCGCAGATCCACACCGCGGGCGACACGCTGACCTATACCGGCGGTACCGCGACCAACTCGGTGAAGTTCGCCAAGCTCGGCGTGGCCTTCCTGGGCGAGGTGGCCAAGGGCGCGACGACGGGCAACACCCCGCCGCCGACGGACGGAGGAGGGGGCCCCGGGTGCACGCCGGTGGCGCTCACCAACGGCGTGACGGTGCCCAACATCTCCGTGGGCGCGGGCGCCTGGACCTGCGCGTACACCCTGGTGGTGCCCGCGGGCGCCAGCAACCTGAAGTTCGACCTGAGCGGCGGCACGGGTGACGCCGACATGTACGTGAAGTTCGGCGCCGAGCCGACCAGCTCCTCGTACGACTGCCGTCCGTACGCATCCGGCAACACGGAGAACTGCACCATCGCCTCTCCGAGCGCCGGCACCTACTACGTGAAGCTCTCCGGCTACTCGGCCGCTTCGGGCATGAGCCTGAAGGGTGCGTACTCCACGGGGGGCGGCGGTGGCGGCAACGTGCTGACCAGCGGCGTGGAGTCGGCCTCGTACTCGGGTGCCTCGGGCTCGATGACCTGCTACACGCTGACCGTGCCGAGCGGGAGGAGCTCGGTGGTCTTCAACCAGATGGGTAAGACGGGCACCACGGGTGACGCGGACCTGTTCGTCCGGTTCAACGCGCAGCCCACCACCAGCACCTACAACTGCCGCCCGTACCTCTCCGGCAGCACCGAGAGCTGCACCATCAACAATCCGAGCGCCGGTACGTGGTACGCCTGCTCGCGCGGCTACAGCGCGTACACGAACGTGACGATGAAGGGCACCTACTAGCCTTGGGCTGAAGCAGCCCTGAAGTCCGGACGCCCGGGAGCCCCATGGCCCCCGGGCGTCTTTGTGTTCAAGTGGATCCGCCACCGCCTGCGCATGGTGCAACTCAAACAGTGGAAGCGGGGACGACCGTCTACCGGGATACGGGTTGAGACGGACGAGCCGTAGCTCCTCTATAGTGTGCAGCACCATGAATGTTCCCAGTCCCTCCAAGACGTCTTCATCCAGCTCGATCATCTTGGGCTTGCTGCTCGGCGGCGGGTTCGGCTTCGTGCTCAGCGCGCTCCTCATCGGAGTGGTCAGCTATAGCTACTTGAAGAAGAAGGAGGCAGACGTCCGCAGGGGCTGGAACCTCGTCCCTGTGGTCGTTGCGTCACAGGACATCCCAGAGAAGACCCTCGTCACGTTCGACATGATCTCCCAGCGCTCTGTCCCGGAGCAGTTCGTCACCAGCTCCGTGGTCAAGCCAGACAGTGCGTCCTACGTCGTGAACCAGCGCATCCTGGTGCCTCTGCAAGCCGGCGATCCGCTTCTGTGGTCCCAGTTTGAGACCCGGAAGCAGACAATGGGTCTGGTGGCGGCCCGAGACATTCCGGTCGGCGGGAAGCTGACGATGGAGGACGTGACGGAGCGAGGGATGGACCCAGACACCCTGACGCCCTCCTATGTGAGGGAGGCAGAGCGCCCGCAGGTCATCGGCCGGACCATCACCGCGGCGTTCCGCAAGGGCGATCCCATCCTCTGGACCCACTTCTACAACGAGCCCCCACCGGTGGTGGTCCCGGCCAAGGGCACGAAGTAGACCTTGGACGGCCCGCCCAGGACTCTCAGGGGCGGGCCGTCGTGCTTCGCCGTCAGTCCTGGCTCAGTAACAGGCCCCGCAGGTGATGCGCACGATGCCCGCGTCGTACGTATCCGTCCCGTTGGTGCAATAGCGGTGCAGGGCATTGCCGTAGTTCGCGCCACAGACGGGCTCACACTCCCAGATGGAGTAGGCCGTGTAGCCGGCGGCGCAGCTCGCGACCTCCTGCTCGATCTGCCCGTTATCCTGCTCGGGCTCCTGCCCGGTGCCGCCGCAGCCCGCTGACAGCAGCCCCGCGGCCAACAGCAGCCCTCCGATGATAGCTCTCGCTTGCATGCATCCCTCCTTGGAGTGAGTTCAGCTTCGTGAAGCCGGGGGAATATACCGAGCGTGGGCTCTCTGGACGAGCGTCCCGTGCGGCAAAGCGTGCATCCGGATCGCCCCGAGCGTCCGCGTGTGTTAGTCCCTCGCGCGTGAGCACCTCTTTCAAGTCCCTCGGCCTCTCTCCTGAATCGCTCGATGCGGTGCGGCGCGCCCGCTTCGCCTCACCCACGCCGATCCAAGCCCAGGCCATCCCGCCGGCGCTTGCTGGGAGGGATGTCATCGGTTGTGCGATCACAGGCACAGGCAAGACCGCAGCCTACCTGTTGCCCCTGGTCGAGCGCCTGGCCGGTGAGCGGGGCCCGGCTGGGCTGGTGCTCGCCCCCACGCGCGAGCTGGTGCTGCAGATCGCCGAGGAGGCCGGCTTCTTCGGTGAGCCGCGCGGTGTCACCCGGGCGGTGGTGATCGGAGGCACGGACATGGGCGCCCAGGTGGAGGCGCTGCGTCAGCGGCCCTCCCTGGTGCTCGCCACCCCGGGCCGGTTGGCCGACTTGCTGAAGGCGGGCGTGGCGAACCTCTCGGCGGTGCGCATGCTCGTGCTGGATGAGGCGGATCGGATGCTCGAGATGGGCTTCATGCCCGAGCTGTCGCAGATTCTGGCCGCCTTGCCCCGCGAGCGTCAGACGCTCCTCTTCTCCGCCACCCTCGGTCACAACGTGACCCGCTTCGCCCAGGAGGTGCTGCGCCGGCCCGTCCGGGTGGAGGTCACTCCGAGCGGGACTCCCGCCGCGCGAGCCGTGCAGCGGCTGTACGAAGTCGAAGCGGCGGAGAAGTACCCGCTGCTGCTCAGTCTGCTCGCCAGGGACCAGCTGAGCGCGCTGGTCTTCACCCGCACCCGGGAGCGTGCCGAGAAGGTGCAGGAAGTCCTCAAGCGCGCGGGCCACAAGACGGCGACCATCCACGCGGACCGCACGCAGGGACAGCGCAGACAGGCGCTCGAGGGATTCCGGCGAGGGCAGTACCGCTGCCTGGTGGCCACCGACATCGCGTCGCGCGGGCTGGACGTGGAGGATGTCGGCCATGTCATCAACTTCGATCTTCCCCACGCTCCGGAGGATTACGTCCACCGGATTGGCCGCACGGCGCGAGCTGGCGCGAGTGGGCGCGCCTCGACGTTTGTCACCGCGCGGGATGAGGAGGCCGTGCACACCATCGAGCGCATCATCCGCATGAGTCTGCCGCGCGCCGAGGTACCTCGGGAGGACGCCGTCTTTCTCGAGGAGCTGGAGGAGTTCCAGGCCGGGAAGGAGGACGCGGAGCCGGCGAAGTATGAGTCCCGCAGCGAGGGCACCGCTCGTGGCAGGCACCCAGCGCGCGAGGCGGGCCGTACACACTCCCGGGCCGCAACCGGTGGAGAGAGCAACGCCCGCAGATCAGGCCGCCAGAGCGAGGGTCAGGAGCGCCGCGGCAAGGGCCTCAGCCGTCGCGAGGCGCCAGGCCGTGGCGGAAGCTCCACTCGCGGCACGGCGCCTCGACGGGAGAGAGAGGAGGCCCCGCGCAGGGAGCGCTCAATCCCTCCGCGCCGGAGTGAAGGCGTGCGCGACCGGGATACCGCCCGTGGAGCGCGGAATCCACGCGGGCGGAAGACAGGCCAGGAGAAGAGTTCCCCCCGTGGCACGAGGCGCCCGAGTGGCAAGGGTGCAGGGCATCAGAGAGGGCCACCCCGTGGGACAGGCCGCTCCCCACGAGGCCATGGGGGCGGGGGACGGCGGGGCCGGTAGCGAGAGCGCCGCCGTCGTCAAGGGAGCATGGCCCTTTCGAGGGCAGCGGAGAGCTCCCCTTCCAGCGCAGCGCGGACGGAGCGGAGGGCTTGGACGGAGACGACGACGAAGGGAGGTCGCTCGGCAGAAGCTGAGGGTGATATCGCCGCTGGGCTCCGGGAGAGCCGGGGCAGATCGGCGGAAATCCCTTCGCCGACGGATCGACCTTTGGCGCGTTCGACTCGAGGCGGACCAATGCCGGCTCGAAGGATCGCACCGCGACCAGCGCTCCGTTCGCGTCCAGCTCCAGCTTCTGGCCGAGCTCGACGCCGTAACCGTGACGGAGGGTCATCGACTTCTGCTCCGGTGGCATTCCCTCATATGTGAACAGGCACGGAATGCTGTACTCGGTGATGTGCATCACCCGGCGATAGAAGAGGATCGAGAGTCGTCTTCGGTCCTGGTCCCAGTACGGAAAGATCGCCTCCGATGCCTGTTCCCGTGCGGGAATCCCGCTGGGGCCGACGGCCTTGGAGGATTCCTC
>NZ_DASPHO010000032.1:0-8258 GCF_035629615.1 Hyalangium sp. | reverse complement strand
CAGCGCCTCTATACGGTGGGCGTGGACGGGTTCCTGCGCGGCTGGGCGCTCGACTCCGGGAAGAAGCTTCACGAGTGGCAGGCCTCTCCGCAGCCCCTGCGCGCCGTGGCCGTGGATCCCAGCCACACCTTCGTCGCGTGCGCGGGCGATGACGCCGTGGTGCGCTCCTTCACCCTGGCCACCAGCGCTCGCCGGGACATGGCCGGCCACGAGGGCCCCGTGCGCGCCCTGGCCTTCACCCCGCGCGACGGGCGCCTCGCCTCCACGGGCGATGATGGCCGCATCCGCATCTGGTACCTCGTCGGCGCCGTCGAGTTCGAGGTGCGTGGCGACAAGGACTCCGGCCACGCCGGGCCGGTGCTCGCGCTCTTCTTCCCTCCCACCCCCACCGCCGAGCCCGGCCAGGAGCCCAGCGATCGGTTCTGGACCGCGGGCGCCGACGGCAAGGTGAAGGTGTGGCGCCTGGACGAGCGCCGCAAGCCTCGCACCCTCGACTGCGGCAGCAAGCCGCTGCACACCCTCGCCTTCGCGCCGCCGCCCAACGCACGGCAGGCCAAGGTGATGCTGGGTCACGTCTTCACCGGCGGCGACGATCGCCGCGTGTACCGCTTCACCGCGGAGCCGGATGGCAAGCCCTCAGACGAGCAGCTCGACTACGCCCATGGCTTCGACGCCCTCACCGAGTCCCTGAGCGGAGGCCGGCCCAAGCGCGAGGCCGCCGTGCGCGAGGCCGTCGCGCTGGAGGAGCCGGAGGCGCTCGACTTCGTCCTCAAGGTGCTCTCCTCGGACAAGGAAGCAGAGGTCCGCAAGCTGGCCGCCTCCGAGCTCGCCGCCCGAGGCCGCGCCGGCGCTCGCCCCAAGCTGCGCGAGCGGCTGGATGACGATCACCCCGCCGTCCGCGCCGCTGCCCTGGAGGCGCTGGCCACGCTGGAGGAGACCCCGCTCTCCGCCCCGCGCACCGCGCTCGACTCGCGCTTCGCCGACATTCGCATCTCCGGCCTCAAGCGGCTGGCGAAGCTCGCGGGCACCTCTCCGCTGGTACCAGGCCTCATCGCCGGGAAGCTCACGGACAGCGACGCCAACGTGGGGCTGGCCGCGCTCGACGCCCTCACCGAGGTGTCCCCCGCCGGCAGCACCGAGCCGCTGAAGACGGCCTTCGAGCGAGGCCCCGCCCATATAAAGGTAGAGGTGCTCATCCGCGCCGCGAGCGCAGGGCAGCTCGGCGCCGCGCAGCTGCAGCCGCTGGTGGCCCGCGCGCTGGATGACGCGGACGCGGACGTGCGCCGCGTGACCTTCACCGTGCGCGTGCTGGAGCACAAGCCCCTGGCCCAGGTGCTGGAGCAGAAGGACGAGGACTTCCGCCTCGCCGTGCGCGACATCGCCCGCCGGATGGTGCTCTCGGCGAAGCGTGCGTCCCCCGAGGGACAGGCGGGGAAGTTCTCCACTGAGGGCGAGGTGACGACCGCCCGCGACAAGCTCCTCGAGAAGCTCGTCGGCAAAGGCCAGCCCGGCGAATCGCTCCCCGAGGCCGACCTGGAGCCGCTGCTGGCCGCCATGGCCTGCCGCACTCCTGACACCGCGGTGCGCGGAGCCCGTGGGCTGGCACAGCTCGGCGATGCGCGAGCCCTGGGCGCACTGCTCCAGCTCTCTCGCGAGCCGGACGCCTCCATCCGCCGGCAGGCGGCCACCGCGCTCCAGGCGCTCCAGGACGCACGCGCCCGCGAGCGGCTGGTGTGGATGATGGATGACGCGGACGCGGAAGTGCGGTCCTCGGCGCTGGACGCCGTGGTGGCACTGGACGCGGAGGCGCCACTCTCCAGCGCAGAGGCCGCGCTGCGCTCGGGCTTCGAGGACGTGCGCGTCCGGGGCCTGGATCGACTGGTGAAGCTGGGCGCGCAGGGCAAGCGCCCGGAAGGCGCCGAGCCGCTGCTCGGCAACGCGCTGGAGGATGAGGCCGCCAAGGTCCGCGGCGAGGCCTTCCGCACCCTCTGGGCCTGGAACGAGAAGGAGCCACAGAAGGCGCTGGATCGCGCCCTGGACGGACGCTTCCCGGACCTGCGCCTACGCGCCGTGGAGGAGCTGGCCACGCGCTCCAAGGAGGACTGGGCGCTCGAGCGGCTGAAGAAGGCCGTGCAGGATCGCGACGCGGGCGTGGCCACCGCCGCCTACGAGGCGTGGGTGAAGCACGTGGGCAAGGAGAAGCCCGAGCCCCACCTCGCGACGCTCGAGACGACCCACGCCTCGCTGCGGACGCTCGGGGCGAAGAACGCCGTCCACGCTCCGGTAGAGGCGATGCGCTCGCCCCTGCTCAAGCTCATCCAGGACGAGGAGCCCTCCGTCCACCTCCAGGCGCTGGAGTCCCTGGACAAGCTCGTCCCCAACGAGAACGGGCCGCTGCTCGCCGGCCTCCTCTCCGCCGCCCTGCCCCTCAAGGTGCGCGCCGCGGAGCTGCTCGCCGCGCGCGGTGCCGAGGACATCATCGAGCCGATGCGCGTCCTCATCACCGACAAGGAGCTGGAGCGCCGCTACCTGCCCCCGTCCCTCAACCCGCTGCGCGCCCGGGCCGCGAGCGCGCTGGCCACGCTGGGCTCTCGCCGGCTGCTCTCCTTCTACGCCACCACCCTCCTCAAGCACGAGCTGGGCGAGGTGCGCGAGCAGGGTGCCCGCGGCCTGGCCACCGCCTGCCGCCGGGGAGACGAGGGCCACCTGCTGGATGCGCTCGGCCACGCGGACGTGGCGGTGCGCTCCTGGGCCGCGGATGGCCTGTCGCGCCTCGGTGACGCGCGCGCCCTGCCCGTGCTCACCGGCACGCTGCGGCACGAGCACCAGCCCATCCGCCTGGGCGCCATCCTCTCCTTCGCGGCGCTCGGCGCCGAGGGCGAGGGCGGCATGCTCCACGGCCTGGAGGACCGCACCCGCGAGGTCCAGGAGATGGTGTTCGCCATCATCCTCGCCAGGGATCTGCGCGCCTCGCGCCGCGGCGAGCCGCCGGACCTGCTCACCAGCGCCCTCTCCAGCGCTCGGCCCGAGGTGCGCTACGCCGCCGCGCGCGCCCTGGAGTTGCGGGCCGATCCGGCGGAGTACCAGGCCTACCTCGTGGAGGCCCTGCTGCCGCCCAAGCCGGAGAAGGCCGGCGACTTGAAGGAGTGGCCCGCCGAGGACGAGCGCGCCCGCCGCATGGTGGGGCTGGCCGAGGCGCTCGCCAGCGACGTCTCCGAGCAGCGCTACGCCGCCGCCCAGGTGCTCAACCTCCGTCACAAGCCGCTGGACTACTTCCGCGAGGCCCAGAAGGTGGCGCGCCCGCGCTCGCTGGAGCAGCCGTGGAAGCCGGAGACCACGCCCAAGCCCCGGCCCGAGGCGGAGAAGGCCGCGAAGAGCTGGCTGCGGCGCCTCTTCTCCTCCACCAAGGAGGCTGCCTCGCCTTCCCCCGAGGCGCTGGCCTCCGTCGAGCGCCAGCATCTGCGCCGGCTGGCCTTTGGCGCCTACGTCGGCCTGCTCCGGCAGGTTTCCGCTGGGGACGACGAGGGCCACCGCGTGCGCCGCGATGCCGTGGATCGCGTGGTGAAGCTCACCCAGGAGGGCTTCGCCGGACAGCCCGCCGCCGTGGCCGCGCTCCTGCGCGCGCTGGAGGATCCGCACCAGCTCGTGCGCAAGGCGGCCCTCGCCGGCCTCAAGGAGCTGTACCCCGCTGGCTCGGATGAGCCCCTGGCCCTGGCCCTGGCCTCGCTCTCGCAGGACGTGGCCCGCGCGGCGCTGGACGAGCTGGCGACGCGAGGGGATGCCGCCCGGCCTCGCGTCACCGCTGCGCTCAACTCGCCCCTGCCGGACGTGCGCAAGTACGCCTTCGAGCTGCTGGAGAAGCTCAGCCCCGCGGGCAGCCTCGAGCCGCTGCTGGCCGCGCTCTCCAGTGAGCACGCGGACCTGCGCGTCGGCGTCATCGAGCGCCTGGCCGGGGCCAACGACTCGCGTGTCACCGAGGCGCTCGGCCGCGCCATGGCCAGCGAGCACGAGGATCTGCGCATGCGCGCCTCGGAGCTGCTCGCCTGGCGCAAGGATGACCGGGCGGTGGAGGTGCTGAACACCTTCCTGCGCTCGGAGAACGCGGCCAACGCGAAGCGCGCCATGGAGGCTCTGGCCCGGCTGGCCACGCCCGCCGCGGTGGCCGCGCTCGCGGGCCGGCTGCGCACCTCGACGAGCCTGGACGAGCGCAACAACCTCGTGAACGCCCTGGGCCGCACCCGCCACCCGGACGCCGTGGAGGTGCTGGCGCGCCAGGTGCTCGAGGACGAGGCCCCCAGCGTGCGCCTGGCCTGCATCACCGCGGCCATGGCGGTGGCGGACCGGGACGTGAAGCTGCTACCCGATGGCACCCGGGACATGAAGTTGCGCGACGCGGCGCTGGCGGTTCGCTTCCTGCGCTCGGCCGTGCGCTCCTCGGACGTGGCGGTGCGTCAGGCGGTCCCGCCCGAGCTGGAGCACGGCGCTGACGCGGGCCAGGATGCGCTGCTGCTGAGCCTCTTCGCCGATCGGGATGAGACAGTGCGCCGCGAGGCTGTGGCTCGTTACTCCCAGCGCGTCGTGCATCAAGGCGCGAAGGTGGAGCCCATCGAGGAGGTGCTGCGCGCCGGGGCTCGCGAGCTGATGCTGCCCGCCGCCGAGGCCGCTGCCTTCAAGGCACTCCCCAGCGCGCTGCGCCCGCTGCTGCTGTACTCGCGCGCCGGCGAGGTGGGGGAGCGCGAGCGGGCGATCCTCGCGCTCGGCACCCTGGGAGACGGGCGGGCCCTGGCCGAGCTGGAGACTGTGGCCGGGGGTGGCACTCCCGAGGCCCCCGCCGAGCCCAGCATGGTCGTCGCCGCCATCGAGGCCCTGGGTCGACTGGCCGCGAAGCTCCCCGAGGGCGAGCAGCGCAAGCGCGTCGAGGAGAAGGTGGAGACCGAAGCCGTCGAGTCGGACTCCTTCGAGCAGCAGCAAGCAGGCGTGCGCGGGCTGCGGTACATCGGCGGCGAGCGCGCGCGGGTGAAGATCGAGGCGCTGCTCACTGACGACTCGACCTCCAACCCCGTGCGCCTCACCGCCGCGGCGGAGCTGGGCAAGCTGGGCGACGTGGCGGCCGAGCACGCCCTGTCCACGGTGCTGGACGCCTACGACTTCGAGCTGCGCAAGGAGGCGCGCAAGGCGCTCGACATCCTCTTCCCGAAGGATCGGGTGCGCGTCGAGTTCCTCGCCGTGGCGAGCCGCTTCTCTGACATCTCCGAGCCCGCCGCCACGTACCTGGCCGAGGAGGCCGATCCCGCGCTGCTCGTTCCCCGGCTGGCGACGCTGAAGGACGAGGCGCTGCGGCGGAGGCTCCGCCGAGGCCTGGCACGGCGGGGAGTCCTGCCCGTCTCCGAGCTGGCCGCGCTGCTCGCCCACGAGCAGCCCCAAGCCCGTGAGGAGGCAGCCCTCGTCATCGGCACGTGGACGGGTGAGCCGCGCGCACCGCTGCCGGCCTCGGACTCGGCCACGCTCTCCGGGGCGCTCGCGAAGGCCGAGCGCCGTACCTCCTCCGAGTGGGCCTCCGCGCCCGGCCCGAAGCGGCCACCGCTGGCCCGCGCCTGGGAGCGGCTGCTGTGGGCCAGCGCGAGGTTCGGCGTAGCGGAGCTGGCCACCGGGGCTCGGGTCATCCTCCTGGGTGGCGCTGCCGGGGCTCCAGCGGAGGTGCGCCAGGAAGCGGCACGCGCGCTGGGCACGCTCGGCACGGCCGAGGCGGGTGCGAAGCCCGTCCTCTCCGCTCCCAAGGAGCTCTCTGCCGCAACGGAAGCACTCCGCACCACGCTGGAGGATCCAGATGCCCGGGTGCGCGAGGCCGCCGCGGCCTCCCTGGCCCGGCTGGCTCCGGACCGCGCCGAGTGGGCGCTGGCGATGAAGCCGTTCGATCCGGTGGCCGTGGGCCCGATGGGCGTGGGGCTGCGCGACACGAAGTCGCTCACCTCCTCCGAAGGCCGCCGGGTGGCGCTCCCCGCTGTGATTGCCGAGCACCAGCTCCAGCCCCTGCAGCCGCTGGCCACCGGGGGCACACCTGAGGTGAAGCAGGACTCCTGGGCCGCGCTGGGCCGCATGGGCGGCGATGATGCCGCGGAGGTGCTGCGCGGCCAGGCCTTCGACAAGGGGCAGTCGGTGGAGCTGCGCAAGGCGGCCTACCGCGCCCACAAACGTGCACGCCGGGCCGCCGAGCGCGCCCGGAAGGGAGGAAGCCCGTCGTGACGACCGCCACCCGCCACCCCGTCGAGCTGCGCTACGCCACCGCGAGTGAGGTGGAGACCCGCGCGGAGGCCTCGCGCGTGCTGCTGGCCCTGGAGGGCTCCCGCGGCACCGTAGGCCTCCGCGGCCAGGTGCGTGAGCCTGCCCTCTTCCGCGACGCGCTGGCCGCCACGCTCGGTGTCCTCGCCAGCGATCTGCGCTACCGCGGGAGGGACCGCACCGCGTACCTCGCCTATCTGATGAAGCAGGGCAAGCGCGCCTCGGCGCAGATCTGGGAGGCGCAGAAGGCGTTCCTGGACGCCTCGCTCCAGAGCGAGGAGCAGAAGGACACGGTGCTGGATCCAGTACTCACCGTGGATCCGGATCAGGTGTCCGTGGAGGTCTTCTCCCGGGACGAGAGCGCCTACGCGCGGCTGGCCTTCGACAATGGCCTCTTCGACAGGCGCGAGGCGGCGCACGGCTCCACCTTCCTGGACGTGCCACCGGACCTGCTGGCCAAGGTGGATCGGCTGCGCACCTACGTGCCGCTGTCCCTGGAGGCCCACGTGGCGCTGCCCTCGCGCGAGGCCCGCCCCCCGCGCAACGTGGAGGTGCCCCACGCCTGGCTGCGCGGCTTCCTCCAGGTGCAGTCGGCGGCCACGCTCCCGGCGAGCACGTGCACGCTGTCACCGATCGATCTCTACAACCTGCTGTTCGCGCTGCGCACCCGGAAGGCGAAGAAGGCGCCGCGCGCGCTGCGCTTCGAGCTGGTGCCCGGAGCCCCGCCGCGGATGGTGCTGGAGCCGTGGGAGCTGGTGCTCGAGTGCCACGGCCCCGTGTACACGGGCTCGGCGCCGGCGGTGGTGCGGACGTTTGGCCGTCAGCGCCTGACGGCCCTCGCGCGGCTGCTGCCCCATGCCCAGAGCGTGCGGGTGCAGCTGCTCGGCCCGGGCCTGCCGGTGTTCTGGGTGGTGGACATGGGCGCGGCCACGCTCACGCTGGGGCTCACGGGGTGGACGGAGAGCGGCTGGTCCAGCGCGGCGGCCTTCGACGTGCTGATGCCGCGCGCGGTGCCGGAGGGGCTCTCGGAGAAGCTGCGCCAGCGGCTGCGCTCGGAGGGTCCGCTCTCCTTCGAGACGTTGGTGGCGGGCGCGGGGGCGCCGAAGGACGCGGTGCGAGCGGCGCTGCAGCTCGAGTGCCTGCGCGGACGCATCCTCTATGACATGGCCCGCGGAGCGTACCGGCCGCGCGAGCTGATGCCCACGCCCGTGGACGAGGCCGTCATCCGCTTCGGCAGCGAGCGCGAGGCGCGGGCGCACCGGCTGCTGGGAGACGGCGGGCCGGGCGCGGGCGAGGTGAAGGTGACGAAGGTGCACGACGTGGTGGGCGAGGGCACCCGCATCCACGGCGAGGTGGTGGACCGGGAGGCGGTGCGCAGCTTCTTCCCCGCCTTCACCTTGGATCTCGAGGGCCGGGTGAAGGAGGCGAGCTGCGGCTGCCCGCACTTCCGACGCTCGGGGCTGCGCGAGGGCCCGTGCGAGCACATGATGGCGCTGCGGCTGGCCTACGCCCGGCAGCGTGCGGCGGAGGAGGCGCTGCGGCAGACGCCGGAGGGGCGCAAGCTCATCCGCGCGGAGACGCGCTCCTACGTGCGGCGCGAGGTCAGCGGGCAGGAGCAGGTGTACCGCGTCTCGCTGGACGGCAAGGTGGTGGCGGTGGAGTGGGGCCCGCGCCTGGGCGAGCCGCGCCGGCAGAAGCTGTGGTTTGATACGGACGCGGAGGCGCGCACGGCGTACTTCGCGCGCCTGGAGTCACTGGCCTCCGAGGGCTTCATCGATGCGGCCTCGGCGATGGTGTAGAACAAGGACTGAGAGGCCGCCTCAGGTGCGGCCGGAACGGGAGGTGTGACGGCCCAGAGACTCTTCAGCGCGAGCGACCGGGAGAGGTCCCAAAGTCATCAGCCTCAGCGCCTCGAGCGCGGGAGCGGCGCTGCGCCGCTCTGGAAGCAATGCTGGACACTCTCCGCAAGGTAGCCTGTT
>NZ_DASPHO010000031.1:0-9557 GCF_035629615.1 Hyalangium sp. | reverse complement strand
TTCTCCTCGGCGAGGCTGGCCAGCTTGGCATCCTGGTCCACCGCCGGCTCGGTGGCGTCCATGAGGAGCACGGCCACGTCGCTGCGATCCATGACCTTGATGGCGGCCATCACGGAGTACTTCTCCACCCGGTGGGCGATGGAGCGCTTGCGCCGGATACCGGCGGTGTCCGTGAGGATGATCTTCTTGTCCTTGTAGGTGAGCGTCGAGTCGATGGGATCGCGCGTGGTGCCCGGCACCTCGCTGGACACCAGGCGCTTCTGCTTGAGGAGCGCGTTCACCAGGGTGCTCTTGCCCACGTTGGGCCGGCCGATGATGGCCAGGCGGATGGAGCCGTCGTCGGGCAGCTCCTCGGAGTCCTCGCCCTCCTGCTTCGGGGGGAGCTTGTCCAGCAGGGTCTCCGCGAGCTGGGGCACGCCCAGCCCGTGCTCGGCCGACAGCGAGAGCACCTCGCCCAACCCCAGGCGGAAGAACTCCGCGGAGAGCGCTTGCATGGTGCCCGTGGGGCTGTCCAGCTTGTTGGCGGCCACCACCACGGGCTTGCCGCTCTTGCGCAGCAGCCGGGCCACGGCATCGTCCGCGGCGGTGAGCCCGGCGCGCCCGTCCGTGACAAAGAGGATGACGTCACACTCCTCCACGGCGAGCTGGGCCTGCTCGCGCACCTCCTTGAGGAGCAGATCCTTGTCGCCTGGGACAAAGCCGCCCGTGTCGATCACGGTGAAGGAACGGTCCCCCCAGGTGGCATCCGCGTAGTGGCGATCCCGGGTGACGCCGGGCACATCCTCCACGAGCGCGGCGCGGCGCCGGATGAGGCGGTTGAAGAGCGTGGACTTGCCCACATTCGGGCGGCCTACGATGGCGACCAGCGGTTTCATTACTCGTATCCCAGCTTCTTGAGTCCCTCGCGGCGCTCGCTCCAGCGCGGCTCCACGCGGACCCGGAGCGAGAGGTACACGTGCGTCCCCAGCAGCCGCTGGATGGCCTTGCGCGCGTCCGTCCCGATGGTCTTCAACATCTGTCCCTGCTTGCCAATGATGATGGCCTTCTGACTGTCTCGCTCCACGTAGATGGAGGCGGCGATGCGGATGAGGCCCGCGAGCTGCCCCGAAGGCGTCCCCGGGAGGGGCTCGCGCTCGGACTCATCGAACACCTCTACCAGCACCGCAGCGGAGTACGGGATCTCCTGCCGGCAGTGGTGGAGCACCTGCTCGCGGATGTACTCGGCCACCAGCGTACGCTCCTGCTGGTCGGTGAGCATGTCCTCGTCGAAGATCCGCTCTCCCTCCGGCAGGTGCTCGAGCACCACCTGGAAGAGCGTGTCCACCCCGTCTCCCTTGCGGGCGGAGATGGGCACCACCTCCGCGAAGGGGAACTCGTTGCGGAACAGATCGATCAGCGGCAGCAGCCTGGACTTGGGGATGCTGTCGATCTTGTTGATGACGAGGAAGGTAGGCTTCGCGATCCGCTGCAGCCGCTCGAGGATCACCCGGTTACCGGGGCCCACCTCGGGCTTCTCCCCCCCGGGCGGCTCGATGACGAAGAGGACCAGGTCCACCTCCTCGGCCGCCTGGAGGGCTGTCTCCACCATGTAGCGGTTGAGCTCTCCCTTGGCTTGGTGGATACCGGGCGTGTCGATGAAGGCGACCTGTCCCTCTGGCCGGGTCACCACGCCCAGGATGCGGTTGCGGGTGGTCTGCGGCTTGGCCGAGACGATGGCGATCTTCTCGCCCGTGAGCTCGTTGAGCAGCGTGCTCTTGCCCACGTTGGGCCGGCCAATGAGCGCGGCGAAGCCGCTGCGGTAGTTCTTCGAGGCCATCGTAGAGAAGGTGATCTGGGAGCCTCCCCCGTAGGGAGGCCCCGTGGGACTGCACGACTTGTCGAAGCCCCCTGCCCGCCTTCCAGGCGGTCGAGGGCTACGGGGTCGTCGAGATGGTCAGCTTGTTGATACGAACGTCCGAGGTGGGGCGGTCGTTCCGGTCCTTGGGCAGCTCGTTGGCGATTCGATCCACCACCTCGTAGCCCTGTACCACCTCTCCGAAGATGGTGTGGCGATTGTTGAGGTGCGGGGTGGGCACCACGGTGATGAAGAACTGGCTGCCGTTGGTGTTGGGGCCCGCGTTGGCCATGGCCAGCAGGCCCTTCTTGTCGAACTTGCGGCCGCTCTTGAACTCATCCTCGAAGCGGTAGCCCGGGCCGCCCGTACCCCGGCCGAGCGGATCGCCGCCCTGGACCATGAACTGCCCGATGCAGCGGTGGAAGATCGTCCCGTCGTAGAGCGGCGTGCCGCTCATGCCCTGGCTCGTCTGCGGGTGCGTCCACTCCTTCTCGCCGGTGGCCAGCCCCACGAAGTTCTCCACCGTCTTCGGAGCGTCCTTCGGGAACAGCTTCACGACGATCTTCCCCTCCGTGGTGTCGAAGGTGGCGTACAGATCGTTGCCGGCGCGCGCCTCGTCCATCATGCCCATCTGCGTGTCTCCCGCTGCGTTGGGGGCCCTGGCCGGGCCCGCGTGAGTGGTTGCCTGCCCTACTTCGACCCTGGCTTCTTCTTCGTTGCCTTCTTCGCGGCGCCCTCGGCCGCGGCGGCGGCGGGGGCTGCCTTCGGCGGCGTCTCGCTCAGCTCGATCTTGGTGATCGAGACAGGCGTCCTCAGCCGATCGTCCGGCGTTGTCGGGAGCTTGGAGATCTTCTCCACCACGTCATAGCCCCGTACCACCTCGCCGAAGATGGTGTGCTTGTTGTTGAGGTGGGCCGGCGTGGAGGTGGTGATGAAGAACTGGCTGCCGTTGGTGTTGGGGCCCGCGTTGGCCATGGCCAGCAGGCCCTTCTTGTTGAACTTGCGGCCGCTCTTGAACTCGTCCTCGAAGCTGTAGCCCCCGTCTCCCGTGCCGGTGCCCAGGGGGTCGCCGCCCTGGACCATGAAGTCAGGGATGACGCGGTGAAAGATCGTCCCGTCGTAGAGGGGCTTCTTGGACTTCTCCCCCGTCTGCGGATGCGTCCACTCCTTCTCGCCGGCGGCCAGCCCCACGAAGTTCGCCACCGTCTTCGGGGCGTCCTTGGAGAAGAGCCGGACAATGACATCCCCCTGGCTCGTCTTGAGGGTGGCGTAGAGAGGCTTGCCCTCCTGGGCCTTCTTCATCCACGAGCCGGGAGTGGACTCCGCACCGGCGACGGTGGCGGACAGGACCAGGCAGGTCGCGAGCAATCGGAACATGGCGGGCGACCTTATTCGGCGCCCTCCCCTCGTCAAAGGGGTTTCACTGCGAGGTGTCGTCCTTCCGAAGCATGTCCAGGGTGGCGCGGGCGGCGGCCTGCTCCGCCTCCTTCTTGCTGCGGCCGGTGGCTCGTGCGTACGGCTCCGAGCCGATCGACACCTCCACCTCGAATGTCTTCTCGTGGTCAGGCCCCACCTCGGCCACCACCCGGTAGCGCGGCGAGACCTTGAGTCGGTTCTGGACGTCCTCCTGCAGCTTCGTCTTGTAGTCCAGGCCGCTGCGGCCCTCGGCCACGCCCTCCAGGGCCTCGAGGAAGTGCCGGTCCACCAGCGCCATGACGGACTCCATGCCCGCGCCCAGGAATACCGCGCCGATCACGGCCTCCATGGCATCCGCGAGCACGGAGCTCTTCTCCCGCCCTCCCGTCATCTCCTCGCCGCGGCCCAGCAGCAGCAGCTCGCCCAGGCCCAGCGCCCGGGCGATGCGCGCAAGCCCCTCCTCGTTGACGATGAGGGCGCGCAGCTTGGACAGCTCGCCCTCGGAGGCGTGGGGGAAGCGCTCCATCAACCGGTGGCTGATGGCCAGATCCACCACCGCGTCCCCGAGGAACTCCAGACGCTCGTTGTCCTGAAGCCCGGCCTCCCGGTGCTCGTTGAAGTAGCTCTTGTGGGTGAGCGCCGCCAGGCCCAGATCCCTGCGGGCCAGGGGTACCCCCAGCCTCGTCTCCAGCGCCTGGACGCGCTCTTGAAGGCTCAGCTTCTCCACGCGGCTACTCTGACAGCTGGCTCGCCAGCTCCTCGGCGAGTGCGTACGGATCGGCCTTCCGCTCGGCGATCCGGGTGGCCACTTCTTCCATCCGGCCGCTCTCCCGCTCGAGCCGGGCCAGCGCGCTGCGCAGCAGCCGCTCGCGCAGCAGGGCCAGGAACTGCATGGCGGCGCGGGCGCGCTCCTTGTCCTTGCGAAGCCCCGTCTCGTCCAGGAAGGCGCGGTGCTGCTCCACCGCCTCCACCAGCTCGTCCACGCCCTGATCCTTGGCGGCCACCACCTTGAGGATGGGGGGCTCCCACTCGCGAGGGCCTGGAGCCTCCTCCACGTGGCGCCCCTCCGCCTTGGCGCGGACCATGCGGTGGTGCGCGTCGTGATCCATGGCGGGCGCCTTCACGGCGTGGCGCAGCTCCAGCATCATCCGCAGCTCGCGCACCATGCGGTCCGAGCCATCCAGGTCGGCCTTGTTCACCGCGAAGACGTCCGCCACCTCGAGGATGCCCGCCTTGATGGCCTGCACGTCATCGCCCATGCCGGGCACCGCCACCACCACGGTGGTGTGCGCCATCTGGGCGATGTCGATCTCGTCCTGCCCCACGCCCACCGTCTCCACCAGGATGATGTCCTGCCCCATGGCATCCATGACGCGGATGCAGTCACCGGTGGCGCGTGACAGGCCGCCCAGGTTGCCCCGGGTGGCCAGCGAGCGGATGAAGACGCCCGGATCCGTGGCGTGATCCTGCATGCGGATGCGATCGCCCAGGATGGCGCCGCCGGTGAAGGGGCTGGTGGGATCCACCGCGAGGACGCCCACGCGCTTGCCCTGCTTGCGGTACCGGGCGATCAGCCGATCGGTCAGCGTGGACTTGCCCGCACCAGGCGAGCCGGTGATGCCGATGATGTAGGCCCGGCCCGTCTTGGGGAACAGGACCTGCAGGTCCGCGGTGGCGCTGGCCTCGCCGTCATCGATGTGGCGCATCAGGCGGGACGCGGCCCGCACATCACCCGCGAGCACCCGCTGAGAGAGTTGAGTCTCCGTTGCCAATGCTCACTCCTGGGGCGAGTCCGGGCCGACGATCTGCACGGCCTCGCTGGGAACCTTGAGGAGGCCCGCCACCAGCTGGACGATGCCGGGGAAGCCATCGAGCTCGAAGCGGTCTGACCAGACCTTGCCCTTCGCCCCGGCCAGCAGGCCGCGGAAGGTGCGTCCCATCACCCGGCCTGCGGCGAAGCGGTAGTTCTCGCCGTTCACCCGCACATGCACGAGCACCTCCAAGGGGCTGCGCGGGGGGACCAGTGCCTGTGACCCGAAGGCCTGGGCGATCTCCTCGTAGCGCACCCGGCCGCCAGGGCCCACGGCCGCGGACGGAGGACGGGCCAGACGCTCTTCGATGAGCGCGCTCAGGTAGGTGGCGAGAGACGCTTGATCCCGGAAGTCGAACAGCTCGAAGCGGAACGGGGGCAGGCCCCCCAGCGCTTGTCCGTCGCGCCGAACCTGGCCTACCTGGAACTGGCCATGCCGGTCCGCCACCAGGGTGAGGGCGAGCGGTCCGGCCTCGAGCTCCGTGGACAGCACGAGCGTCTCCGGATCCAGGTCCGGGTGGAGCCCCATGGTGTGCAGCTGCGCGGAGCGGCGCTCGATGTGGAAGAGGTAGTCATCGAAGGAGCCCGTGAGGAGCAGCGAGATGTCCTCGCGGGTCGCCACGGCGCCGAGGATGACGGGCGTCAGCCCTACCACCGCGGGAGGCGCGGCGGGGATCAGCCGATCATGCTCGAGCTGGAACGTGATGGTGGAGATCGACTGCCGGGTGACGGGGTTGGTGAGGGCCGCATCCTGAGCCAGCTCCAGTGTGGCGAGGGTGCCGGTGGGGCCTTGCTCGAGGCGCAGGCCAAGCTGCTCGATCCGGGAGGTATCCATGTCTCAGCCCTTGAAGATCTCGCGGGCGATGATGCCGCGCTGGATCTCGCTGGTCCCCTCGCCTATCTCGCACAGCTTGGCATCGCGCAGGTAGCGCTCCACGGGAAACTCGCGGGTGTAGCCGTAACCCCCATGGACCTGGACGGCCTTGTTGCAGGCGCGCATGGCGGCCTCGGAGGCGAACAGCTTGGCCTGGGAGGCGGCCTGCGTGTACGGCTGGCCATTGTCGGCCATCCACGCCGCGCGGTGGACGAGCAGGCGCGCCGCGTCCATCTCCGTCTTCATGTCCGCGAACATCCATCGCAGGCCTTGGAACTCGGCGATCGGCTGGCCGAAGGCGGTGCGCTCGCGGGCGTAGCGCAGCGACTCCTCCAGCGCGCCCCGGCCCAGCCCCACGGCCAGCGCTCCGATGGTGATGCGGCCCTTGTCGAGGATCTTCAGCGTGTCGATGAAGCCGTGGTCCACCTCACCCAGCCGCTGCGAGTCCGGCACCTCCACACCCTCCAGGATGAGCTCCGCGGTGTCCGAGGAGCGCATGCCCAGCTTGCCGTGGATGGGGCGCTGGCTGAAGCCGGGCGTGCCCTGCTCCAGGATGAAGGCGGTGATGCCCTTCTGACGCTTCTCGGCGGTGGTGAGCGCCAGGATCACGAAGACGTGGCCCACGGTGCCCTGGGTGATGAACATCTTCGCGCCGTTGAGGACCCACTTGTCGCCCTTGCGGACGGCGGTGGTCTTCAGCCCGGAGGCGTCCGAGCCGGAGCCGGGCTCGGTGAGGCCCCAGGCGCCCAGCCACTCGCCCGAGGCGAGCTTGGGCAGGTACTTGCGCTTCTGGGCATCGTTGCCGAAGACGCGGATGTGGCTGGTGCCCAGGCCGTTGTGCGAGGCCACGGTCAAGGCCAGCGAGCCGTCGTAGCGGGCGATCTCCTCCACCGCCACGGCCACGGCCAGGCTGTCCATGGCCGCCCCGCCGTACTCCTCGGCGACCAGCATGCCCAGCACGCCGAGCTGGCCCAGCTCACGGACGACCTCCATGGGGAACTTCTCGTCCTTGTCCCACTCTCGAGCGTAGGGCTTCACCTTGCGCTCGCAGAAGTCCTTGAGGGAGGCCTTGAGGGCGCGGTGGCTTTCGGGAAGTTCGAAGTCCATGGGGGGTCGAAATATCTAACCGCAGAGAGGAGAAAGTGGGTAGCGCAACAGTCCAGCGGGGACGCTCGGCCGGTCTCAGACCGGGAGCACCCCGTGCTTCTTCTCTGGCCGGGGCTGGTAGCGGCGCGAGTAGACCTCGAAGCGCTGTGCCAGCTCATGACGCAGCCTGTCACCGGGGACGATCTCATCCACCACCAGCTCGCTGGCCAGCTTGAAGATGTCCACATCCGCCCGGTACTCGTCGCGCAGCTGCTGCACGTAGGCGGGGCGCTCGGCCTCGGGCTTCTCCTGGATCTTGTTGAAGTACACGGCGTTCACCGCCGCCTCGGGCCCCATGACGGCGATCATGGCCTGGGGCAGCGCCAGGGTGCAGTCCGGGGCGAAGCCGGGGCCGGACATGGCGTAGAGGCCCGCGCCGTAGGCCTTGCGGACCACCACGCAGATACGGGGCACGCTGGCCTCGGAGACAGCGGAGATCATCTTCGCGCCAGCGCGGATGATGCCTGCGCGCTCGACCTTCGTACCGATCATGAAGCCCGGCACGTCTGCCAGGTAGAGCAGCGGGATGTTGAAGGCGTCACACAGCCAGATGAAGCGCGCGGCCTTGTCCGCCGAGTCCACGAAGAGCACACCGCCCTTGTACTTGGGCTGGTTGGCGACGATGCCCACCGGCCGCCCGTTGATGCGCCCCAGGCCGGTGATGATCTCCTGGGCGAAGAGCTTCTTCACATCGAACCAGCTCCCCTCGTCCACCAGCTCGTGGATGAGGGCGTACATGTCGAACGGCTTGTTCTGGTCCACGGGGATGATCTCGTCCACGCGCTTGCCGCTGGCCTTGGGGGCCTTGGGCGCAGCCGCGGGCGGGGGCTGGCTGAAGTTCTCCGGGAAGTAGCTGATGTACTGCTTGGCGGCCTCGATGGCCTCCGGCTCCGTCTTCACCAGCACGTCGCCGCAGCCCGACACGGAGCAGTGCATCTTCGCGCCGCCCATCTCCTCGAGCGTCACCTTCTCGCCAATGACCATCTCCGCCATGCGAGGGCTGCCCAGGTACATGGAGGCGTTGCCGTCCACCATGATGACCAGATCACAGAAGGCGGGGATGTACGCGCCGCCAGCCGCGGAGGGCCCGAAGAGCAGGCAGATCTGCGGCACGTAGCCGGACAGGTGCACCTCGTTGAAGAAGATGCGTCCCGCGCCGCGGCGGCCGGGGAACATCTCCACCTGGTCGGTGATGCGGGCACCAGCGGAGTCCACCAGATAGAACAGCGGGCAGCGCAGGGTGCGAGCCGTCTCCTGGATGCGGAGGATCTTCTCCACCGTCCGGGCGCCCCAGCTCCCCGCCTTCACCGTGGAGTCATTGGCCATGATGGCGACGGTGCGGCCGGCCAGCTTGCCCAGACCGATGATGACGCCGTCCGAGGGCAGGTCGGCGTCCGCATTGTTGGCCAGCTTCGCATCCTCGATGAAGGAGTCCGCGTCCACGAGCAGACGGATGCGCTCACGAGCGAAGAGCTTGCCCGCCTCCTTGTTCTTCACGTGGTACTTCTCGGCGCCCCCCTTCTCCACCTCGGCGATCTTCTGGAGCAGCTTCTGGTCGTAGGACATGGCCCGGGCCACATACCAGAAAGGCGCTCGGCTGGCTGCTCTCTGTGGCGCTCTTGGAAGAGTGAGCTGCCGAGCAAAGCACCGACCGACCGACCGGTGGGTGGGTAGGAAAGAGTTTTCACAGGGATGCCGCGTGGAGCCCCCCTGCCTACCTTGAGACCACAACGGGAGGCAAAACCGTTGGGGCGCGGTGCTCCCGAAACCATCGGCCCAGGAGGGAATCATGTTCGCGACGAAGGCAAAGTGGGCGGCGAAGAGCGGCCTGTATCGGAAGTGGATGGCACAGAAGTTCCTGAACGACATCCCGAGGATCGCCAAGGACAAGTGGGAGGACTTCGATCCAGACGACGTGCTGCGTCTGGTGGGTCTCACCACTCACAAGCCGGTGAAGACCGGCTTCGGAACCCTGGGCGTGTTCGTGATCGGCGCTGCCGTGGGCAGCATCGTGGCGCTGCTGTTGGCGCCCACGCCGGGCACGGAGCTGCGCACCCAGGTCAAGGACAAGGCCATGGGCTACCTGAACAAGCAGAACCTCGGCATCGGGCAGGAGAAGACCGCGCACGCTTAGTGTGAGGGTCTCGTCGTAGCGGACGGAGCCGTCAGGGTGGGGGCCCTGGCGGCTCTGGCTGTTTGCGGAGGTCAGCGCCCCTTGTAGACAGGGGGACGCTTCTCCGCGAAGGCGCGCAGGCCCTCCTGCCGATCCTCGGTCTTGAGGATCTCCTCGTACTTGCGCAGTTCCAGCGCCAGCGCGTCGTCCAGTTCCAGGCCCATGCCCTCGTTGATGGCGTGCTTGGCGGTGGACACCGCAATGGGCGCGTTCTCCACAATGGCCTCCGCCAACGAGAAGGCCGTCTCCAGCAGGTGGCCCTCCGGCGCGAGCCGGTTCACCAGCCCCACGCTGAACGCCTCGG
>NZ_DASPHO010000030.1:0-15582 GCF_035629615.1 Hyalangium sp. | reverse complement strand
CACCAGGTAGTCCAACACCGCCTTGGCGCGGCGCTGAGACAGGTCCACGTTGATGTTGCGCGAGCCCTTGTTGTCCGTGTGGCCCTCGATGAGCACGGGGCCCAGCGTGGGGTTCTTGGCGAGCACCGAGGCCACCTCGTCGAGCAGCTTGAACGACTGCTTGCGGATCTTCGCCTGGCCGGTCTCGAAGAGGATGTTGCCCTTGATGCGGATGCGGTCGGACTCGACGACCACGTACGGCGGCGCGTCATAGGGGCAGCCGTTGTTCTCCGGCGGGCCGAACAGGTCCGGGCACTCGTCCTCGTTGTCGGGCACCTCGTCGCCGTCGGTGTCCGGGCAGCCGTCGTACTCCTTGGGCCCGGGCTTCTGGGGGCACTTGTCCAGGTGGTCGGGGATGCCGTCTCCATCCGTGTCGGTGTCCGCCGGGCAGCCCTTGAGCTCCTTGGGGCCAGCCTTGTCCGGGCACGCGTCCTCACCGTCCACGATGCCGTCGCCGTCATTGTCCGGATCGAGGCAGCCGTCGTCGTCCTCGTGGCCGTCGCGATCCTCCTTCTCGGTGGGGCACTTGTCACGCGCGTCGGGGACGCCATCGCCATCCGAGTCGACGAAGCTCTCCTCGTAGCGGAGCGCGACCATGACGCGGAAGGCCTCGCGCCCGTAGCCGCCATGCAGGCCAATGCCACGGCCCAGGTTCAGCTCCAGGCCCCACGGGCCGTGGATCCGGGTGCGCGCGCCCACCAGCACCTCCCACGGCGTCTTGAGGGAGTCGGCCTGGCTGAAGTTGAAGGGAGCGGAGGCGGGCGTGGCCAGGTGCATCTCCGCCAGCGCCTTGATGTCCGTGAGGCGCCCCAGGTTCGGCAGGTCCACCACCGCGCCCGCGCCGAGCGTGAACTCGTCGTCCACGTAGAGGTTGAGGTACTGGGCGTGGCGACGGAAGCGCCACCCCACGTTGCCCAGCAGGCGCACCGGGCCGAAGGAGCGCTCCACCGCCACCCTCGGGGCCACGAGCACCCGGCGCTCGCCCAGGAAGCTGTAGCCATCGCCGGTGGGCAGTCGCACCTCACCCACCAGGCCCAGCCCCACGGGGAACTGTGAGGGGTCCAACAGGGTGAAGCGCGGCAGCAGGCGCAGATCCCCCAGCCCGAGTCGCTTCACGCTGGCGGCGCCCGGGAAGCCCGGGGCGGCCAGGGCGTCGCGCAGCAGCTGGAAGCGATCGCCCTGGAGCACGGTGAAGGGCAGATCCACGCCCAGCTCCACGCGAGGGTGCAACTGGTAGGCGAAGAGCGCGTGAGCGTCCAGCCGGTAGGGGATGAGATCTCCCAGCCGCTCCTCGCCCAGCTTGAGCGAGAGGATGCTCAGGTTGAGGTCCAGCAGCAGCGAGGCGCGGACGCTGCCCACAGGCGCTGGCCGGGCTCCCTCGAGCGCGATGCCGCTGTCCTGCGCCGCGGTGGCCTTCACGGGGACGGCGTCGAAGCTCCGGCTGAACGGATCGTGATCCGCCCTCGCATTCACACCCACGGCCAAGGCGCACACGAGCACCAGCCGCAGCGCAACGCGGTGCGACAGCTCCCGGAGGTAGGACTGGAGGAGCAGACCTCGCATGGCGCCGCTTATAGCGCCCGTCTCAGAGGAACGAAAAAAAATACGCTGAAACGCTACTTTTCCAAGCATTTTGTGAGAAAACGGTAAAAGTCGTTGTACCCCCAAGGAGCGTCAATGCGTAAATTTCCACTTCTCCTGTCAACCCTGGCGCTGTCGGTGGCCGGCTGTGATGGCACTGCCATCGAGGACAGCTCTCCCCTGTCCACGCGCGAGGCGGCCATCAAGGAGTCCGTAGCGACCAAGTTCCGGCTGAGCGCCGATCCGGTGCAGGGCGAGTACATCGTCGTCCTCAAGCCGCAGGAGGGCATCAGCACTCAGTCGACGGACGGCCTGGCGAAGGCCTATCGCGGCAAGGCCGGGCGGGTGTTCCGCCACGCGCTGAAGGGCTTCGTGGCGTACATGAGCGAGGCGGACGCGAAGGCGCTCGCTGCGGACTCGCGCGTCCAGTACGTGGAGGAGAACGGCCGGGTTCAGGCCGTGGGCGTGCAGACGGGCGCCACCTGGGGCCTGGATCGCATCGACCAGGTGGACCTGCCGCTGGACCAGACGTACGCGTACAACACGGCGGGCTCTGGGGTGAATGCGTACGTCATCGACACTGGCATCCGCATCACCCACGCGGACTTCGCCGGGCGCGCCGTGCACGCCTTCTCGTCCATCACGGACGGCAATGGTGCCAACGACTGCAACGGCCACGGCACGCACGTTGCGGGCACCATCGGCGGCACCACCTGGGGCGTGGCCAAGGCGGTGAACCTGCATGCGGTGCGCGTGCTGGACTGCGCTGGCTCCGGCACCTACGAGGGGGTGATCGCCGGCGTGGACTGGGTGACGGCCAACCACGTCAAGCCCGCCGTGGCGAACATGAGCCTGGGCGGCGGTGCCTCTCAGGCGGTGGATGACGCGGTGACGGGCTCGATCGCCGCCGGTGTGGTGTACGCGCTCGCCGCGGGCAACGACAGCGGGGACGCCTGCACCAAGTCTCCGGCCCGCACGCCCAACGCCATCACTGTAGGCGCCTCCGAGATCAACGACGCGCGCGCCTCCTACTCCAACTACGGCACGTGCGTGGACATCTTCGCGCCGGGCACGAACATCACCTCTGCGTGGAGCACGGGCGACAGCGCCACCGACACCATCAGCGGCACCTCGATGGCGTCCCCGCACGTTGCGGGCGCGGCGGCGCTCTACCTGAGCACCAACCCCACCGCCTCTCCGGAGCAGGTAGGGAGCGTGCTGACCAGCCTGGCCCATGTGGGCAAGGTGACCAACCCGGGTGCGGGCTCGCCCAACCTGCTGCTGTTCGCGGCCCCCATCGGCAATGGCTCGGGTGACAACACCGCGCCCACCGCCGCGCTCACGGCTCCGTCCTCGGGCGTCACCATCGTCGGTTCCGCTACCCTCGCGGCAGATGCCAGCGACAACGTGGGCGTGACGCGCGTGTCCTTCTTCGTGAACGGCGCCTTTGTGGGCACGGACTCCACCGCGCCGTACTCCGTCGCCTGGGACAGCACGCAGGGTGGCAATGGTGCTGCCTCCATCGTGGCCAAGGCGTATGACGGTGGCGGAAACGTGGGCTCCAGCGCCACCGTCACGGTGAGCGTGAACAACCCGGGCGTGGCCAGCTATGACGCCGCGCTCAAGGCGCCGCGCTGCACCGAGCCGGGTGCCTCCTGCGACACGGGAACCCTGATAAAGGGCCGTGGCACCGTCGGCCCCGAGCTGAACGCCTCCAACACGATCAACAACTCGTGCGCGGACGGCAACAGTGGCACCTACCAGGGGGACGAGTCCCTGGAGCGCCTCCGCATCACCACGCTGGACGGGTCGCCGCTGGCGGCGGGCAAGACTGTGCGCATCGACGCGACGGTGTGGGCTTGGTCCAGCGGCGCCTCGGACTCGCTGGACCTGTACTACACGGGCAACGCGAACAACCCCTCGTGGACGTTCCTGGCCACGATCAAGCCCGCGGCAGGCGGGGCTCAGGTGCTGTCCGCCACCTATGCGCTGCCTGCGGGCACTCTGCAGGCGGTTCGTGGTGCCTTCCGGTACACCGGTACGGCGGCCTCGAGCTGCACTACAGGCAGCTACGATGATCGCGACGACCTGGTGTTCCCGGTGGAGAGCAACGGCCAGCTGCCTCCCTCGGCCTCGTTCACCTCGTCTTGCACGGGGTTGAGCTGCTCCTTCACGGACACCAGCACGGACTCGGACGGCACCATCGCCTCGCGGAGCTGGAGCTTCGGTGATGGGAGCTCCTCCACCGCGGCGAACCCGAGCCACACCTACGCGGCGGCCGGTACCTTCACCGTGTCGCTGACGGTGACGGACAACCAGGGACTGAGCAGCACGAGGACGCAGACGGTGACGGTGACGGCGCCTACGTCCATCTCGCTCTCGGCCACGAAGCGGACGCAGGGCAAGCGCCGGTATGTGGACCTCGTGTGGTCTGCCGCCAGCGGCACCAGCGTGGACGTGTTCCGCAACGGGACGAAGGTCGTCACCACGGCCAATGACGGTGCCCACACCGATCAGGTAAGCGCGGCCGGCAGCTACACGTACAAGGTCTGCAACGCTGGGACGACGACGTGCTCGCCCAACGTGACCGTGACGTTCTAACGCGGCTCGAGTGAAGCAAGGAGGCCCCGGGTCGGCGCGAAGCCGGCGCCGGGGCCTTCGCTTTGGGGCAGGGTCGAGAGCAGAGCGCTCGCGCATGAGGCCCGCCGTGGCTGGGTGTAGAAGGGGGGCATGCCCAGCCCTGCCTTGCGTCTGGCGAAGGAGCACGATGTCGGCGTGCTCCTGGAGATGATGGATGACTTCAACCGGTGTGAGGTCATCGCGTGGGAGCCCGCGACCACCGAGCTGGCGCTTCGCAAGCTCCTGAAGGAGCCCACGCTCGGGCAGGTCGTGGTGGTCGAGGACGAGGGGGTGATTCGCGGCTATGCGGTGCTCACCTACGGGTACGACCTGGAGTTCGCCGGCCGCGATGCGTACCTGACCGAGCTCTACCTTCGTCCCGAAGCGCGGGGGCAAGGGCTGGGGAAGTGGCTGCTGGCACGCGTCGAGGAGCGGGCCCATGAGGCGGGTGTGCAGGCCGTACACCTCATGGTACGGCCGGAGAACGAGCCGGCGCTGAAGCTCTATCGCCGGGCGGGCTTCGAGGCGCCGCCTCGGGTATTCCTCACGAAGCGGCTCCCCCCGGAGCGATGAGCCGCCCCGGCGCCTCCGCTACTTCTCCATGAAGGTGCTCGCGGGGATGACCTCGATGGACTCGGGCTGCAAGGAGAGCGGCTGGCGGACGATGGCCTTGTCCACCTCGAGCAGCTCCTGGGGCTTGGGGGACGCGTATTTCAGGGGCGCGACGGTCTGGGACTTGAGCGCGTTGACGAGCGCCGGGGCGTCCTGGGTGACGAAGGCGAAGCTGAGCGCCTCCGGGCGCAGGCGGCGACGCACGGCCTCCTGGACGGACTCGGGCGTCATGTCCCCAAGGGCCTTGCGGTACTGCTCCAGGAAGTCGGGCGTACCGTACAAGAGCGAGTCGATGGCGTAGCCCAGGCGCCGCTGGTCCGTCTGTTCCCACAGCCGCGTGTAGTTCAGGAGGAAGCCGCGGACGAGCTCGAACTGCTCGCGGGGGATGCCCTGCTGCACGAGCCGATCGAGGTAGTAGACGGCGCCATGGGTGGCGAAGGCGGCGTTGGCGGGAACCACCGGGCGGATCCACAGGCTGATGTCCTGCTGGGTCCGGCCGATGTTGGTGCGGTTGTAGGTGGTGCCGGGCTGCTCGCTGAAGTGCTCGGCGTAGGCATAGTCGCCGTAGTTGAGGCCGCGCTGCTCGCGCAGCTCATTGAAGAGCACGCCGAGGAACTGGCGATGCTCGCCCAGGTACGAGAGCGCGAAGGCGACGGGGAAGAAGTCCGGATCTCCTCGGCGCAAGGGCGTCACATAGCCCATGGAGATGGCGGTGGAGCTCGTGGGCTTCTGGATGATGACGGCGCGGCCCGGCGGCGCGGGCACGGGAGGCAGCTCCACGCGAGGGCCGCCCATGGTGGGGAGCGCGGACAGCCGCGAGGTGATGGACTTCTTCAGCGCGTCGTCCACGGGGCCGGCCATGCCGATGACGAGCCGATCCTGGGTGAGGACGCGGCGGGCGTGGGCCTTCACGTCGTCGAGCGTCAGGGCCTGAAGCCCCTGCACGGTGCCGCCGACGAAGTGCTCGTATGGGTGGCCGCGGAAGAGGAGCGCGTCGAGCGCGACCTGACCGAGCTGCTCGTCGTTCTCGCTGCGCAGCCGGTTGCGGACGGTGTTGAGCGCGTCGGTGCGCAGGCGCTCGAACTCGTTCGGATCGTAGCGGGGCTCGAGCAGCACGTCGGTGAAGATCTCGAGGAAGCGGGGCAGGAAGTCCTTGTGGACGCGCCCGGAGAAGGTGGTGAACTCCTTGTCCGGGAAGACCTCCAGCGTGGCGGCCATGGGGAAGAGGACCTCCAGGAGCTGGGCGGAGCTGAGCTTCCGCGTGCCACCCTCCGCGAGCAGGTTGGCGGTGAGCGCGGTGAGGCCCTCCTTGCCGCTCGGGTCATCCACCGAGCCGGCGCGGAACACGAGCCGGAAGCTGACGATGGGGTTTTCGGGTCCAGCTTGGACGACGAGCTGCATGGGCGCGGGCTGCTTCAAGGGCACGGCTGGGATGGGCGGGAGCGGCGCCGTGGGCGCTGGAGCCTGGGCAGCCGGTGCCGGCACTTGGGCCGGAGCGGGGGCCGGCTCGGGCGTGGGCTGGGGTGCGCTGGCGCAGGCGCCGAGCCACAGCGCGGAGGCGAGGGCGAGGGTGCTTCGAGTAAAGGCGTTCATCACGGCTTCCCTCCGGCGGCGGGCGTGAGGGTGAGGACGGTGAGGTTGGAGTCGACGAGGTATCGCTTCGCGAAGGAGACGAGCTGCTCGGGCTGGATCCTGGCGATGTTCTGGAGGTGGCGGGAGAGCGCGTCCGGCGTGCCGAAGATGCCGGCATACCAGGCGAGCTGCACGGCCACGTCGTCGGGCGCCTCCAGGCCCATGAGCAGCCCGTAGCGGATGTTGCTCTGGATGGCCTTCACGCGCGCGGCGTCCACCTTGCCGGAGGCCAGCTCTCGGATGGCGCGGTTGAAGGCGGCATCGACGGCGGCGCGGTGCTGCTCCTCCTTGAGGGTGGCGTTGAGGGCGAAGAGAGAGGGATCCCGGTGGGGGTAGCTGTCGTCGCGGATGGACTCCGCGAGCTGCTTCTCGAGGACGAGCTCCTTGTAGAGCGGGCTGGTGGGACCGACCAGGTAGGCGCCGAGCACGGACTGGATGGCGGCGCTGGGGGTGGTGAGCGTGCCCGCGGGGCTGTGCCAGGCGAGCACATGGCGGGGCAGGGTGCTCGCCGGCCAGTCGATGTGGACGGTGCGCTTCTCCTTCTGGGGCGGCTCAGGGGGGATGGTGACCTGGGCCAGCTTGCGGTTCCAGGGGCCGTACTCCGCGCGGATCTGCTGCATCACGGCCGCGTCGTCGAAGTCGCCGACGATGAAGATCAGGGTGTTGTCCGGGGTGTACCAGCGCTCGAAGAAGGTGCGGCTGTACGCGTAGGCCTCGGGCATGGCCTTGATGTCCTCGTAGAAGCCGAGCGTGGTGTGCCGGTAGGGGTGCGCCTTGAAGGCGGTGCCCAGGAGCTGCTCCTCCATCTTCAGCTCCGGGCGCGACTCGTTCTTGTGGTACTCGCCGAGCACCGCTAGCGCCTCCGTTCGGAACGAGGGCTCCGCGTACTCGAGGTTGCGGAAGCGATCGGCCTCCAGCTCGATGAGCGCGTCGACCCCAGCGGTGGGGCCGTACGAGTGATAGACGGTGAAGTCGTCCGTGGTGAAGGCGTTGTCGTCGAAGCCGTAGCTGGCGACGATGCGGTCGCGCTCGCCCTCGGGGTGCTTCTTCGTGCCCTTGAACATCATGTGCTCGAAGAAGTGGGCGAAGCCTGTCTTGCCGGGCTCCACCTCATTGCGCGAGCCGACGCGCACCACGGTGTAGTAGGCGACGAGGCCTGGCGACCGGAACGGCACGCGCACGACGGTGAGGCCGTTGGGCAGCCGATCGACCTTCATCGGGAAGGGGGAGGTGTCAGTGCTCGGCTGGGCGGAGGCCGGCAGGGCCGGGGCCAGCAGGAGCAGAAGGAGGGGGAGGAGCCTGCGCATGCGATGACCTCGTGACCGAGGTGGGTGGGCAACCCCGGCGGTAGGGCACCCTACGGCCTCAGCCCCCCTGGTGGGGAGGCAGGCATGAGGCAATCTGTTGGAGATCGTGTGGGAGACAGGGGGGATGAGTAGGTCAGGAGGATTGACGCCCCCCCGTCAGCGGTTAACGTAGAAGAGTCGAACGAAAGGGGGCGACCTGGCTTCGACGGGGGCATAGATGCCCGAGACGCGTGCCGAGCCGTCAGTGACTCGTTAAACCGCTGGCACAGACACAAAAGCCAACGACAACGTTGAGCTCGCGCTGGCTGCCTAAAAACAGCTTCTAGGCGCGCGGTCCTCCCGCTCTCGGCCCGTGGGGCGGGGTAGGACCGTCATAATGCGGGCTGGCTGCCGAGGGTGCCTGGGCCCGAGGTGGCGAGATCTTCCAGGACCGGCTCGGAGGATCCCGTCCGTGGGAGCCTTCGGGACGTAGCAAAGCGCGGACTACGCACGTAGGGTCGAAGGGCGGAAGGCTTTCGGACGCGGGTTCGATTCCCGCCGCCTCCAAGTAGCACAGAGCCCCGTGGCGCCACTCAGGTGCCACGGGGCTTTCTCTTAGCGGCGGCACGCCGCTGGTGAGCACTCCGCGCAGGAGGCCGCCCACCGCTTCACCCACGGCGGCCCCCTCCACGCGCAGGAGCTGCGCGCGGTGCTCGGCCTGGTGTGCGTGGGCGTTGAGGACGGAGGCGAACACCCCGGACTTCGCGCCAGCCTCCTGCCGCATGTATTTGCCTCTCACCCGTCGGTCTGGCCCTGAGATCCTCTCCTCAGAACAGTCCGGCAGCCAACGTTTTCCTGCCCAATTGTCGCGTACCAGCCTTGTGGATGGTGCCTGCGATGCCCACTTCCCCAGGAACCGGGTTCGAGGATCTCCGAAGCTGAGAGGATGAAATGTCCGACCGAAATCCAGAAGAGCTCCTGACGCCAAGCGAGGCTGCCCATATCCTCAGCCTCTCCTCGGACACTGTGCGGTTGTTGAGCGACAAGGGCATCCTGCCCACGCTGCGCACCATGAGCGGACGACGCCTCTTTCGTCGTGTCGATGTCGAACGCCTCGCCGAAGAGCGCCTGCGCAAAGTGCAGCCCTCGGAACGGACGGGGAGCGTTTAAAGAAGTCCCCGATTGGAAGGACACCTGGGAATGCGCGCAGAGCGCCTAGGAGGCCAAACGGTGTAACGACAACGGATAGGTTCGGGGGCTGCTCGTGTGGGCCCGAAAGGTGTTGTGTGTGAGCCTGAGAAACGAGCAGCCACAGAAAGATGAGGCAGTCGAGGCGCTCGGCTGCGATCCAGCGGTGCTCTTCGAGTCCATCTGGGGAGCACTCGTCGACCTCCTGGGGAGCGCAGCCACGGCTACGCTGATTCGCCGCAGCCTGAAACGCGCCGCAGCGCGTGTCCCCGAACTCGACGGCATCTCCATCAACAGGGAACGTTTCGAGTATCGATATGTCCTTCCGCCTGGGTGGAAGGACAACGCCACAGAAGCGCTCGATGGCCTACGGGAGGTCGCCCGAGAGCTGCACCCCCTGCTGCTCGAGCTGACGGGCTCTGTGGTTCTGCACCGACTCCGTGGGATTCCTGACCTCGAGCGGTGCCGCGTATTTCCCTCGGAGAATGAGTCATGACTTCGAAAAACACTCCGCTCGAGTTCCAGAGCACGGGTGACCAGGCGCTGGACAAGATTCTCGGTGGAGGCATACCCGCTCGCTCCGTGGTGATGATCGCCGGTGAACCGGGGTCCGGGAAGACGGTCTTGACGCTCCAGATGCTCTTCCACGCAGCACGCCAAGGGAAGAAGTGCCTCTACTTCACCACCCTCTCGGAACCGGCCCTCAAGGTCATTCGCTACATGCAGCTGTTCGACTTCTTTGATGTCGAGCTGCTCGACAAGCAGGTCATGTTCGTTGACCTCGGCGCCTGTGTCCGCGAGGGGGCAGACCGGACACTCGCGGAGATTGTGGCTCGCGTGGAGAAGCACGAGCCTGACTTCGTGGCGATCGACAGCTTTCGTGCTGTGGGCGAGCTCCTTCGCGGCCAGGGCGCCGCGGCGCGTCCTTTCATCTACGACCTGGCGGTGCAAACGACAGGCTGGGGCGCGACGACCTTGCTGGTCGGTGAGTACACCCGTGACGAGTACCCATCCTTCGCCGAGTTCGCCGTGGCGGATGGCATCCTACGCCTCGGGAGCGAGCGCCAGGAGCTCACCTCCGTGCGGGAGATGGAGGTGCTCAAGCTCCGCGGTGCTGGGTACACCTCGGGTCGGCACTTCTTTGACATCAGCAAGGTGGGGTTCTCCTTCTATCCTCGGGTGAGCACTCCCGCTGACATGGAGCTTCAGCCAAGCGCAGCGTCGGGAGAGCGCGCGCTCCTCGGCATTGAGGGGCTCGATGAGCTCCTCGGAGGTGGGCTCCCTCGCGGGAGCGCGACCGTCGTTCAGGGAGCGACCGGAACTGGGAAAACGCTCCTCAGCCTGAGCTTCCTCATGGAGGGGGCGCGCCATGGGGAGAAGGGAGTCCTCTTCACCCTCGAGGAGACCCCGGACCAGCTCCGCTGGATTGCGCGCAACCTGGGATGGGACCTCGCCGCCCTCGAGAAACAAGGCAAGCTCGTCATCAAGTACGCGTCGCCGGTCGAGCTCTCGACGGATCGATTCCTGTACGAGGCCCGAAGGCAGGTGCGCGAAATGGGCGCGACCCGAGCGGTGTTCGACAGCCTGACCACCATGGCGCTGGGCGTGCCCTCCGACCGGCGCTATAAGGAGATGGTCTACGCCATCGCGAAGCACATGCGGGGCGCAGGGGTGACGCTCCTCATGACGGTCGAGTCCGAACAGCTTATCGGTACCGCCCAGCTCACGGGGCATGGCGTGTCCTTCATCGCCGACAACCTCATCCAGCTTCGCTACCTCGAGATCGGAGCCAAGCTCGAGCGGGCCATCTCGGTGATCAAGGCTCGCGGTATCAAGCACGACTCCGAGCTTCAGTCGTTGACCGTCGGATCCGCCGGCCTGAAGGTCATCAAGGGGCGCTTCAAGGACCTGAGGGGTGTTCTCACCGGCCTGCCCATCGGCGACCCGAGAGAGGCCAAATGAACGCCGACTATGAGGCCGAACTCCGTCGCATCGCACGGACCCTCTCTGAGATTGCGCATACATTGGAATCCGCTGATGGCGCGGATGAGCGGGTTGTGCGCGCACTGGAGCTGACGAGGGACCTCGTCCCGTACCGACGATGCTCGCTCCTCAAGGCTTTCCCGGGCACTTCGCATGAGCTGTTCGTCGTACCCGAGCTGTCAGCAGCGGAACGGGGGCCGCTGCTCGCAACCCTCACCAGGGTCCTGCGCCTCGTGGCGCACGCCGAAGAGATTGGACGCTCGTCTGACGGTCCTCCGCATCTGACGCTGCCCCTGATGGGGCTGGACGAGGTGATAGGCCTTGTTCGCATGGAGCCCTCCGGCGACACCGCGTACGATGCGCAGCATCTTCGACTGTTCTCAGTCGTCGCCGCGCAGCTGGGTGCCTACCTGACAATGATAAGGCTGCGCGAGGAAGACGCACGGAGGACCGAAGAACTCACTGCCGCGCACGACTTCCAGCGGTTGCTCGTGGGAATCGTCAGCCACGACCTGCGCAATCCTCTCTCGGTCATCACGACCGTGGCGTCATCTCTCCTGCGAAAGACGGATGATCCGCAGAGAGCGAAGGCCATTGAGCGTGCTCTCCGAAGTGCGGAGAGGGCCAATCGCATCATCAATGACCTGCTCGATGTCACGCACATTCGAGTGACCGGCGAGCTTGGGGTGTCTCGAAAGCGCATCGACCTTCTTGCGCTCCTTAAAGAGGTTCTCGATGACTTTCGGTTGGCGAATCCGTGGCGCGAGATTCAGTTTGTGGCGCTGGACAAGGATGCAGTCCAGGGCGAATGGGATCCTGACCGCCTGACGCAGGTCGTGACGAACCTGGTCAACAATGCCCTGCAGCACGGTGAGGAGCGCACAGCTGTCCGGGTGGTCCTTCACGCGCGGGATGAGGACGTTGTCCTGGAGGTTCACAATCGAGGCCCTGTGATACCCAGCGACTTGCTTCCGGTGCTGTTTGATCCATTCAAACAGGGACGGCACGCCCAGCAGCGTGTAGCAGGTGGAGGATTGGGGCTGGGTCTCTACATCGTGGATCAGATTGTTCGGAGCCACGGTGGGAAGGTCTCTGCCCACTCGACAGCGTCAGAGGGGACGACGTTGACGGTAACCCTCCCACGTACGATTCGGGCTCATCGCGCCCCTGAGCACTCCTCCTCGGTCAAGGACTCCCGCGGCGCGCGAGCGCCCTCGTCCGATGAGAGCGAGAGGACTGAGTCAACGACGGTCATGGTAGTCGATGACGACTTCGATGTCCGAGACGGCATCGCGGCGCTCCTGCAGAGCAGCGGTTACAAAGTGATAGCGGCTTCGAATGGCGCAGAAGCACTCGAGCTCCTCCGCAGCGGACCACCCCCGAGCCTCATCCTGGTGGACCTCTCCATGCCGGTCATGGACGGCGAGAGCTTCTGCAACGCCTGCCGCGATGACCCGGCGCTCACTTCAATTCCGCGATTTATTATTTCTGCCGACGCTGCGACTGCCGTGAAGCTCACGCGGCACGGAGCAGCGGGCTTCCTGGGAAAGCCTCTTCAGGCAGATGCGCTCTTGGACGCTATTGAGCGGCTCTCGGGGTCCTTCGATTGAGGACCCCGAGCCCTTCCAGAAGGGAGCCCCGGCAGGCTTGAGCCCGCCTGGGCCTACTTCGCCTTCTTCTCCTTCTTCTTCTTCTGCTTCTCCTGGGTGGTCAGCTTCGGCTTGTTGCTCTTCTTCGCTTTCTGTTGTCCCTTGGGCATGGTGCTTCTCCTTGGTTTGAGAACAGCTGTGAGTCACTGAGTCCTATCGAGGCCTACTTGAGCAGCGCCTCGACCTGCGCCTTCAAGTCCGTGCGCTTGATGTCATTCCCCGTGAGCCGCTGGCCAGACTCCTGACCCTGCTTGAAGAAGACAAGGGTGGGGCTGGTGGTCACGCCCAGCTTCTCTGAGAGCCCCGGATTGTTCTGCCGCAGGATCTTGATGAACTGGATCTTTCCCTCGAACTTCTCGGCGACGGCCCCAAACCTGGGGGCGAGCGCCGTACAGGCCGCGCTATCGGGGGAGTAGAAGTCGAGGACGACCGGAAGGGTGCTCTCGAGCACCGCGACAGTGTAGTCCTTCTCGACAAGCTCCTTCACGGACTGCTTCGTTTTCACTTCTTCGGTGACCTTTGAACCCATGTCGATTGGCTCCTGTGAAAGACGAACTCATTCGAGCGCGTGAGGTGTGCGCTCGTGGAGCGTTCGGCGGGGGGTGGAGGTCCGCACCCTAGCAGATCGGTATGGAGTCCGGCGAGTTCGAGAGCTTCTTCGGCAGGAAGGCGGCCGGGCGCTCAAGGGGGTGCGATCTCGGCTACGATTCAAAGACGATTTCCACCCAGGAGATGCGCAGATGGAGAAGGTGTGGCTGAAGCATTACCCTGCGGGTGTGCCGAGCGAGATCGATCCTCGCGAGTACCGATCCCTGGTGCACCTGCTGGAGGAATCGTTCCAGAAGTATGCCTCACGCCGCGCCTTCGTCTGCATGGACAAGGCGTTGACCTATGGCGAGGTTGACCGCCTGTCGCGCCAGCTCGGCGCCTGGCTTCAGTCGCGCGGGCTGGCACCGCAGTCCCGGGTCGCCCTCATGATGCCCAACATCCTGCAGTACCCGGTGGCACTGGCCGCGGTGCTGCGTGCGGGCTACGTCGTGGTCAACGTCAATCCGCTGTACACCCCACGCGAGCTCGAGCACCAGCTGAAGGACAGCGGCGCCGAGGCCATCATCGTCCTCGAGAACTTCGCGGCCACCCTCCAGAAGATCTTGGACAAGACGCCGGTCCGCCACGTGGTGGTGGCCAGCATGGGGGACCTGCTGGGAGGCGTGAAAGGCACGATCGTCAACTTCGTTGTGCGCAGCGTGAAGAAGATGGTGCCCGCCTGGTCGCTGCCCGGCTGCACCCGCTTCAACGCGGCCCTCGCGGAGGGCAAGGGCCTGTCCCTCAAGCCCGTGGAGCTGAAGGCCGAGGATGTCGCCTTCCTCCAGTACACCGGCGGGACCACGGGCGTGTCCAAGGGAGCGACCCTGCTGCACCGCAACGTTGTCGCCAACGTGCTCCAATCCGAGGCATGGATGCAGCCCTCGCTGCGCAAGGGCGCTCCGATCGATCAGATCGTCACCGTCACCGCGCTGCCCCTGTATCACATCTTCGCGCTCACGGTGTGCTGCCTGCTGGTCATGCGCAGCGGCGGACTGGCCCTGCTGATTCCCAATGCGCGTGACATTGGCAGCCTCATCCGGGACATCCGCAAGTGGAAGTTCCACATGTTCCCCGCAGTCAACACGCTCTACAACGCGCTGCTCAACCACCCGGACTTCGACACGGTGGACTTCTCCAGCCTGCGGGTGGCCAACGGCGGTGGAATGGCGGTGCAGGAGGCTGTCGCCCGCAGGTGGTTGGAGCGGACGAAGTGCCCCATCGTCGAGGGGTATGGCCTCTCGGAGACCTCGCCGAGCGTGTCCTGCAACCCGACCGACAACGACAGGTTCACAGGCACGATTGGCCTGCCCCTGTCGTCCACGGAGATCGAGCTCCGCGACGATGACGGCAAGCCTGTGCCGCTCGGTCAGCCCGGCGAGATCTGCATCCGCGGTCCGCAGGTGATGGCCGGCTATTGGAATCAGCCGGCCGAGACGGCTCGGGTGATGTACGCGGACGGCTTCTTGAAGACGGGTGACATTGGCGTCATGGACGAGCGCGGCCATACGAAGATCGTCGACCGCAAGAAGGACATGATCCTGGTGTCTGGCTTCAACGTCTTCCCCAACGAGATCGAGGGAGTGGCGATCGAGTGTCCAGGAGTGCTGGAGGCGGCGGCCATCGGCGTGCCGGACGAGCACTCCGGTGAGGTGGTCAAGCTCTTCATCGTCAAGCGCGACCCGTCATTGACCGAGGAGACCGTGAGGGAGTTCTGCAAGGAGCGGCTGACCGGCTACAAGCGCCCGAAGCACATCGAGTTCCGCTCCGAGCTGCCGAAGACGAACGTGGGCAAGATCCTGCGCCGCGAGCTGAGAGAGCCGAAGTCGGCGTGAGCTGCGCCCTTTCCCACAGGGCGCGTGGGGAAGAGACAGCTCCCCTCACCTTGCAACGGGATCCACTTGTAGGCGGTGGCCTCAACCCGCGCGCGCGGCGTCCTCGGCGAGCAGGAGGTCCAGCGCCTCGATGAAGAACGAGGCATCAGCGCCGGAGAACACCAACGGCGGCTTGATCTTGAGCACGTTGTTCAGCGGGCCGTCGATGCTCACGAGCACACCTCGCTCCTTGAGCCGCTGGGTGATGTAGTGAGTCTGCGCAGGCGCGGGCTCCAACGTCGTCCGGTCGCGCACGAGCTCTACTCCCATGAACAATCCCAGGCCCCGCACATCGCCAATGAGCTCATGGCGCGTGGCCAGCTCGCGAAACCCCTGCCGGAGCTGTTCGCCCACGCGCAGCGCGTTCGCTTGCAAGCCCTCGTCAGCAATGACGTCCAGCACGGCCAGCCCGATGGCGCACGACACCGGGCTGCCTCCAAACGTGCTGAAGTACTCCATGCCATTGTCGAACGACGCGGCGATCTCCGGGGTGGTCACCACCGCGCCGAGCGGGTGGCCGTTACCCAGCGGTTT
>NZ_DASPHO010000029.1:0-4073 GCF_035629615.1 Hyalangium sp. | reverse complement strand
TCGATGATGGAGTGGTGGTCTACGTGAACGGGACCCAGGTGTTCTCGCGCCACATCAACAATCCTGCACACAACAAGTACGCATCCGCGAGCGTAGAGGACCTGCAGGAGACCGCGAGCCTGGCGCTGTCACCCAACCCGTTCATCCACGGCGAGAACACCATCGCGGTGATGGTGAAGCAGGTAGGAGCCACCTCGCCGGATCTCTCCTTCGATCTCGCGCTGGAGGTGGGGATCATGGCCGGGGGGCACTGAGGGCCTCGGCACGCTGGAGGTCTCGCGTGAGCTCGGCGCGTCGGGACTGCCTCTGGTCCTCGGAGGTGAAGGGGATCTTCTCGAACTCTTCCCGGGCGGCGCGGGCCACGCGCGCCACGCCGTCCCGGGCGATGACGCCCACCTCATAGGCCTCCACGGCAGCGCCTACGTAGTTATCGAAGAAGAAGATGCGCTGGGCGCGCCAGGCTTTCCGGACAGCCTCGGGCGTGTCGACGACGTCGTGGATGAAGATGGCCCGGACCGACTCGGGGTGGGCCGCCAGCATCTGCTCGCCAAAGGCCACATCTCCCTGGCCGCTGTCGCCGGTGAAGACGAAGCCATATTCCGGGTAGAGCTGTGCGTAGCGGCTGAAGTTGTCGAACTTCTTCTCCGCGATGCGAGCGTTGCCGATGAGGTGGCTGAAGGCCCCAGCGAGCATCACCGCCGAGCTCACCCCATGCTGGCGCAGGGTCTCGAGGGTCTTGTCCTCGATGAGCCCCATGGGATCCATGGGCCGGGCGCTGACGAAGGTGAGATCGCCCTCGCGGCCGGGGATGACGCCGGGACCGCGATCGAGCTCCCGGTAGAACTGGAGCACGCCGGGATACACGGTCTTGGGGGGGTAGCGGGTGTCCTTCCAGTTGGCGAGGAACGTGTCGTCAATGTCGCTGAGGACCTTGTTCTCGCCGCTCGGGGCGGCGGCGGCCTCTCGGCGGAGGTGGTCGAGGATTTCCTGCCGGAGTGCCGGGTCATCCACGTCAGTGAAGACGAGCTGCTGCAGGTCGCGGTAGTTGCCACGACCATCGAGGAGGTTCTTGAACTCGGTGAGCTCGCGGCCGCGCAGCCCGAGGAACAGGGCGCGGACCATCCGCTCGGCGAGCTGGTGCGTGGGGCCCTTCTGGAGCGCGAACATGAGGCCCGCACGCACGGGAAGGCCCAGCTCGTGGGCGCGTCTGACGCACAGCAGGTCGAGCAGCGCGGTGAGGTTGTTCGGGCCGACGACACGGTCGTCCACGTCGGAGAAGAGGGCGTCCACATCCACGTTGGTGAGCAGGTAGTTGAGCTCATCCGCGGCAGCGGTCTCGAAGAGCTGGAGGATCTGCTGCTCGTCGCGCCGATCGGTGTGGCCCGTCATCAGGGCGCGCAGGGTCTGGAGCTTTGGCGTCGCGGTGGAGAGGTCCACGGGGACTCCCAGGAGGGGGCGGCGCACATCGCCGCAGTCGAGGATCAGCCTAGCGCGGTGGTGGGAGAACTGGGAGACGTGGGTGCGCGAGGACTCGTGACAAGGGGGCAGGAAGCCTGCTTCGCTAGCCCGTGAATGCCGCCCGTTTCCTCCGAGCCGCCGTTGATGCCCCTGCCGCCGGACGAGGTCCATGTCTGGATCACGGAGCCCGAGCAGATCGAGGAGCCTCGGTTGCTCGAGGCGTACCTGAGGCTGCTCAGTCCCGAGGAGCGAGAGAAGCAGCGGAGGTTCCACTTCGAGCGACACCGGCGGCAGTACCTGGTCTCGCATGCGCTCGTGCGGTTGACCTTGTCGCGCTATGCGCCGGTGGGACCCGAGGCGTGGTCCTTCGTCACGAACGCGTATGGCTGCCCGGCGGTGGCGGGGGAGGGGAGCCCGAGGCTGCGCTTCAACCTCAGCCACACGGACGGGATGGCGATCGTAGCGGTGGCGCGCGACGTGGATGTGGGCGTGGATGTGGAGGACGCCTTGCGTGCGGGAGAGACGGTGGGGCTCGCCGACCGGTTCTTCGCGCCCTCGGAGGTGACGGCCCTGCGGGCTCTGGAGGTAGAGCGCCAGCAGGAGCGCTTCTTCGAGTACTGGACCCTGAAGGAGGCGTACATCAAGGCGCGAGGAATGGGCCTCTCGCTCCCGTTGGAGCAGTTCGCCTTCGGGCTCGAGCCAGGACAGCCGCCGAGGATCTCCTTCGATCCACGCCTGCGAGACGATCCCGAGGCGTGGCAGTTCTTCCAACACCGGCCCTCCTTGAGGCACCAGGCCGCCCTGGCCGTGCGCCGGCCGAGGAGCCAGCCGCTTCAGGTCCGCTGGCTGAGGACCGTGCCCCTGAGCACGGATACATAGGCTCTTCCTCGGCACGCTGGCGTACGAGCTATCTTGTCGTAATAGGTAGGGCAGAAGCTATGCTACCTATCACGTGAGATCATGACCCAACATTCTGGACAGCCCGAGAGCTGGGAGCAGCTGCTCTCGCGCAGAGTTCGTACCCTGGCGCGCACCGGGCCCCTTCACCGCCTCGAAGAGGGCAAGGCGAGCCGGGCGCGCAACCTGGAGCGGCATGATCTGCGCGCCCTGGCCTTGCGCGCGATCGACTCCGCCATCGAGCACATGGGGCTCGGCTATGGCGCGACCCGGCAGAACCTTCACCACGCGCTCGAGCCGTTGATCCGCACCGCGGAGCCCCCCCTCACCAGCAAGGACGTCACCGAAGTGGCGGATGCCGTGATCGAGCACCTGCTCAACGAGCCGTCGCGCAGGCGCGCCTTTGACGAGCCGTACATGTCCTTCGAGGGGCCCACCACCGCCACCTGGCGCTCCGTCCGCTTTCACCTCCTGCGTGAAGAGGAGGCGGATGATGGCACCATCGTCGTGAAGGCAACGACCGAGGCCATCAACTTCTACGCGGGTATGCTCGACGTGGATGTCGAGGATGCCCAGACGGCGGCAGAGGCGGTGCTTCGGGCTCAGGTCGACCGCGGCGCGATCGGCGCGGCTGTCGCCACCGCCCGTCAGGCCCGCCTGCGGAGCATCGAATATGCGGAGTCGCTCCGGAGCACCCTCCGCCAGGTGCGGCGGGATGTGGCCCGTGTGAATGCTCAGCGCATGCTCGCCACCATCGCCTCGGCGCGCGGCCACCTCGAGACGCGGCTGCAGGTGGAGCGGGGCCTCCTCGACACGGTGGAGGAGCGGGTGGCGGTGGACGACGGGAAGGATGCGTCCTCTCTGGTCGAGCTTCGGGATGCCCTGAGCGACTGCCGGCAGCGCCACCTGAAGTTGCACGAGGAGCTGCTCACGGTGAACGAGACCTGGCTGGCTGAGCAGGAAGTCCAGCGCTTCCGCCGCGTGCGCGCCAGCGCCCTGCCGGACCTCGAGCGAGAGGTCTTTCACCCGCTCGTGGCACACACGGTCGAGGTGGTGGCGCCGCTGATCGAGGAGCTGCTCCCGGCCCTGCATGGACCGGCCGTGCTTCCTGTCTTCGATCTCGCCGCCCTGGCCAGCCAGCTGCTGGCTCCGCGGCGGCGTGAGGCCGAGCAGGACCTTGAGGTGTCCGCGGACATCCTCGAGCCGCTCTCGGCGATCGAGGCGCGGTTCGCTCCCGAAGTCCGGGAGGCCGTGGAGCGGTGGCTCGCTCGAGGGGGAACGCTCGGAGGGTTGCTGGAGGCGTCGCGCCAGGCGGGAGAGCCCCCGGCCATCCGCCGGCTGCTCGTGCTGAGGCTCCTGTGGGCCTGGGATCCCGATGGAAGGGAGCCCTTCGCCGTCCGGGCTGACGGCTCGCTAAACGATCTGGAGTATGGCGGTCAGGATCTGCGCGTTGGAGGGAGCGAATGAGCACGCCTACCAGCGAGGCCGAGGACGCCGGGCGGCTCCTCTTCTACGCGCTGGCTCGCAACCGGGCCATGGAGACAGCGCATCGAGAGTTGCTGCGCCGCTACCGCACGGATGGTGGGTTCCAAGGCCAGGTGGAGTCGTTCGCGCGAGGCCTGGGGCTTCGGGTGCTCGATGTGCTGGACCAGGGCCTCGTCCTCGCGGCGGATGGCGACTCCCCCTTCACGTTCCGTCTCTCGGACTACAGGCAGAAC